>NZ_QPQX01000040.1:0-1684 GCF_005234805.1 Enterococcus sp. ARL09-542
TCATGGAGTCCAGATGGTGCCGATCGATTTACGACAACATACCCGAATGAAAACATACTGCTAGGAACTAAGTTTGAAGATACAAATGACTGGCCAATTATTTGGAATAGCGGTGGTGGAACTAGGGCTTTACCAGCTGATGGTCTTAAGATAACAGCAACTACTGAATCACAGTTCGGTGCTGGTACAAAAATTACTAGAAGTCCCAAAAAAGGTGATAGTCTCAACATAAGTTTTGAATATCGTGGAACAGGAACTACAGAGCCTTATTTCATGGTGAGTGGTTCTGCCAATATTCCGATTGGGCAACTACCACCAGCAAGTGAAACAACATGGACTAAATTTAGCAAAAAGTTTACTTATCCTGATAATGCTGGCACGATTGTAAGTTTTTCGATATTAACTAGGGGTACAGGTAAGTGGACGCAAATAAAAAAAGAAACTGTCAAGGTTGAGTTTGGTGACGGTTCAACATGGACACCGGCGCCTAGTGAAGATTTCATCAATGCATATCCTTCCTATGTAGGAACTTACACAACATTTGATGATGTCCAATCCACAAATCCTGCTGATTATACGTGGCAAAGAATTTTAGGTATGAACGGAGAAAATGGAAAAGATGGCATCGCAGGGAAAGATGGTGTTGGAGTTTCTGATACAAATATTACTTATGCTCAATCTACAAGTGGAACGTCAGCCCCAACTTCTGGATGGACAATTCAAGTTCCGGCATTAATTAAGGGTCAGTATTTGTGGACTAAAACTACTTGGACTTACACGGATTCTTCAACAGAAACTGGTTATACTGTTTCATACAATGCAAAAGATGGTAACAACGGAACTGACGGAATTGCGGGAAAAGATGGCGTAGGAATTTCAAGCACGAAAATTGAATATGTATCTTCAACTTCTGGAACTGTAAAACCAACTACCGGATGGACTACATCAATACCTACTGTACCAGCAGGATCTTTTTTATGGACCAAAACCACTTGGACATATACAGATGGAACAAATGAATCAGGTTATTCTGCAGCAAAAATGGGTGAAAAAGGGGATCAAGGTATCCAGGGACCTAAAGGGTCTGATGGTCAAACTTATTACACTTGGTTGAAGTATGCAGATACGCCAACAAGTGGAATGTCTGACAGCCCAACAGGAAAAGCTTATATCGGATTGGCATACAACAAACCAACAGCCACCGAATCGACAAACTATGCCGACTACACTTGGTCATTGATCAAAGGATCAGATGGAGCGCAGGGACCCAAAGGAGATAATGGACAAACACTTTATACGTGGATTAAGTATGCCACATCAGCTACTGGCGCAGGAATGTCTGATAGTCCAACAGGTAAGACTTACATTGGATTAGCCTACAACAAAACAACTGCTAATGAAAGCACCAACGCTGCTGATTACTCCTGGTCTTTGATTAAAGGAGATAAAGGTGATACAGGGCCAACTGGACCTCAAGGACCACAGGGACCAGCAGGACCGAAAGGCGATCGTGGCATTATGGGCGTTGCCTATATGCAACCTACTCAGCCTAGCGATACCACAGAAGGAGCCACATGGTTTCAAACTGAATCGTCAACAAGTGATAAAATTATTGCGGTATACACATACAAGAGTGGTTGGCAAAAAAAGAAATATGCTAGTGCAACATTAGCAGTTGAATCTT
>NZ_QPQX01000040.1:2191-3688 GCF_005234805.1 Enterococcus sp. ARL09-542
CGGCAATTTTCCTAGCGCAACCAGATTAGGACGTATGGTCCAAGTGAGTGGAGCCTTTAAAAATAATAGTACACTACCAAATACAAACGATACTTATGTTGTAGGTGTACTTCCGGTAGGATTTAGACCTCAAATGCAAGTAAAGTATTTAGGTAAAGGAGCTGGAACGACAATATTCATGGTCACTATCGATACGAATGGTGAAATATCAATTAGCTATCGATTAGGCTGGACGGGAAGCGACTTTGGATATTTAACAAATAATGCAAATGATATTTTCAATATAGCTGGAGTCTTTTCAGCGGCAGACGTGTAGGAGGCAGACGATGACAGCTAAAGAAAGATATAAAGAATTGTATATCAAGCATGTTATTAAAGAAAAGAGTTCAACCACAGAGGAAATGGATGAGCTCTTTTCTATTGTTTTAGAAGAATTCGATGATGATCCAGAAAAAATGAGCGAATTTATTCAGTCTATTGTAGATGAAAATTCCGAGAGCCAACTGTCAGAGTTAGATTTATTGAAACAAGAAAATGAAGAGTTGAAACAGACAGTAAAATCTATGCAAGAGGAATCTGAGATGGTCCAAACTGCTTTTATGGAAGTATCAGATTATGTTTTTTCAAAGTAAAGGAGGAGTGAAAAATGGAATTTTCAGCGTTGAAAATGTTATATGCAACACACGTAATTGAAGGAAAACGCACAATCGAAAGTGTGCCAGATGTTTTACGAGAAGATGTTGCAAAAATTGTTGACGAAGCAAAAAAGCCAGAAGGAACCAAACAATCGGATATGTAGTATCAGGAGCAATCGGCTTAATAGTCGGTTGCTTTTTATTTCAGGGAAGTAGGTGGCATATGTGGAAATAGAAAAGCAGGTCCAAGCACATGAGGAGCGGTTAAAACAGCATGACAAAGAGTTGGGGCGTCTTAATGACGTTACACTGGAAATGCAAAAATCGATGAATGAAGGTCTAGCACGAGTTGATGAATCAAACCGTTTCTTACGTGAGCAAAACACACGGCAAAGCGAACAAAATGCGGAAATCCTTCGTGCAGTATTGCAAAGAAATGAAAAGTCTGATGAACGCAAGTATGAACTAAAAATGCTCGACAAAACGAATATGTGGAAAATGATTCTTGGAATTGGTGCGTCAGCAGGGGCGGTATTCGCATTCGTCTTAGAATTAATAAAATTTTTTGGAGGTAGATAAACATGAACAATATTAATTGGAAATTACGTTTGAAAAGTAAGGCTTTTTGGTTGGCAGTTATTCCAGCACTAGCACTAGCAGTGCAAGCAATTGCTGCAGTATTTGGATTTGAGTACGATTTTGGTGACTTGGTCAATAAACTGATTGTTGTAGTAAACACAGTATTTGCAGTGCTAGTGATTATTGGTATCGTTAATGATCCAACAACTACAGGTATCGCGGATAGCCAACAGGCGCTTACTTATGATCAACCAAAAAGCGATACGGTTGATTACGGCGATGG
>NZ_QPQX01000041.1:0-3431 GCF_005234805.1 Enterococcus sp. ARL09-542
TTATTAAATAAAGAAGGGATTTTCTTGATATATTAAGCAAAATAGATAGATTATTACAAAATTGATTAATTAATTATAAGTTGAATATCGATCGCTTTTAATAACGAATATAATTTATATTCGTTTCATTTTTAATTTCAGTCTAAGTTTGAGGGTTTTGAATAAATAAAATTTTTTAAAGAATATCTATGGTACAAATGTACTTCTCTTTTCTTATTAAATTAGTTTTTTGCCTTCTGATTATGACTTAATTATCTTAAAAGTTATTTTTTCTTTCAATTGAGCAAGTATCTATTTATTACGACAATCAATTTGATTGAAAACGATAATAAGCACCATTTAATATTGATTATATCTTACAAGATAGGAAAGAATTTTTCATGAAATCAAAAAAATTATTGTATATACATGTATGGGAATATTCTTCGGAATTAGTGCAATTTCTACAATTTCCCATGCAGATGATGATAGTAATAAAGAAGTATCAGAAAAAAATAGTAGTATAGTATATTCTTCATCATCTACTGAGAATTCCTCGGAAAAATCAGTTTCTAGCAGTGAATCTATGTTTAGTAAAGATACTGTTCAAGAATCTATCACTAATTCCTCATCTACAGAGATAGATAGTTCAGCGACACTTGAATCAAGTGATAGTGAAGAAAAAAATAATTCTAAAAATTCAAAAGAATATAAGTCTGATAATGATTCAGATGTTTCTCTAAATATTTCTCAATTAGATCAATTAAAAATCGATGTTACATCTTTATTTTCAGATGAGCAATGTACAAAATTATCAGAAGATGTGACTCAAGAAAAGATTGATAAATTAAAAGAAAAAGTAGGGAATTCAACTGATTCCCAAAAAGAAGAAATACTTACATTGCTATCTCGAGCTACGGATTTATTACAGGAATTTACTTTTAAAGGATTAGGGGATTCAACGTTTGCACAACTATATTTTTATGCTGATAAAAGCTACAGCTGTAAATTAATTACTAAAGCAGTGAAACCGCATTCCTATATTGATAAAGAATATGCGACAATTACAGTTATGGATAATAAGAAAAATACAGTTTATAGTAAAAAATATATAGGAAATCAATTGCAGCAGGCACAGTCTGAGGCATTGGATCTAAAAGAAGGTTATTATTTAGTAATTAATAAAACAGAACCTAGTCGATTTGTAACAAATCATAACGATCAATTGAAGCAAAATGAAACTAATCCATATATGTATATGGTGAGAAATGGGAAGTTAGAAAGAATAGATGATAAAAATCGAATTTTACATTTTTTAGGATTAGGTAACTCGGAGTATGCGACGCTAAAAGTAGATTACAATACTATGAATTTGACACTGGTTACTAATAATGTGAAGCCACATCAGTATTTTACTAGCTCTTATGAGAAAATCGAAGTTTTGGATTTGCAAGATAAAGTCATTTACAGTAAGGATTTTATAGGGAATAAACAATTAGAGGCTGAAACAGAAAAAGTTCCTTTTAAAATAGGCTATAAAATTCGCTTAACTGGATCTGAGCATAGTTCTAGAGTAAAAAGTTATGACGATAATAATATAGTAAAACCAATTGAGTTATCTGAGAAAATGGTAGAGATCCGAATTGGGAAACAAGGATTATCTAAAGTTTTTTTATTCAATGAAAAAATGAATGGAATACTTCAAAAAAATATTGAAACGAGACTGACGAAAGAATATTTGGATAGCTTTATAAAAGCAGATGATAGGCACAAAGCATTTTTAAATTGGCTATATGGAAATTCTGAAGCTATGCAATTATACTTAGATGCAGGTTATGCAACAACATCTAATCAAGGGGGAATGTCCTCATACCAATTTAAAAATCCATATAATTTAGAAAATGAAAAAGAAGCTTTTGAATTATGGTTTAAAATATGGAATAAATCTGATAAGTCACATCAGGGAACTAATTTAAAAATTGCTATTAGTGTTGCTATGGAGTTTAACAAAGAAGTAAGTGCTTGGTATAATTCTTCTTTGAAAATTGATCCAATCAAAAGATACTTAAATTATGAAGATGCTCTTCAACAAGGAGTTCTTTTTGAAGATTTTGCAAGTTTAACTGTACAGGAAACAAGAAATGTAGTAAATGCTAAAATAACTGATGATGATATGAACTGGTTAAGAAATTATGTGAAGCAAAATAAACCAGATATGTTAACTAGATCAGGAATTACAAGAGGCTATACTCTAATTAAATATGTTATGAAAAATCCTGAAACTGGAGTAAGCGTTCAGAGTGGAAATTTTTACGGACCTAATCCAACTATAAAAGAAGTTATTAAATATGGTGGAGTTTGTGGAGCTATGTCAAAGCTTAGTTGCGTTTTAGCACAAGCATATGGTGTGCCAGCTTTTCCTATTGGGCAACCAGGACATTGTGCATATATATTTTTAAACAGCGATCATAATTATCAACTCGGATACGATGTTTATGGATGGAAGGGTTGTGGCAACTATAATTCTACACTTCCTTATATACAGATCAATAACTACTTCTCTTCTCATATAGATGAATATAGGAAATCTGAATATTTTAGATATGAATCAGCAATAAAGACAAATAATTCTGATAAATTGAAACTTTTAAATGAATCATTAAAGGTAGAACCACTAAATTATCATGCGTGGAATGATAAATTGTCGTTATTGTCGGGAGCGAAGGACAGTGATCAATATAAAGAGGCTATAAAAAGTATGAATGAATCTTTGAAAGACTATCCAATTATATCTAAGAGTATTGGGTCAAGTATTGATATAAAAGAATAAAAATAGTCGAGAAAAGATTATGATAATCTGCAAAAATTTTACTTGGTGTCAATATTCTTTAATTTCATGTTATATAATCAAGGTGATAGAATATTTTTATTAGTGATCCTGTTATTTACCATGTTTCTTAAGCTGTTAGAATGAGATTATATGGGGAAAACGTCTTCTTTATTTTAAAGACCAGTATTTTTGATTTTGGATAAGGCGCTTTACAACCTTTCTTTTAGTGGTTGCACAGTGCTTTATTATTTATCTTGTTTGATATATTTTAAGTGAGGACTAAGACATAGTATATTTAGTTAAAAAGTGATAGATAGATCCTAGAGATATTTCCTAGTTACAATTTTTATTTGCTAATCTAGCAGAAATATTTAAAGTATTTTGAATAAATAAAGTATTAAAGATAATAGATGAAATTCTTCAATTAGTTGCTTTAATTATTTATAAATAACTATAATGCTTTTATTATAGTATCGTAAATAGTTTATATGAATACATTAATTGTAAAAATGGTGGATGGCTCTGAACGATTAACAATATTTTTTTGTTTTGACTATCATTTTATTGTTCAGAAATAATTTATTGCACTTTTTGAGGTAAATAGTTTAGAATTATTTTAATA
>NZ_QPQX01000042.1:0-3346 GCF_005234805.1 Enterococcus sp. ARL09-542
ATTAACAATTCCTCCAGTGTGTTTTCTTATATTTTACACACCTTATTTTTATTGTCTAGTTCAGTGTAACCTATCCATATAAAAGTAGGAAATATCTAAAAAATGAGTGATCGTTTTTAAATACTGAGTGTGTTATACTATTTTAAATTATATTTTCAGGAGATATCTATGTATAAAACAGCAAATAAATTGTTTAATAGACTCAAAATAGAAAAAAAGGAAATTATATTAACTCATATTTTGGATGAGTTTGGTAGAATTGGTTATAATTCAGCTTCTGTACGGAAAATTGCCAAGGAAGCACATTTAAGCGTAGGTTCATTATATCAATACTTTAACAATAAAGAAGGAATGTTAGCAGTAGCAATAGAGCATATTTTTGCTATTTTAGAGGAATATATTATTATTATTAACAATACCCCTTTAAAGCTGGAAAACCGTTTAGAAGTAATGTTTGAAATGATTTTGGAGCTAGGAAGAAAACATCCTGAACTGATTGTATTTTATAATAAAATTCCTAGTGATGAGCAAATGATAAATGAATGGGTTAAACAGTTTTATGATAATAAAAGTTTTTTTGAAATATACTGGAACACTGTTAACGAACTACAAAAGAAAAATGAAATTAGTGAAAAAATAGATCCAGTTGTATATACTTTTATTATCGATACAATGATGCTATCTGGCGAGCTACTCCAAAACACGCAGTATCAAACAATAAAAGCTGAAATTTTTCTGGAAGATACTATAAAGAGTTCATTAATATTAAAAGAGAATGTCATCGATACGCTATCTTTAATTGCGAAGGAGTAAGATGAGCTTATGTCAATAATTAATAAAAACAATAAGCGAGAAGAAGTTATAATTATTGCAATGGAACATTTTTCTAAATTTGGTTATGAAAAAACAAAACTTTTAGATATTGCTAATGAATCTAAAACTAGTACTACTATTATATATAGTTTTTTTAAAACAAAACACGATCTTTATGAAGCAGTGATAGAGTATAATTTAAATAAAATAAACTGTGAATTAGAAAAAATTGTTGATAAAAGCTCTACAATCAATGAATACATTACAAATATAATTGATAGAGTACGCATAATCTCTGATAAGAAGCAATTATTTTTAAATTTTTACATGCTTATTTCAACTAATTCTGTTCAGATTAAAAACATAGAAATTGTAAAAGAGTTTGAACGAAAAAAGTTTTCTTACTATTTAAAATTTATAGAACATCCCAAAGTAAATGATCGCTATACAATACTATTTATAGATAATATAGTTAATATTTATATCTATTCGTATTTTAACGAATTCTATCGAAAAAAAATATTACTTTACCTATCGCTATATCAACAAGATGAACAATCTATAGAATTTGAAAAAATTCTTTTAACACAACTGAAAATATTGATAGAAAGAAGACTTTTTTCAAAAAATAACTGATGAGCTGTGTAGAAAATGATCAGTTACAAATTATGGGACTAATAATTCAAATATTGGTCTTACATCTACCCCAGAAAGTTAGACTAAAATCTCACTTCTGGATTCACTACACTCTTAAGTCCAATAATCATAAAGTACAAAAACAGATTAAAAACAAATATCTGGTAAATCTATCCACGATTTCAGTAAATCACTGTCAATAATCAATTTAAAAGGCAGGTTTTCCGCTATTTACAATTCACTCTACAACTTGGTATTTTGGCTGTTTTTATGTTTTTCTCCCCAGATTTCAATAATTGGTTTAAATACTTGATTTGAATATTCGGTTAATTTAATTGCTGCAGAAAGATTTAGTTTTTCTACTTTTCGACTACCTGATTTTAAGCTTGAAATAGTGCTTTTACTTAACCCTGTTCCCGCTACTAAGTCTTTTATGGATTCTTGTTTCAATATCCGTTTGATTTTTTCAATATCAGCGACTCCTTTTTCCAAAAAAAAAGACTCCTTTTTATATCAAATTTTTAAATACTGTAGTAATAATATAGCACATTTTCGTATGCTGTGGTAATATAACCTGAAAATCTAAGAAAGGGAGCAAAATACAAGAAATTATACTCATTTACTAAGTTAAAAAAATTACGGTATACTATAAATGAAAGTAATTTCTTCTAAAATAGATAGTAATCTAATTTTCTTTTATATACTAAAATTAACTTTAAAAGAAGATTATTACTTAATGTTTTTTAACTGTTTATATATTTTTGTTTCTAATTATTTGGGCAAAAAAACTGAAAAAGAACCGGCGCTTTTTGCTAAAAAATCGTGCAAACATCAACCATTATGAATACAAAACATGGAAAAGTTTCCGAGCACCAAAATACCCATTTCTTACTGAAGCAATGATGATTGATCGATTGCTTGAGTTTTCTACGCCCCTAAAGGAGGCGTATCCCTTTTTTCATGAATTAGTTGAAGCCTTTCGAGACAAAGACCCTGACTTATTTTTCTCCTTATTAGCAGAACTTCCCGAAACGTTGGATGACAGCTTTCGGGAAAAGCTTCAAAACCTTCTGACCTATGAAGAAGGCATCACCAACGCAATGATCTATCCTTATTCCAATGGAAAAATAGAAGCGAAGAATACCCACATAAAGACAATGAAACGAGTATCCTACGGATTTAAATCATTCGAGAACATGAGAATTAGAATCTTTTTGATCAATCAATTAATCAATGTAAGATAACAAAAAATCTGAGCCAGAATGTGGTTCATTCTGACCCAGATTTGATTTTGCACAACTCATCAGTCCTTATTGACAAAGAGCCAATAAATTCCATTTGCTTATTTCTTTAGTTTTCTTCTCTTTTCTTAAATAATCCTAATAAAAGACCCCAGAAACCGATTAATGCTACTCCTATAACAGAGAACTCTGTATTACTTTTTTCTCCAGTTTTAGGAAGTATTTTATTATTGGTTTCTGTAGATTTATTATTCACTTTCGACGAATCTTTTGATATAGGGGTGGTTTTATCAGAATTTGTAATATCAATTATAATTGAATTATCTTCTCCTTTTAAATTTTGTTTATTAGCAACCGTATTATCTTTAACTGTTACTGGCACCTTAACCGTTGTACTTGATCCATCTGGGAAGGTGACTTTCACTTCTCCTGTGTATTCGCCTACTTGTGTAGTGTCCACTGGCGTGACTACTTCTACCATACTTCCTTCCGGAAGATTAAGAATATTGTCTGTTAGATCAACTTCTTCCCCTTTATGAACTTCTTCCGGCATAATTTGTTCTGGATCGATCGTTGGAATCGGATTGATTTCTACCCAGTCTACTCTATCTTTAACTGTTACTGGCACCTTAACCGTTGTACTTGATCCATCTGGG
>NZ_QPQX01000043.1:0-2686 GCF_005234805.1 Enterococcus sp. ARL09-542
AGGTGCGAAACGTTCCTACTTGAAAAGAGTAGGCACAGCACTTCATTAAATCAATATTTAATGTGTGTTGGAGAACTAAACACACGAATAGTCGAATGACGGGGTAACGCCCTGAAAGGCTACTTTAATACTCTGACTGGCAGAAACTTGAGTAAACAAGGCTCTGTCAGAAGCTCGGTGAAGTCGGCAGACAGACACCGTAACAGATAATGCTGACGAAAGATTCCCAGAGGTGGGCGTTGTGTCCTATATGCCGGAAGTCTATAAAATATCTATGGTTAGAATGTAGATGAGAGGTCTACTGACGAATCCTTGAATGTACAGGTCTATATCGGGGCTGGATAGAAATGTCCAGTGACACAAACAGTGTCGCTACTGTGGGTGAGTAAGACTCCGCATTTATGAAAATCCATATAACGTTAAAGGCGTTATCAAGGTAGCAGGCTTATAGAGGAAACCTAAGGATATATGTACAGATAGTGTGTTTGGAACGTTGAAAGCTGACAACATGGAGATTTTACTGTCTGTGAAGTGTTCACATCAGAAAGTTATTGTGAGATTAGCAATGATATAAGGTGTGTTAATGTCAGTGAGAGTGGTGGCACAGTACCTATGAAACCGTGATAACAAGCGGTGGAGGGATAGCCACTAGTCATATGAAGAATAGAATTACTAAGAAAAATGGTATGGGTTCGAGTAAGACTAAGAGATGTACTTGCTCCTGCAAACAAGGAGGGTACAGACCATGCTAAAGAAAAACAAGCTCCGCTATAACGAGTATTATGATATGCAACATATTTATGACGAGTTATACGCACAGAGCAAGAACGGTAATAACTTTTATAAGTTACTTGAAATTATTGGTTCGGAACAAAATATTTGTTTAGCTTACCGTAATCTGAAATCAAACAGTGGCAGTAAAACGGCTGGAACGGATGGAATGACGATAGACGATATAAAACAACTCAGCAATGCTGAGATTGTTGCTACCGTTCGGGAAAGCCTTAGCAACTACCGCCCCAAATCAGTCAGACGTGTTTTCATTCCAAAAGCTGGGAGCGATAAAATGCGTCCATTGGGGATTCCGTGTATCTGGGACAGGCTGGTACAACAATGTATCCTGCAAGTCCTAGAGCCGATATGCGAACCAAAGTTCCATAATCATTCCTATGGATTCCGTGCGAATCGAAGTGCCCACCATGCAGTCAGCAGAGTAACGACACTGATAAATTTATCAAAATATCATTACTGTGTTGACGTAGACATTAAAGGATTTTTCGATAATGTCAATCATGGAAAACTATTAAAACAAATCTGGACACTTGGTATTCGGGATAAAAGATTGATTTGCATTATCAGCAAAATGCTGAAAGCCGAAATTGACGGCGAGGGTGTCCCAGAAAAAGGAACGCCACAAGGCGGTCTGTTAAGTCCACTGCTCTCCCTCATAGTCCTTAATGAATTAGACTGGTGGGTAAGCAGTCAGTGGGAAACATTCCAGCCGAAGAACCGCAGTAAAAATGGGTGGCTTCAATACGCAAAGAAATATACCAAACTGAAAAGCGGTTTTATTGTACGTTACGCTGATGATTTTAAAATCATGTGTTCAACCTATGGAGAAGCACAAAGATTTTACCACAGTACCGTAGATTTTCTTAATAAAAGGCTGAAATTAGAAATCAGTCCAGAGAAATCAAAGGTAGTAAATCTGAAGAAAAATTCATCAGATTTTCTGGGGTTCAAAATCAAAGTCATTCCAAAAGGAAGAACGAAACACGGTTATGTTGCCAAAACAGATATGAACCAAAAAGCATTAAAGAAAGCGAAAACAAATCTAAAGTTAAAGGTAAAAGATATAGCCAGACATACGACTGGCTTCAATATCAGCAGATATAATCTGACAGTTATCGGTATGCAGAATTACTACTGCATAGCAACTAACGTATATAACAACCTGACAGAAGTAAGTTACGCTCTCTTACCGACCATACGAATCCGTTTAAGGAACATTGCAAAATCAGTTCCATTTGAAAGTACAAGTTCAGAATTTCAGAGCAGGACAAAAGGAATCAGACCAAAAACAAAAATAGTGATGATTGCGGATAATCCGCTATTGCCGATTCAAGGAGTACAACACAAAAATCCTATGAATTTCTCGCAAGATATTTGTAATTTTACAAAGCAAGGGAGAAACAAGGTGCATGAGGACGTTGTAGTTGTAACAAAAGAAGAAATCCGAGCGTTGTTGGAAAATGAAAACCCTGCCGATAGCGTAGAGTTTAACGACAATCGTATTTCGGCATATATCGCACAACAAGGCAACTGCTATGTAATGAATCGTCGAGGAACTCCGTCCACTCTGATATGTATTCACAAATCAGACAAAGGAGATAACCTTGACAGATATTCTAATCTGGCATTTGTGGAAATTCCCATTGCAAAGGCAATCCTAACAGAATCAGCAGACGAAGCAAAATCACTGTTAAAAGGTTATGTTCTTAATAGTCAGCAGAAGAAAAAACTGAACAGAATACGGACGAATTACGGATACCAGACAATAACTGGGAAATAACTTATAAATCTATTTGGATATGATGGAACGCCGTATGAAGCGAAAGTTTCATGTACGGTGTGAAGCGGGGGAAAACTTGGAGATAACATCAAAAAGTTACCTATCGCTATAACG
>NZ_QPQX01000044.1:0-1996 GCF_005234805.1 Enterococcus sp. ARL09-542
CCCACGCCACTAAGATATTCTTTAACGATTTTTAGTTTTAATTCAAAAGGATATTTTGCCATACAAATAACGACCCCCAAAAGTTAGATTTTTTGGTCTAACTTTTGGGGGTCGCTTCAAGCCAAGGTTCTTTTTTATGCTATTTAGCGTAATCAGTTGCTCGCGTTTCACGAATAACCGTTACTTTGATATGTCCTGGATAATCAAGATCATCTTCAATTTTTTTGCGGATATCACGTACTAGACGAACCGCATCTAAATCGGAGATCTCTTCTGGCTTAACCATAACTCGTACTTCTCGTCCTGCTTGTACAGCAAAACTTGAATCTACACCTTTGAAGCCATTCGCAATATTTTCTAAGTTTTGTAAACGACGGATATAGTTTTCCAACGATTCGCTACGTGCACCTGGTCTAGCAGCGGATAAAGCATCTGCTGCAGCTACCAGCACAGAGATAACTGAAGTAGCTTCTACGTCTCCATGGTGGGATGCAATTGCGTTAATGACTACAGGATTTTCTTTATATTTGGCAGCAAGTTCAGCACCAATCTCAACATGTGAGCCTTCAATTTCATGATCAAGTGCTTTCCCAATATCATGCAGCAGTCCAGCACGTTTTGCTAACTGAATGTCCTCACCTAATTCAGCAGCTAGAACACCCGAAAGTTTTGCCACTTCAATTGAGTGATTCAATACGTTTTGTCCATAACTGGTTCTAAAGCGTAAACGTCCCAATATCTTGATCAAATCAGGATGTAGGGTATGTGCACCGACTTCAAAGGCTGCTTGTTCCCCATATTCACGGATGTGTTCATCCATTTCTTTGCGGGATTTCTCAACCATCTCTTCAATACGTGCAGGATGGATCCGTCCATCTTGGATCAGTTTCTCTAATGTCATTCGTGCAATCTCTCGACGGATTGGATCGAATCCTGATAGTACAACTGCTTCTGGTGTGTCATCGATAATCAGATCAATACCGGTCAATGTTTCCAATGTCCGAATATTGCGTCCTTCTCGTCCAATGATTCGACCTTTCATCTCGTCATTTGGTAATGATACGACAGATACTGTTGTTTCTGATACTTGATCTGCAGCACAACGTTGAATTGCTAATGACAATAAGTTTTTCGCTTTACGATCTGCTTCTTCTTTTGCACGTTGCTCTGATTCTTTTACCATAATCGTTAATTCATGATTCAATTCTTCTTCCGTTGATTTCATGATCAACTCTTTGGCTTCCTCTCTAGACAAAGCCGCAATACGCTCTAATTCTTGCTGTTGCCCATCGATTAGTTTTTCTACTTCTTTTTCTCGCTCGTCAATTAATTGTTGTTTCTCACTAAGTCTGTTTTCTTTTTCTTCCAGTGAGTGCTCTCGTTTTTCCAAAGAATCATCTTTGCGATCAAGTACTTGTTCTCTTTGGAGCAAGCGATTTTCTTGTGATTTTAAATCAAGTTTGCTTTCTTTCAACTCACTTTCAATCTCTGACCGATAACGCTGATTTTCTTCCTTAGCTTCTAACAATGCTTCTTTTTTTAGAGTTTCTGCTTCTTTTTTAGCGCTTTCGATAATTCCAGTTGCAGAATTTTGCGCGCCATTGATCTCTTTTTCGTGACGAGATTTGGTCACAAAAACTCCTAATCCAAGACCGACAATTAAACCGATGATAGCGAGGAGAATGTAAAGTAGTTCCAATGAATCCACCTCCATACTATCTTTTACAATATTTTGTAGTTTTGATAAACAAATTAAAATAAATTATCAAGTTGCCTACTGCTATGTGGAAACCCACATAAGTTTATTCTAATGTTTGTACACAAGAGTGTCAACTTTAAATCCTATGTACATCACCTCCGAGAGTGTAAAATATTTTGTGTAAATAGAAAAAAGGAAGTCCCTTCTGTAGAATAGAGCTACCACAACACATTCACAGAAGAGAGGACTTCCCTATGAACGATTTTACTACAGAAATTCTAAAGACTCTAGCGAACA
>NZ_QPQX01000045.1:0-1791 GCF_005234805.1 Enterococcus sp. ARL09-542
AACACTATTGCTGATAAAGGTGAAGTAAAATACAACGGCTTTTATATCATGCAAAATAGCAACAGTACAGCACGGAATTTACCTGAGCTAAAACAAGGAGATAATGTTTGGGGACGTGTAGCACTAAGAATAGATAAGGCGTTGCAAGGAGATACAAACGGATCAAAAAGTGCGGTTGCGGTGATTCAAGAATTAGATTATGCAGGCGGTAAGGTTCTTGCTTCTCATGAAGCGAAACCTGCCGCTTTAAATTTGGGCAATTTCCAAAATCTAGATATTCATTTTACTATTTCAAATCCAAATACCAAGGCACTAAATCTGATCACCTGTTTAGCATTAGGAAGTGCAGTTTCTTATTCAAAGCTGCAGTTTAACTTAGGGGAAAAGCTCGCAGATTTTGCCGAACCAACCGCTCAATTGGCCGATTATGTTGCTGTGACAAATCACGGAACATATAAAGCTTGGCCAATTCTCAGGGCAACTATGAACGGTGAAAATGGTCTTGTGGGTGTTGTCAATCCAGACGACGGTATTCTGCAATTTGGTAATGCAGAAGAGCTTGATGTGATTGAAGGGCAACGAACAGATAAAGTCATCAGTATTCCAATGAGGAATAATGCTAGTAAATTTGAGTTGAACAGTCCTAAGGCAAAACCGGATTACCCAAACTATGGAGGAAATCCAGATACGCCAAACAAAATCGGCGGGGACGTTGATTGGACAACAAGAGCCGATGTTGTGATGCCAATCTGGCCAGAGAATCATGATGGTGTTTGGGCAGGACCAACCTTATATACTGACATTCCCAAAAATACAAGCAATCTAGATACTGGGAACTTCACATATAGAAGTCGATTTGACTTCGAACCTACTAAGACTACTTCCGGACGTTTGACATTTACTCTGCAGAATAGTTCATTGGGAAGTATTGTTTCTTGTGTTATACGTGATAGTTCAAGAGTCAGAGAAGAGCTTATCGTAGAATTCAGTTGTTTTGATAAAGTCCAGAAACGTTTGACACTTGACCGAAAAGAATGGACTGGTCGCTTCTGGGAGATTCAGATTCAAAGAACGAGTGATACAACCGTGGAATGGAAATTTTCCAAGTGGAAGGCTTTTAGCGGTGAAGGAATTATTGCCTCAAAAGCGGAGGTTTTTTCAGCAACTTTACCTGAAATTTCTGGTGTGGGTATTGATGGACTTTGCACTTGGTTTCAGAAATGGGGCGATGATCCGACTAATGAGCATGCCCTATATATGACATGGACTGATTGTAAATTTTATTGGGATAACGAAACAACGTTTACTAATATACCCAATCTATTTGATGATGGGGATGTTTTGGAAATTGATGTTTTAAATCGCAAGGTATTTTTGAACGGATTTGAAAACTTTAAACTTCATGCATTGGGCAATACCTGGGAACGATTTGCGGTGGAGCCAGGGACAACAACATTCTTACCCGTTGCTAGTAGTTGGGCAAATATTTTTGATTTTGAAGTAGAACTAAGGGGGGCATATATCTAATGGATTTTTACTTTACAGATCGAAAATTTAATTTATTGGGAATCGCCTCTACCAGTTCTGATGCACCAATTTCAATTTTTAATGATCAAGATATTCTTAGTATAAGCGCTGCCTCTCGAACGTTTGAGGGGACGCTTATTTTTTCGGCTAAAGAACGAGATCAAGTCAAATCAATGGCCAACTATGGGAACTATATTTTGTATAAAGATGAAAATGGCCAATCAATTTTTATGACGATCATGGAAATTGAACACGATCCGAAAG
>NZ_QPQX01000046.1:0-1725 GCF_005234805.1 Enterococcus sp. ARL09-542
ATCCTGCTGAAATTGCTTTCCTTTAAAATGATTCATCGTCATTCCTCCTGCTATCTTTTTCTATTATTCTACCTTATTTGATAGTAGATTTAAAACTTTGCAACAGAACCGAAAAATAGCTAGGAGATTTTTGAGAGATGACTGGTAAATTTAAAAATGATAGAAATGGAGAGTATGTATGAGTAATAAACAATTTTTATGGTCTTCTTTTGCATTTATTGTTGTTGATATTTTTTTCCGATATTTTAATAACGATATGATATTTAACTGGCAAAGAATTATAATCGATTACTGTATTTTTTGTATAATATATTTTTTAGTGAAAACATTTCTAAAATACGCAAAAAAATAAAATTGAAGATGTTATTAAATCGCGATTATTTACGGAGATTTATATAAATAAAAACCCCCTGACGAAGTCGAAGGGGGTTTTTATTTTGGTTTGAGGTTTGCATACCTACCGAAAAGGTAGGGCAGCAAATCGTCAAACAGGTATCAGCTAATTGCACCATAAGGGTGCGCTGATACTCGGCTCAAAAGAGCCGAAAGAGCCGTCTGCAAGACCCCTCGGCGAGCCCACACTTTGCTTGCAAAGTATAGTGGGTTATACTTTACATGGAAGTAATTGCCGGAAATAGTGAAAATGCCTCACATTTGTGCCACCTAAAAAGGAGCGATTTACATATGAGTTATGCAGTTTACGGGCCAAGATTGTTTAAGCAAAATAAGATAAGTTAAGGGATGCAGTTTATGCACCCCTTAACTTATCTATTAAATAATTTATAGCTATTGAAAAGAGACAAGAATTGTTCAAAGCTAATATTGTTTAAATCGTCAATTCTTGCATATTTTAAGGCTTGATAAAATTGGTTTTTGGAAAATAGTTTTATGTATTCTTTGTTAACCCATTTCATAACAAAATTTTCATATTGTTTTCTATCTTTGAGTGATATTTTTGAAGGGTGTCTTTTTAATACAATTAACGAGCTATTAACTCTAGGTTTTGGATGAAAGTATTCTCTAGGGATTTTACTTAATATGGATATATCAACTTCTGTCATTAAAAATAGTGCTAGTGAACGATTTGTATTTAGCAACCTTTTAGCAAATCCATATTCCACTATTAAATAACTTTCTGTAGCTGTGCTTTCAAAAACAATTTTTCGAATTATATCTGTACTTATATTGTAGGGTATATTTCCATATATCTTATATGACTTATTTTTAGGAAACTTAAATTGTAAAATATCTTTATTGATAACCTGGAAGTTCTCATATTCAATAAGTTTGTTTTTAGTTATCCTACATAATTTAGGATCTATTTCAATGGCGGTTACATAATTACACCTTTTAGCTAATTCAAACGTGAAATGACCTTTCCCTGAACCAATCTCAATAATATTATCATTTGTATTTAAATGTACATTTCTCAAAATTTCATTTATATGATGCTTTGAAGTAATAAAGTTTTGACTATCTTTTATATTTTTTTTGTTCATTATAACCCACTCCTATGAGGTTATAATGAATGTTTATATTAACAATCCATTATAACCACTTATTTTTTGTTTGGTTGATAATGAACTGTGTTGATTACAAAAATACTAAAAATGGTTCTGTTGCAAAGTTTTAAATAAAGAATAAAATCCCTTACGGTATCTATGATTTAAGCTGGGATTCCCAATAATACCTTGATTTCAGTACAGACCGAAAACCCGAAGAGAG
>NZ_QPQX01000047.1:0-1687 GCF_005234805.1 Enterococcus sp. ARL09-542
ATATAAATATCTCTTTCTTTATATTTTCCAATATTGTATTTCATGTTTTCCAGTATTATTTTAAGACTAGCAAGAGGGGTTTTAAGTTCATGGGATGCACCTTTAAAAAAGTCATATTTTAACTTTTCTAATTTTAAAATTTCTTTATTTTTAAATTCCAAATCGTCAATTGTTCTTAATAAAGTAGAATACAAATCATTAATTTGTTGTTTTAATTCTCCAACTTCATCATTAGAGCTAACTTTTAAACTCATCTTTTTATCAAGTTTCATCATTTTATCAGTAACAATTTTTATTTCTTGTATATTATTTTTTATTGATTTTGCATAAATTAAAGAAATAATAGCAGAAAATAAAATTGATATTAATAAAGAATATGGTAAAAATTTAAGGCTTAAATCTTTCGCATCTTTTTGCATATCAGCTGTAGAAACAAATTGTAGATTTGTTTTTTTACCATCATTAAGCTTTATTTCTCTTTCTTCAATTATCAAAGAATTACTATCACTTTCTAAATTAACATTTATATTATCTTTGATTTGTATTTCATTCTTATTATTTTTTTCTTTTATGAATACTTTTATTTCACTACTCTTGGAATAAAATTCCAAAGTTTGTTCTATATATTTTATTTCTTTTCCATTCATATTACTAGAAATTTCATTTGCCATATTATGAATCTTTTCTTTTCTCGTCTCCAAATATGTTTTAGGAAAGATAAAAAAAACTAATGAATGAACTAATATAATTATTATTCCAAGAACAGAAAATATTTGTATGAACATTTTTGGAAATATCTTTAATTTTTTCATTTTCTCTCCAATTTATATCCTACATTTCTTATAGTAGTTATACAGTCTAATTGTAATTTTTTTCTAAGTTCTTTTATATATACATCTATTACTCGATCATAAGGAGTTTCTTCGCTATCTTTCCATACATAATCAATAATTTGCATTCTTGTTAACACTTGTCCATTATTATCCAATAAACATTTTAATACTTCTAGTTCTTTTGCATTTACATCTATTTCTTCACCATTTATTTTAGCTGTATAGCTATTAAAATTAACCGATAGATCCTTATATTCAAACTTCTCTAAATGTCCATAATTCTTCTTAATTAAAGAATCTATTCTAGCTTTTAAGACCGGCAATGAAAATGGCTTTTCTACATATCCGTCTACTAAATTAGTAAATGCATCAATTTTATATTCTTCATCACTAAATGCAGTCAAGATTAGAATTGGTAAATTGCTTTTCTTTCTAATTTCTTTCAACACTTCTAAACCATTTATAAAAGGTATCTGAATGTCTAAGATAACCAAATTTATATCGCTATTAAATTTTGACAAGGCTTCTCTTCCATCTTTAGCTTGAATAACAGTATATCCAAATTCTGAAAGATATTCACTTATTCCCTCTCTTATCATATTATCATCTTCAACAGTTAATATTTTCATATATACCTCCACTTAAGCCTATACACTAGATATTATACAGCATATTATGGCTCTATAATATCTAGTGTTGGTGACACCTTCTGTTGCCAATACTTTTTCTTTTTTCTAATAAATGCAAACAGACACCTTGAAATCCTTTAGAATAAAGGGTTCTATAATATTTTGTGTTGGTGGAAAATCGAAGGCGATTTTCTACTAACACTTTTTCTTCGTTTCAACTCAAAA
>NZ_QPQX01000048.1:0-1446 GCF_005234805.1 Enterococcus sp. ARL09-542
TCAAACTTAGTTCCTAGCAGTATGTTTTCATTCGGGTATGTTGTCGTAAATCGATCGGCACCATCTGGACTCCATGAGTATGCTTGATAGATATGAGCATCTTGTCCATCCTCGCCTTTGACAAGTTGCCACTTATAGTCTTTTGGATCGTTTGATTCAGTTGCGGTCAATTTGTTTGTAGCTAGTCCAATATAATATTTTCCAGTGGGATCATCGGTCATATTAGTGCCTTGATAATCATCCGCGTACTTTAACCACGTGTATGTTGGCTGACCATTCTCACCCGGCGGACCAGGAACACCTTCCCCCACAAATTTTACCCAGAGTCCCCGATAATCTGCCGGATCGTCACTGGCTGTTGGGACACCTAGTACTTGCTTAATCGCAATATAGGTTTTTCCAGCTGGTAAAGCACTGATTCCATTCCCTTCCTCATCATCGGCATAACGGATCCAAACATAAGTAGTTGCTTGCTTTAATTGATCTGCTAACTCTTTGAGCGATTGACTAACTCCGCCATCTTGAATAAGGTAGTCTCCTAATGTAGCTTTGTGTTCATTAGTAGAATAGCATCTCGTAAGTTCAAGAACACGAGCGCTCAAGAACAGTTTTTCGTTCTCGTCTACTAAATAAATCGTATCGCCTATCTTTACGTTGTCCGGTAGATTTGCAATATCAGTTTCATAATTGATCGCTGGTTGACTCGCTTTTTCAAGCTCCCGGATAACATTGTCGCAAAGTGTTTTTTGATCAGTCGTTTCGTAGGTTTTCACACGTTGGATATGTCCAGCATTTGGATTCGGATTATTGTTTGATAGTAATCGACTCCAAACCTTTACTGACTCCATGTCCTGCATGACACCAGTTGTCTTGTTTAACACGAATCTTCCATTTGGATCTTTGTAGTTATAACCTTTTAGATTAATTGGTTCATTCTTACCTTCTGGCGTACCACCAGTTGCCACAATAGCTGTACATAGATCATAAATATTGGCTTTGGTCACAATATTATTGATATCTTTATCCATATACAAAGTAATTCGTTTATCTGCTCCTCTTTTTTTATGAACATCCACGTATCGCTTAACAACTTGTGTTCCTGTAATTTCAAATGAAAAACTCAGTTCTGCATTATCAAACTGAGTAGCTAACGAGAGTAAACGAGCGAGAATCGTCTGACTTTCACTCTCCCATTTTAACGTGCGACTGAGATTACTGATTTCATTGATACCAATTTCAAAACCAGTATCTCCGGCAAACAGTTTGAAATATTCTGCAAATGTCATCGCTTTGGTTGCACTATATGCATCCACCAACCCATTGATCAGATCCATTCCTGCATCTTCTGCTCGAATGAAATGTTCGCCCTCTTTCGGATCGTGTTCAATTTCCATGATCGTCATAAAAATTGATTGGCCATTTTCATCTTTATACAAAATATAGTTC
>NZ_QPQX01000049.1:0-1446 GCF_005234805.1 Enterococcus sp. ARL09-542
TCAAACTTAGTTCCTAGCAGTATGTTTTCATTCGGGTATGTTGTCGTAAATCGATCGGCACCATCTGGACTCCATGAATACGCTTGATAGATATGTGCATCTTGCCCATCTTCGCCTTTGACAAGTTGCCACTTATAGTCTTTTGGATCGTTCGATTCAGTTGCGGTCAGCTTATTTGTAGCTAGTCCAATATAATATTTTCCGGTTGGATCATCGGTCATGTTGGTTCCTTGATAATCATCCGCATACTTTAGCCATGTGTATGTTGGCTGACCATTCTCACCCGGCGGACCAGGAACACCTTCCCCCACAAATTTTACCCAGAGTCCCCGATAATCTGCAGGATTATCACTGGCTGTTGGCACACCTAACACTTGCTTAATCGCAATATAGGTTTTTCCGGCTGGTAAAGCACTGATTCCGTTACCTTCCTCATCATCTGCATAACGTATCCAAACATAAGTAGTGGCTTGCTTTAACTGATCAGCTAACTCTTTAAGCGATTGACTAACTCCGCCATCTTGAATGAGGTAGTCTCCCAATGTAGCTTTATATTCATTAGTAGAATAGCATCTCGTAAGTTCAAGAACTCGAGCGCTCAAGAACAGTTTTTCATTCTCGTCTACTAGATAAATCGTATCGCCTATCTTTACGTTGTCTGGTAAATTTGCGATGTCAGTTTCATAATTGATCGCTGGTTGACTTGCTTTTTCTAGTTCACGTATGACATTATCACAAAGTGTTTTTTGATCAGTCGTTTCGTAGGTTTTGACACGTTGGATATGTCCGGCATTTGGATTTGGATTATTGTTTGATAGTAATCGACTCCAAATCTTCACTGACTCCATGTCCTGCATGACACCAGTTGTCTTGTTTAACACGAATCTTCCATTTGGATCTTTGTAGTTATACCCTTTTAGATTAATTGGTTCATTCTTACCTTCTGGCGTACCACCAGTTGCCACAATAGCTGTACATAGATCATAAATATTGGCTTTGGTCACAATATTATTGATATCTTTATCCATATACAAAGTAATTCGTTTATCTGCTCCTCTTTTTTTATGAACATCCACGAATCGCTTAACAACTTGTGTCCCTGTAATTTCAAATGAAAAACTCAGTTCTGCATTATCAAACTGTGTAGCTAACGAGAGTAAACGAGCGAGAATCGTTTGACTCTCACTCTCCCATTTCAACGTGCGACTGAGATTACTGATTTCATTGATACCAATTTCAAAACCAGTATCTCCGGCAAACAGTTTGAAATACTCTGCAAATGTCATCGCTTTGGTTGCGCTATATGCATCCACCAATCCATTAATCAGATCCATTCCTGCATCTTCTGCTCGAATGAAATGTTCGCCCACTTTCGGATCGTGTTCAATTTCCATGATCGTCATAAAAATTGATTGGCCATTTTCATCTTTATACAAAATATAGTTC
>NZ_QPQX01000004.1:0-302562 GCF_005234805.1 Enterococcus sp. ARL09-542
ATCGCGGGATGGAGCAGTCTGGTAGCTCGTCGGGCTCATAACCCGAAGGTCGTAGGTTCAAATCCTGCTCCCGCAATCAAAAAAACTAAATATGGTTCCGTGGTGTAGGGGTTAACATGCCTGCCTGTCACGCAGGAGATCGCGGGTTCGATTCCCGTCGGAACCGTTATGGCTCGGTAGCTCAGTTGGTAGAGCAATGGATTGAAGCTCCATGTGTCGGCAGTTCGATTCTGTCCCGCGCCATCTTGCGGGTGTAGTTTAGTGGTAAAACCACAGCCTTCCAAGCTGTTGTCGCGAGTTCGATTCTCGTCACCCGCTTTAGTTTTTTTATTTTGGGCCTATAGCTCAGCTGGTTAGAGCGCACGCCTGATAAGCGTGAGGTCGATGGTTCGAGTCCATTTAGGCCCATTGAATTTTACTTGGTCCGTTGGTCAAGTGGTTAAGACACCGCCCTTTCACGGCGGTAACACGGGTTCGAATCCCGTACGGATCATGAAAGCATCCTTTGGAATGCTTTTTTTTTATGTTTTAAAAAAGGCAATTTTAAAAGTTTTTCCATAAATTAGGCACAGTAGGTCAAAATTTGTTATAATCAGTCCGTTGCAAGTTCCCGAAAGGATTCGCAGCTGCGAAGATGCCTTGTAACCGAATCGAAATTTAGGGGGAATACAAAAAATGACAGAGAAACATTTATTTACTTCAGAATCTGTATCTGAAGGACATCCAGATAAAGTGGCTGATCAAATCAGTGATGCTATTTTAGATGCGCTGCTTGCTGAAGATCCAATGGCACGGGTTGCCTGCGAAACCTCGGTGACGACCGGATTAGTATTGGTTTTTGGCGAAATCTCGACAAGTGCCTATGTAGATATTCAAAAAATTGTTCGCGAAACCATCAAAGGAATCGGTTATACACGGGCAAAATTCGGCTTTGACGGTGACACTGTGGCGGTATTGGTAGCCATTGATGAACAATCACCTGATATTGCTCAAGGCGTTGACAATGCATTAGAAGTACGCGATGAAGCGAATGAAGAAGAAATCGGTGCCGGAGATCAAGGATTGATGTTTGGTTTTGCTGTTGATGAAACACCAGAATTGATGCCATTACCAATTGCATTGAGTCACCGTCTTGTTCGGCGATTAGCAGAACTGCGTAAAACGAATGAATTGACCTATTTGCGTCCTGACGCAAAATCCCAAGTAACTGTCGAGTATGATGATCAAGATCAGCCTCGTCGAGTGGATACAGTTGTTATCAGCACACAGCATGATGATGCAGTAGACAATGAAACGATTCGTCATGACGTTATTGAAAAAGTGATTAAAGAAGTGATACCAGCTTCTCTTTTAGACGATGAAACAAAATATTATATCAATCCGACAGGACGATTTGTCATCGGTGGGCCTCAAGGGGATGCCGGATTGACTGGTAGAAAAATCATCGTAGATACTTATGGTGGATATGCAAGACATGGCGGTGGCGCATTTTCTGGGAAAGATGCAACAAAAGTTGACCGTTCTGCTAGTTATGCTGCACGCTATATTGCTAAAAATATCGTTGCAGCGAAACTTGCCCGAAAGGTAGAGGTTCAGCTAGCTTATGCGATTGGTGTAGCACAACCTGTATCGATTCGAATTGATACGTTTGGAACCGGAAAAGTCAGTCAAGAGAAATTGATCCAAGCTGTAAGAGAGAATTTTGATCTGCGGCCAGCTGGAATTATAGAAATGTTGAATCTACGTCGTCCGATTTATCGTCAGACAGCGGCATATGGACATTTTGGTCGTACAGATATCGACTTGCCATGGGAACAAACAGATAAAGTGGATGCTTTATTGGCAAGTGTGAAGGAATAAAGAGGCGACCTCTGTTGATGTAAATCAATAGAGGTTCTTTTTTTGACTTAGAAGAGGGGGAGATGAAAACGAATGTGACACGTGTGACGATTGCTGTTTTTGTTGCAACATTTATGACGGCTATCGAAGGGACGATCATTATGACTGCTATGCCGACGATCGTTGGTTCTTTACACGGGATCGAGATCATGAATTGGGTTTTTTCGATTTACTTATTGACTAGTGCTATGTTGACACCCATTTACGGTAAACTTGCCGATACCATTGGTCGTAAACCGATTTTTTTATTTGGGACACTGCTCTTTATGATTGGTTCCGCACTCTGTGGCTTGTCAAACAGCATGCTGACACTCATCCTTTCGAGAGCTGTTCAAGGAATCGGGGCTGGTGCGATGATGCCTGTTGCATTGACGATCATCGCCGACTTGTACCCTGTAGAAAAGAGAGCGAAAGTCTTGGGTTTGAACAGTACTGCTTGGGGGATTGCTAGTGTCGTCGGTCCATTAGCTGGTGGTGTGATTGTTGATACAGTCGGTTGGCACTGGATCTTTTTTATTAATGTGCCGATTGGTGTGTTTCTTCTTGGCATGATTTGGTTTTATTTTCATGAAAACAAAAAGACGAAGAAATCTGAGAAAATGGATTTACTTGGTAGTTTTTTGATGATGGTCACATTAGTTTCTCTGCTTTTAGGGTTTCAGTTACTAGGCGATCAGGGGTTAAGTGTTGCTGTGGTAAGCTTACTGATTTTGACTATTGTAACATTCCTGCTGTTTTATCGAGTAGAGAAAAAAGCAGCAGATCCATTAATTGATTTAGCGTTATTCCATTCTAGAACTTTTGTGGTAGTAAATATTGTCGCAGCACTAGCTAGCGGTTTTTTGATGGGTATCGATGTGTATATCCCAATGTGGATGCAAGGAGTCTTAGGAATGAGTGCAGGTATCGGTGGTCTTGTACTAGCACCGTTATCGATTTTATGGATGGTCGGCTCATTTCTAGCCAGCCGCTGGTTGCTGAAGCGGTCGGTTTCATGGGTCCTAACGGCTAGTCTATTAATTACGCTTGTTGGCGCAATCTGGCTTTTTATTACCCCAATGAAAACGTCTTTTCTCTGGTTTTTAGGAATCTCTTCAATTACCGGAATCGGATTGGGAGCGACGATGGTCGTTTGTACCGTGACTGCTCAAACCAGTGTTCCTCATTCACAAATTGGGGTAGCGACCTCCTTCAATACGCTATTAAGAACAATTGGTCAGACAATCATGGTTTCTGTTTTCGGGATCGTCTTGAATATCAGCAATAATTTTGGATTGAAAGAAGCAGGTATTCAAGATCAGGAAATCATGAATCGCTTAGTGGACCCAACTGCTGCTAAGAAACTTTCAACAGACATTCTGCTTCAATTACGAGGAATTTTGTACGATGGATTACATTGGGTATATGGATTAGGATTGTTGCTGATTGTGCTTGCTTTGGTGTTTGCCCGTACAATTCGGCGAGAATCTGGTACAATGATAAAAAAAGAATCGCAGGTGATTTGATGGCTTTTATACAAGCAAATATCTATTCAAATGTTCTTGAAATGGAAGTAATGGTAAACGTGATTCTCCCCCAAACTACCATCAAAAAGGTAGGTACAACTACAAAAAATGATCAAAAAGAATTACCAGTTCTATATCTATTACATGGAATGGGCGGTAATCATAGTGTCTGGGAAAGACGAACTTCGATCGAGCGCTATGTGAGCGACTATCAAATGGCAGTGATCATGCCTTCGACTGATTTGGCTTGGTATACAGATACAACTTATGATATGAAGTACTGGACCTTTGTTGCAGAAGAGTTACCGCAAATCTGCCGAGAGCTGTTTCCTCAATTGAGCAGTGATCGGGAGAAGACATTTGCTGCTGGTCTATCTATGGGGGGCTATGGTGCTGTTAAGTTGGGTTTGCGTAAACCAGAGAGTTTTGCTGCCGTTGCCTCTTTGTCCGGGGCTTTAGCGATTGCTGAAAGCATGGATTCTCTTTTAAAGATTCGAAATACTTCTTACTGGGAAGGGATTTTTGGCCCATTGGATCAGTTTCAAGGTTCAGAGAATGATTTGATCCATTTGATCGATACGATTGATCCGCAAAAGGCACCGCGCTTTTATATTAGTTGTGGAACAGAAGACCAACTGTTTCCTGCAAGTGAATATGCAGTTGCAAAAATGCAGGAACGTGACTTGGCAGTGACATTTGAGTCTGGTTCCGGAGATCACGATTGGCAATTTTGGGATCAGTGGATCCAACGGGTATTAAACTGGCTCGTTGAAGGAAAATAAAAAACATCAGAGACCGAAGAATAGTCAACGGTTCTCTGATGTTTTTTTTCGTTCGATACAAAACAGGACTGGTGGTTGGTTGCGCTGATTGATGAATTGATAGGACAGCACGTTAAATTGCGCTTGTGGTAATTGACGACAAAAGCGATGAACAGCTTCTAACTCTTCAGGTCCGCCTTCGTGGCCATAATAGCATACAAGGATGATCCGACCGCAAGGAACAATACGTTGGATCAATGCTTGCAGTGCCTGTTCGGTCGTCTCAGGTAAAGTAATGATTTTTTTATCGCTCTTTGGTAAGTAACCTAGATTGAAAATAGCTGCATGAACGGCATCAGGGACGTAATCCGCTACTGTTTCATGTCCTTGGTGGATCAGTTCAACTTGCGGCAGGAGTCCTTTTGCTAACAAGCGTTCTTTTGTTGTTGTTACTGCTTGTTCCTGAATATCAAAGGCATAGACTTTGCCTTCAGGTCCGACTAGTGTTGCCAACAGCTCGGTATCATGGCCATTTCCCATGGTGGCATCAACTACGGTCTGTCCCGGTTTGACGACTTCTTGTAAAAGGGTGTGGCTATAACGCATGGCTGTTTGTAGCATAGATAGCCTCTTTTCTAACATCAAATTTTCCTTGATAGGAGTCGCGGCGCAACATTTCTTTATCGATCTCATTCAAGACTTCCCATTTTTTGAGACTCCACATAGGTCCAATCAAAGCATCCCAAGGAGCGTCACCTGTCAGACGATGAATGATGATCTCCGCAGGAATCATTTCTAGTTGGTTGCAAATCAAAGAGACATAAGTCTCTCTTTGCATCAATTGCAGCTTGCCTTCATGATAGTCCCGGAGCATGCGGGTATTTCGCATCAAATGCAAGAGATGGAGTTTGATCCCTTGAATATCTGAGTCCAAGATTGTTTTCCGCACATTTTCCCGCATCATTTCTAATGTTTCACCAGGGAGTCCATTGATCAAATGGGTACAAACCTGAATGCCATGTTTTCTCAATTTAGCGACACCATCAAGATATGTTTGATAATCATGCGCACGGTTGATTGCGTTGCTGGTGGTTTCAAAGGTTGTTTGTAACCCTAACTCCACCCACAAATAAAAGCGTTGGTTCAATTCAGCTAGATAGTCTACCACATCGTCTGGAAGACAGTCAGGACGTGTACCGATAGAAACACCAACGACACCTGGCATGGTCAAAACTTGTTCAAACCGCTCTCGAATGACTGCAGCTGGGGCAT
The DNA here is from genome assembly GCF_005234805.1 of Enterococcus sp. ARL09-542. Taxonomy (NCBI): domain Bacteria; kingdom Bacillati; phylum Bacillota; class Bacilli; order Lactobacillales; family Enterococcaceae; genus Enterococcus; species Enterococcus sp. ARL09-542. Next base: position 5,438 of record NZ_QPQX01000004.1, read on the forward strand.
GGGTATTGGTGAAATTTTGGAAATAAACGATGTACTTATCGACATGAGGCCATTTTTTGTGCATCACATCGATTTCTTTATGAAATTGAACGGGTAGCGGGGCTTCAGGTGCAACGATCATGTCGCCTGAACCAGATACGCTGCAAAAGGTACAACCACCTTTTGCAACAGTACCATCTCGATTGGGACAGTCGAAGCCAGCATCGATCGGTACTTTAAATATTTTTTCACCAAATTCCTGACGCAATGCATAATTCCAAGAATGGTAACGTTTATGCTGATTTTCGGCATAGGGGAATGAATTCATGGATTTTACCTTCTTTTCTTTTTTCTAAGATTGTTTTTGTTGGAAACGCCAGACAAAACGCTTTTCTAAATAGTACGGATAGGTCAGTAACAGCCAAGAGAGTCCCACACAAAATCCGCCGAGTACGTCGCTAGGAAAGTGAACACCTAGATAGATCCGACTGATACCGATCAGAAAAATCAGTAAGCCAAGCAAGATTCTCATACCCCAGCGTAACGCTTGTGACTGGAAAAAGACAGGAATCAGCAAAAGTAAGGTTCCATAAAATACCATGCTGCCAGTGGAGTGTCCGCTAGGAAAACTAGAGCTTGTCTCCAACACTAAATGTTCCAGTGTAGGTCTTTCTCGCATAAAGAATAATTTAATCAACGGATTGAAGACCGCTGAGATGCCAATCGTACCGAAACTGAGCCACAGTGCTTCGGAATAGAAGCGATTGATAAGCAACACGACCAATACAACAATGAAAAGCAGTCCAATCGTTACTGGATTAGCAAACTTGGTCACCCATAGGAAAAAGTCAGTCAAAAAAGGATAACCGCTACGGATCAAACGAGTGCTACTTTCATCGAAAGGATTCAGCCAAGTTGGATAGAATTTGACAACATAGCCTAAAAAGGCAAAAAGCAGCAAAAAACAGCTGCCGGCGAATTGATAATACAGTTTTTTGTTCATAAAAAAATCCTCATTTCTACAGGCAAACATAGTGAGTCTATTATACCATTTATCTTGGAGGGACAAAAGACAGTGGTGCAGGGGTGTTTCTTGAGGGACAATATTGTATAACAAGAAATTGTCGCTTACTTCTTCTTTCGAATAATGTACGTTAGATTACAAAGAGTTTACAGTTTGGCGAAAAGAAGGAAATAACTTTTATAAAATCTTAAGAAATTGTATACTAAACGTAGGAAAAAAATAGAAGACGGAGGAACGTTCATGAACATGAGTTTATCGCGCAAAGAGCGTCGCAGAGAAGGACAGTCCAGTGAATTTTATCAAACGATGAGAAAAAGTGCCGCTGTTGTAGGGACAACCATAACCGCTTGCTCAGTAGTAGCGCCTTTGCTGACTCCAGTTCAAGCGGATGCCGTAGAAAATACTGTGGTGAGAAGTAACTTTGCTGCACCTAATACAGCAGCATTCATTACAGAAATCGCAACTTATGCACAGCCTGTTGCCCAAGCAAATGATCTTTATGCTTCAGTCATGATCGCACAAGCCATTCTTGAAAGCGGCTGGGGAAGAAGTGCCCTGTCCCAATCACCTAACCATAATCTTTTTGGAATCAAGGGCAGTCATAATGGTCAGACAGTCTATATGAATACAGCAGAGTATTTAAACAATCAATGGTTGACTATGAAAGAACCCTTCAAAAAATACCCTTCTTACAAAGAATCTTTTGAAGACAACGCACGAACATTAAGAAATGTTTCGCTAGGAAACGGTAATTATTATTATGCAGGTGCTTGGAAGAGCAATACGTCTTCTTACCGTGATGCAACCCAATGGTTGACGGGGCGTTACGCAACAGCTCCCAACTATGCTTCTTCATTGAATACGGTGATCCAGCAGTATGGCTTGACTAAATATGATACACCAGCTTCAGGCAATGCCGGTGGTGGAGCAACGGTCAGTACGCCTAATACCGCTACAAATCCTGTCAGCAAGCCAGCAGCGACATCGTCAGTTTCTTCTGGTAGTCAAGGCTATACAGTTGCGTCAGGGGATTCTGTCTGGGGAATCGCTAATAAATTCGGCATCACAATGGATCAGCTATGTAGCTGGAACAATATTCGCAATAATTTTATCTACCCAGGACAAAAACTGACGATCAATGGTGGTACTGCCAAACAAACGACGAATACAGGGACCATATCTACCACGACAGCAAGTGCTGGTAGTTATACTGTTGCTTCAGGGGACTCGGTTTGGAGTGTGGCGAACAAGCATAGTATCACGATGGACCAATTGCGCAACTGGAACAATATCAAAAATGACTTTATTTATCCTGGTCAACACTTAGTCGTAAAAAATGATACTGGGTCAAAAAGTCAGGCCAACAAGACTACAGCAATAAGTTCTGTAACCAATGCTGGTAGTTATACCGTTGCTTCAGGGGACTCGGTTTGGAGTGTGGCGAATAAGCATGGCATCACGATGGATCAATTGCGCAGCTGGAACAATATCAAAAATGACTTTATTTATCCTGGTCAACGCTTAGTCGTAAAAAATTCTGGAAATAAACAGACAAGTAGCCCGACCACAGCTTCTACGAGCATTTCTTCATCAGCTGGCAGTCAAAAGTATACAGTGGCGTCTGGGGACTCGGTTTGGTCGATTGCTAATAAATTTGGTATCACGATGGACCAATTCCGCAGTTGGAACAATATCAAAAATGATTACGTCTATCCTGGTCAAAGCGTACGGGTCAGCGGTACGGCAACGGCTGCGAATCAGACGGCAAGTACGAGCAACTATACCGTAGTATCTGGCGATTCTGTCTGGGGAATTGCGGATAAATTTGGTATTTCCAGAGATCAATTTATTCAATGGAATAACATTAAAGACAACTTTGTTTATCCTGGCCAAAGCGTTCGCGTAAAATAGATTGCTATTCCGCTGTTTTTTTGATAGGATAAGTGCAAAGAATCTTTCACATTTGAGAAGGAATAGTAGAAACGTGTTGGAATCAAGAGAGTGCATGGCTGGTGGAAATGCACAGAAGACCTTTCGAACTCGCCTTCAAGTGATATTTGACTGAAATGAGTGTTTCTCAGAACCGCTCAAAGTAGGCAGATACGGCGATGGTCGTTAACACATCGAGGTCTGTTTCATAACAGATAAAATTAGGTGGTACCACGTTTATAACGTCCTATAAAAATCAATAGTGATTTTTATAGGACTTTTTTTTAAGTTCTGCTGATTTTTGATCAAGTCAGAGCACCAATTTTTAGGAGGCGTCCATAGTGAACTACAATCACAAAGAAATTGAAAAAAAATGGCAAAAATATTGGGCTAAGAAAAATGAGTTCAATACCCACGATCAACCGGATAAACCAAAGTTTTATGCGTTAGACATGTTCCCATACCCTTCTGGACAAGGATTGCACGTAGGGCATCCAGAAGGATATACAGCGACGGATATTCTAAGCCGCTTCAAGCGCAGCCAAGGATTCAACGTTCTTCATCCCATGGGTTGGGATGCTTTTGGGTTGCCTGCTGAACAATATGCATTGGATACCGGGAATGATCCGGCCGAGTTTACGAAAAAAAATATTGAAACATTCCGTCGTCAAATCAATTCACTGGGGTTTAGTTACGATTGGAATCGTGAGATCAACACGACAGATCCTGAGTACTATAAATGGACGCAATGGATTTTTACCAAACTTTATGAAAAAGGATTGGCTTATGAAGCCGAGGTTCCTGTCAATTGGGTTCCAGAGTTAGGAACGGTTATCGCCAATGAAGAAGTGATCGATGGCAAAAGTGAACGCGGCGGCTACGATGTTATTCGCAAACCTATGCGTCAGTGGATGTTGAAGATCACGGCTTATGCGGATCGCTTGCTAGATGATCTAGAAGAAGTTGATTGGCCTGAGAGCATCAAAGAAATGCAGCGGAATTGGATCGGTCGTTCTGTGGGTGCCAATGTCACCTTCAAAGTAGCGGGTAGCGATGCAGCATTCACCGTCTTTACGACACGACCAGATACATTGTTCGGTGCCACTTATACGGTTTTGGCTCCTGAACATGAGTTGGTACAAGCCATCACTACACCGGAGCAAAAAGCAGCGGTTGAGGCATATGTTGCAGAAACAGCGAAGAAGTCCGATTTGAATCGGACCGATTTGTCTAAAGAAAAGACGGGTGTCTTCACAGGGGCCTATGCGGTCAATCCAGCGAATGGGAAAGAAGTGCCAATTTGGATTGCTGACTATGTGTTGGCTTCATATGGTACTGGTGCGATCATGGCTGTGCCAGCTCATGACGAACGTGACCATGAATTTGCAAAAGCTTTTGGGTTAGAAATCATTCCTGTTCTGGCTGGAGGAGACGTTGAAGAAGCTGCTTATACTGAAGACGGTCCTCATATCAATTCAGAGTTTCTGGATGGTCTAGATAAAGAAGCAGCAATTGAAAAAATGAACCACTGGTTAGAAGAACAAGGAGTCGGTAAAAAAGAAATCAGCTACCGTCTGCGAGACTGGCTGTTTTCTCGGCAGCGTTACTGGGGTGAGCCTATCCCGATCATTCATTGGGAAGACGGTACTACAACCACTCTTCCGGAAGATCAATTGCCACTACGCTTGCCAAAAACCGATAATATCAAGCCAAGTGGTACAGGTGAATCGCCATTGGCGAATGTCAGCGAGTGGGTCAATGTCGTTGATCCAGAAACAGGCATGAAGGGACGTCGTGAAACGAATACGATGCCACAATGGGCGGGGAGCTCTTGGTACTTCTTGCGGTTTATCGACCCTCACAATAAAAATCGCTTAGCCGATTTTGACAAATTGAAACGCTGGTTACCAGTAGATATCTATATCGGTGGGGCAGAACATGCGGTGCTTCATTTACTTTATGCTCGTTTCTGGCATAAGTTCCTTTATGATCTTGGTGTCGTACCGACAAAAGAACCATTCCAGAAATTATTCAATCAAGGGATGATCCTTGGGGAAAACAATGAAAAAATGTCGAAGTCTCGCGGAAACGTCGTAAATCCGGATGATGTCATCGAACAATACGGAGCAGATACACTGCGCATGTATGAAATGTTCATGGGTCCATTAGATGCATCGATCGCATGGAATGAAAACGGCTTGGAAGGCAGCCGTAAATTCCTAGACCGCGTCTGGCGTTTGATCGTGGATGAAAATGGCAAAATGCGTGATCGAATTACTACATTCAATGATGGCAAACTAAGTAAAGTTTACAACCAAACAGTTAAAAAAGTTACCGAAGATTTTGAACAGCTTCATTTCAACACGGCTATTTCACAGCTGATGGTCTTTGTGAACGAAGCATATAAGTCCGATGCACTACCATATGAATATGTTGCTGGATTTGTCCAATTGTTGGCACCGATTGCCCCTCATATCGGTGAAGAACTATGGGCAATTCTCGGAAATAAAGAGGGCATCTCTTATGTGCCATGGCCAACTTATGATGAAAGTGCGCTAGTCGAAGATGAAATCGAAGTGGTATTCCAAGTGAACGGCAAAGTTCGGGCAAAAGCCAAAGTTCCTACGGATGCAGACAAAGCGACGCTCGAACAGTTAGCTCAATCAAATGAACTGGTAAAAGAACAATTGAATGGAAAAACGATTCGCAAAATCATCGTTGTACCAAATAAATTAGTCAATATCGTCGCTAATTAATTGAAAAGAGGGACTGTGCCATAAGTCTCCTACAAGTAAAACTATCCGAACATTAACTATTATTGCTCCTGCGGTGCAGGGACTCCTCGTCGCAAAAGTCAGAGGAATCTATCCTAGCAATAGACTATTATTCGGTTTAACTTGTTGGATGATGACTTATGGCACAGTCCCTCTAAACATGTCTAAACGGTCGGAGCAGATGCAACTCCGAGAAATAAGTCGAAATACCCAAAAATTTGAAAAGCAATTTCTGTGTATTCCTCCTTATTTCTCGGAGTTTAACACTTCTGTCCCCGCTTTTTTTGTACAAAAAAGCAGCGGTTCAGCTGATGCAAACATCAACTGCCGCTGCATACTATTTTTTGCGAATAATGCCGTAAAACAATACAGCTGTAGCCACTAATGGAATGAAGATCACCAATAGAAAGCCATTTGGATATGTTGCGCGAGTGAAGATTTCTGTGGAAGTATCATTTGTGCCGATCAAGTGGTTTGCTACTAAAAATTGTCCGACCAATGCGATCATTGCTAGAAAACCTACTGTTGCCCCTGTTCCAAAGAAGATTTTTTTCTTTGTGCTGTTCATTGCGTCTGCCCCTTTAATATTCTCTATGTCCCATTATACAAAAAATGAAAAAGTCTTCAATGCGATTTTGTCAAATCATTGATTCGTAATACACTTGAAATGAATTTGACATATTTTTCTAGTCAGCTGACTCTTTCTAAGTGAAACGGCAATCAAATCATTCGTTGAACTAAGAGGGGTCTCGTATAATAGAATTAACGCAAATGAAAGCGCAGAAAGAAGGAATAAAAATGGACTATCAATCTTTTGAAGGTCAAGAGGCTTTTTTCAATGATTATCAACGAGTAGCAAAAGCAGGTTACCAAGAAGAAGAAGTGATCGATGACGTGCTGGAACAGCTGAATCAGCAATTGACTGCGGACCAGCTAATTTACCGAGTGGAAGCGGAAAAAACGAAAGACGGCGAAGTCTTTCTGTTTCCTTTCAGCAAATTCATGTATACCGAAGATTTGGACGCAGCAATCTCGACAGAATTTCGCTATGATGGTGCTCCTTATGTCTATGAAACCTATGAGGATGAACAACCATAATTTTCAGCAAGGTATTTAAATCAAGAACTTTTTAAGAGGCATTTGCATAGACACAAAAATAAACACCCAAAGGATGACCCGCTTGATGCTGTCATTCTTTGGGTGTTTGTTGTTAACGGATAGGTGAGGCAATGAAAAAATCAAAGCAAACGCTGAGCGATTTGCAAATCACCTTCATAAGGTTCTTTTTGACCATTGACTTTCAAATATTGCTCAGCGCCTTTACCAGCTAGAATCACGATATCTTGACTAGCGGCTTCAGCAACCGCTGATTGGACCGCAAGGCTGCGGTCCATCTGTTCTTCAATAATGACAGTAGGTGCAGTGATCGCAGCGGCTATCTCGGCAGCGATAGCACGAGGATCCTCAAAGTTAGGGTCATCAGAAGTTAAATAGACTTTATCTGCATACTCAGAAAGCGCTCGACCCATGTCAGGACGTCGTGATTCTGCTTTGCCGCCGGCACTGCCGGTCACAAAAATCAGCCGTCCTTTTGGCCGCAATGTATGGGCTAGCTCACTCAGTGACTTAAAGCTTAAGTAGTTGTGGGCATAATCAACGATGATCAATGCGCCATTTTGTTTTTCCAGAACGATCATTCGTCCTGGAATCGTTACATTAGGCAAGACAGATTGTGCTTCTTCTTGGGTAGCTCCCGCAAGACAAGCAGCAACGATTGCAGCAGTAGCATTGTCGTGATTGAATTCTCCTAGCAAAGCCAACTGATAGTCGCCATTCACAAGAAGAATATCTTTTTCAGAATGGATGCGGAATGATTTAGGATCGCCCGATTCCGCTGGTAATACTTGATAATCTCCATCGCATTGGCCATAGGTGATCAATGGTACTTGATGAGCAGCACAAGTTTCTTTTAATAGTTCAAAATAATCGCTTTGTCGGTTAATGATCATTTGTTTACTATTGTGGATCAACTCGCGTTTGCAGAAAAGATAATCATCAAAGTCCGGATGTTCTACTGGACCGATATGATCGGGCGAAATATTTAGAAAGATTCCAATTTCATAAGTGATCCCAGAGACACGTTTGGTTTTATAAGCTTGGGAAGAGACTTCCATTACTAGATGTGTCATACCATTAGCGACTGCTTCGGCCATCATAGCATACAAGTCTAACGTTTCCGGAGTCGTCAAAACTGCTTCCTGATAGTTCTTTCCGTCAACAGTATTTTCTTCAGAGGAGAAAAAAGCTACTTTCTGATTGGTTGTTTTGGCTAAAATCTCCCGCACAAAATAAGCACAGCTCGTTTTGCCTTTTGTTCCTGTGATTCCAATTTTAAACAGCTGATCTTGCGGATTGTTGTAAAAAGCCTGGGCAATACAAGCCATGGCTGCTCGGATATCTGTAACGATGATGCCATAGGCGGAACAATTTTCATAAGGGTGTTCCGAAACATAACATTGAAGACCCTGAGCAACGGCACTTTCCAAATAGCTTTCTTTGAACGCGGCACCTTTACAGAAGAATAGCGTATTTGCGTCTGTCTGACGCGAATCATAACTTAATGAGGTAAAGATCAAGTCGTTCATTTCTTGTGGAACGGTATAATGCCATTCTTGGCCGATAAACTCTTTTAATAGATTTGCTTCGATCAACAACCCGCGGATCTGATGGGGGGTAATGGTAAGTAGTGACATCTTGGTTCTCCTCGTTTCAAAAAGTTTAGTTTATTATAGCATATTCAGGCAAATCGAATGGAAGACAGCATGCGATTGGTCGTTCTTCTTCAATAATGTGAAGAAACTTTAATATGTTGCAAAAATAGATTGCTCGAAGTCCTTTTTCGAATTAAAATGAAGGGGATATGTTTGTAGAAAGTTGGAGAGAACTGCCATGGATAATCATACGCAATCTGCGTCAAAACAATTAACGACACAAGAAAAAATGGCTCAAGGATCGGCTTGGATGACACTGGGAAACATTGGTTCTCGGTTGCTCGGTGCGATCTATATTTTGCCGTGGTACTACTGGATGGGAGCCAACGGAGATAAAGCAAATGCATTGTTTGGAATGGGTTACAATGTCTATGCTTTGTTTTTGATGATTTCTACTGCAGGAATTCCAGCAGCGATTGCGAAACAGATTTCCTACTACAACTCAAGAGAAGAGTATCGTACAAGTCAGCGCTTGTTCCTGAGAGCTTTACAGTTGATGGCAGGATTTGGGGTAGTAACTGCTGGTATCATGTACATAGCCGCTCCTTGGCTGGCAACCGCATCTGGTGGCGGAGAAGAATTGATTCCAACGATGCGCTCCTTAAGCGTGGCACTTTTGGTCTTTCCATGTATGAGTGTGATGCGAGGATATTTCCAAGGAAATCAAGACATGAAACCATTCGCGATTTCTCAGATCGTTGAACAGATCGCGCGAGTCTTCTATATGCTGTTGGCAACGTTTATTATCATGCGGGTGGTAGAAGGCGACTATACAGCTGCTGTGACTCAATCAACGTTTGCTGCCTTTATCGGCGTTTTAGCAAGTGTTCTGGTTTTGGTTTATTATTTCCAGAAGCAGCGGGTTCGGATGGATGTTTTGCTGGACATGAGCAAAGAAGAAACAGAGATCCAAACCAAAGAATTGGTTTTATCCACCATCAAAGAAGCGATTCCTTTTATTATTGTTGGTTCTGGGATCACAATTTTTAAACTAGTGGATCAGTATACCTTTGTTCGAATTATGAAAGGATTTACACAATATTCCAATGATCAGCTCTTAGACATGATGGCAATCTTTGGCAGCAATCCAGACAAGCTGACAATGGTCGTGATCGGCTTAGCAACGTCGATGGCATCTACAGGGTTGCCTTTAATCAGTGAAGCAGTAGCGAAAAAGAATCAAGGAAATTTAGCTAAATTGATCAGTAATAACCTCCAGTTGTATTCCTTTGTCATGCTGCCTGCTACGTTTGGAATGATCGTATTGGCGTATCCATTGTATACATTGTTTTATCGACCGGATACATTAGGGGCAAGCGTCCTCGTTGCTGCTTGTATCTCTGGCTTAATCCTGGGCTTGTTCATGCTGACTTCTAGCATGCTGCAAGGGATGTACCATAACACAGAAGCGGTTATCTTCTTCTTTATTGGTTTGTTGCTAAAATTTATTTTGCAGTATCCGGCCATCTGGCTGTTCCAAGTTTATGGTCCTTTAGTCTCTACAACATTGGCACTTGGTGTGACTTGCTGGCTGAATATTAGAAAAATGTTGACTAAAGGCCACTTCAATGCCAAGTTGACCTTTAGAAGAACGGTTTTGATTTTCCTGATGACTCTCATTATGTTAGTGATCGCGCTGATTGCTCGGCAATTGTTTGGTCTGGTCTTAAGTTCGGATCGCAAAGTCCAAGCCTTTATTCTTTCTCTACTGGTTGCAGCAGTCGGTGGCGGGGCCTATATTTATATGGCATTGAAAATCCGCTTAGCAGAAAAACTACTGGGCTCATCAATGATTCGTTTGCGTAAGAAATTGCGAATCAAATAACCCAATAAACCTGATTAGCCGCTGAGATCGCATGGATCGATCAGGCGGTTTTTTCAGTAAAAAAGATCGCAAAGAGAGAGGCGAGAAAACATGCGACTAGATAAATTCTTAGCAGATATGGGGTATGGCTCACGAAAAGAAGTGAAGCAAGCAATCAAGAAAGGCGTTGTTGCGGTCAATGGTCAACAAGTCAAAAGTGATAAATTCCAAGTAGCTGAACAAGAGGATCAGGTTTCGTTTGCAGGAGAACTGGTACGTTACCAGAAAGATTTCTATTATTTATTGAACAAACCGGCTGGTGTGATTTCTGCAACGACCGATCCGGAAAAGACAGTCTTGGATTTGTTTGCGGCGGAAGATTATCGCCGGGATCTTTTTCCAGTCGGTCGTTTGGATAAAGACACCGAAGGACTACTGCTAATTACGAATGATGGCCAGCTAGCTCATCGGTTATTGTCACCCAAAAAACACGTCGAAAAAGAGTATTATGCAGAAGTTCGAGGGATCATGACCGAAGAGGATCGTCACCAATTTCTCCAAGGAATCGAACTGGATGGGGAAACTCTCATGCCGGCACAGCTGACGATTTTAAAGGTAGACGAGCAGGCCGAGACATCCACGATTACCTTGATTTTGCATGAAGGGAAGTTTCACCAAGTAAAACGAATGGTGCAGGCAGTGGGAAAAGAAGTGACTTATCTCAAGCGTACTCGAATGGGCGGGTTACAGCTGCCGAAAGATTTGGCATTAGGAGAGTATCGCTCAATGACAGAAAAAGAGCTGGCACAGCTTTCTGCTGAACCAGCGGAAGATTGAATTGTTGCAGCGAATGAAGCCTGACGGCTGTGCCCAGTATGTGGAATGAGACTAGAGGCAATGTCTCTGCTGCTTCAGAAACATTCTGTCCATCACCAGAGCCCAGGCAGCGCTTTGATCTGCAGTGACTCTTGTGAGAATGGATGGGTCAAATAAAGTTCATAGGCATGCAGCTCAAGGCGAGCTGCAGTTTTTTTCTGATAAAGAGGGTCTCCGACGATAGGATGTCCAATGCTAGCAAGGTGGACACGAATCTGATGCGTACGTCCTGTATCTAATACACAATAGATCGAAGTCGTTTGGGCATTGCGAGCGGCAATCTCAACGTGTGTCACCGCAGATAAGCCATTGCGTGGGTCAATGACTCGTTTGCGACGGTCGTGGCGATCGCGTCCGATTTTTTTGCGAATGGTTTGGTTTTGATCCAATTGTCCCCAGACTGTTGCTTGGTAGCGACGATAAATTTGCTTACTTTCAAGCATTCGTCCCAAAATAGGCAAGACTAAGGGGTTTTTAGCAAATAAAATGACGCCGCTGGTCTCTTTATCTAATCGGTGAACGACATAGGGTCTTGTCTCTGGTGAAAGATATGCAGCCAGATCATTCATAAGTGTGTCGGTTTCATTTGGTTGGTTGGGGTGGGTTTTGATACCAGCGGGCTTATTGACAACGATCAGATGTTCATCTTCAAACAACACCGTAATCTTCTCTTTGTTCCCAGAAATCACTGGCTGATACGTGTAATCTGCTTCTTCTAGAAGAAGCGTGAGCTGATCCCCACCTGCTACTTCCTGATGAAAAAGGGCTGTTTCACCGTTGACGCGTACATTTTTGCGGGTTCGCAGTAAATGGCGTACTTTGCGAGGGACGAGCCATTCTTGTTCTAATAATTCCCGAATCGTTGTTCGGGGATGGTCATTAGGTAATGTAATGGTATATTCCATAAAAATCCCTTTCTAAGTTGTGATCTATTTGCTATTATAGCATCTTTAAGATTTTCTTATAAAAAAAACAACAAAAAACAGAAGTTTCGCTGATAGAATTGACGAGCAATCTTTTGTGGATGAAATTTACTGCTAGAGCCGTATTCCAAACGGTTTGATATATGCTACACTTTGTTAAAAGGAGCGTGGAGAAATGGATTTGAAACAAATCCTTCACAAGATAAAAGAATCGATCCAAACTTTCTGGCGTTGGATCAAGCCTTATCTACAGCAATTCCATCAATGGCGCAAACGCATTTGGAAGAAATATCATGTGAATAAAATAGTTATTTTACTGACTTTAGTGGGTATTTTAGTGATGAGCGGTTACTTGTTTTATATCGCCAAGAATACCAAAGTTAGTGAATTAGAATCAGGATTGAAAGAGTCCACTGTGATCTACGATGCTAAAGGAGAAGAAGCTGGGCAGCTCTATTCTCAAAAGGGCACCTATGTTGATTTAAAAAGCATTTCCCCAGCAGTCGTTCACGCACTGATCTCAACGGAAGACCGGAATTTTTATAATCACCATGGGTTTGATATCAAAGGGATCGCTCGGGCGGCCTTGCGGATGGTAGTCAATCGTAGTGCAGAAGGTGGCGGTGGGAGTACAATTACGCAACAGCTAGCAAAGAATGCCTATCTTTCTCTCGATCAAACCTTTAGTCGAAAAGCCAAAGAACTGTTTCTAGCGATTGAAATCGAAAAAAAATACTCAAAAGATGAAATATTGGAAATGTATTTGAACAGTTCCTATTTCGGTAATGGAGTCTGGGGGATTCAAGATGCTTCGCTCAAATATTTTGGTGTCAATGCTTCAGATTTGACGGTGGGAGAAGCAGCTACCTTAGTAGGTATGCTTAAAGGTCCATCAATTTATAATCCTATCGATCATCCAGAAAATGCGACGAACCGCCGAGATACTGTTCTAGGACTGATGGTGGACAACAAAATGCTGGATCAATCTGTGGCCGATCAAGAAGAGCAAGTTTCAATAGCTAGCCTGTTGTACGATGGCTATGGCAATTCAGAATCTGGCTATAAATATCCTTATTACTTCGATGCAGTGATCGATGAAGCGGAGTCTTACGGACTTGATGCGGATGATGTGATGAATCGTGGATACAAAATCTACACAGCACTGGATCAAAACTATCAGGCACAAATGGAAGCTGCCTATAAAAACGATGCGCTCTTTCCAGAAAATGCGTCTGATGGAACGATGGTCCAATCAGGTTCGGTGGCATTAGATCCGACAACTGGCGGTGTTCAAGCATTGGTAGGGCGACGAGGCGAACATGTTTTTCGCGGGTTCAATTTTGCTACCCAAATGAAACGCTCGCCAGGTTCGACAATCAAACCCATCAGTGTTTATGCACCTGCAATCGAAGCGGGCTATAATCCAGATAGTATTTTGGAAGACAAACCTCAAAGTTATTATGAGGCAAAGAATTACGATGGGACCTATTCCGGTGAAGTGCCGATGTATCAAGCATTGGCTCAAAGTTTAAATCTGCCAGCTGTTTGGACACTTCATGAAATTGGTCTCGACCGCGGATACAAAAAGACTCAGGAATTTGGGCTAACATTGTCAGAATCGGACAAATATTGGGGATTGGCGTTAGGCGGATTGGAAACTGGCGAATCACCGTTGACCATGGCTGCCGCGTATGGTGTCTTTGCTAGCGGAGGCTATTACTACCAACCGCATTTGATCACCAAAATCGTTGATTCAACGGGCGCGGTTATTGTAGATAATACTTCAGTCAAAGGAAAACAAGTCATCTCCAAAGAAACAGCAGACAAGATGACAAGCATGATGCTGGGTACCTTCTCTAATGGAACTGGGGTCAGCGCTAGCCCTTATGGCTTTACGATCGCAGGAAAAACCGGGACAACGGAAACAAACTTTGATTTATCAAAAGTCAATGATCAGTGGATCGTTGGGTATACACCTGATCTCGTAATCTCCACCTGGCTGGGCTTTGAACAAACGAGTGCCGAACACTATTTGACTGGAACCAGCGGGCAAGTCGTCGGCAAGATATTTAAAGCGGAAGCCGAAAGTCTGTTGCCTTACAGCCAAGGAAGTCAGTTCCAAGTAGCAGATGCCTATATGACTGGTGGGAAACTGATGGCAGCAGATGAAGTGCCAGATCCAAATGAATCAACGGACAACGATGACTGGAAAAAATCAGTTGACGAGTTTGCCGAAAATGCCAAAGAAGGATTAAAAGATTTTGGTGAGCGTGTCAAACAAGGAACCAAAGAGCTTTTTGGTAATCTATGGAATACGATCAATGGTAATTGATGTTAGCTTCTACTGCATGTGCATCCGAACAGTATGTTATAATAAGAAAAAAACAAAGTGAGGGAACAGTATGGCAAATATTTATGACACAGCGAATCAATTAGAACGAGAATTACGAGAATCCGAACAGTTTCAAGATTTAAAAGCCTCGTTTGATCGTTTGAAAGAAAACCAAGAAGCGTATAGCTTATTCAAGGAGTTCCAAGGCTTGCAACAAGCTTTGCAACAAAAAATGATGGCAGGCCAAGAAATGACAGAAGAAGAAGCACAGCAAGCACAAGAACTCTCTCAAAAAATTCAGCAAGATCCAATCGTTTCGGAATTGATGCAAAAAGAGCAAGCATTTAGTCTGGTGGCCAATGATTTGAATCGAATCATCATGGGCCCTGTGCGGGACTTATACGAAGCCTAAGCGCTAGCCTGCTGACTTACCGCAGCACAAAAGAGTCCAAGAGGGGTTCTCAAACAGAGGCCTCGGACTTGTGCCAATTCTATGCCAATTTACAGTGCTTTAGATAGCGTTAGAGGCTAATTTGAGCGGACAACATTCGAAGGATCGGGGACTTCCTCGACCCTTCGAATTTTTTGTTCAAAAAGGCGAACAAATTTTCGTGTTTTGCTGACGAAAAAACAAAGAAATGTTATGATAGAAGCAAAAGGGGGAAAGGTATCATGCGTTTTTTACATAGTGCTGACTTGCATATTGATCGTTCTTTCGAAGGGATCCGCATGTTATCGGATAACGTCAAAGAGCAGCTTCCGCTGATCAATCGAAAAATAATCAAAAAACTGGTTGATACGGCACTGGAGCATGAAGTGGATTTTGTTCTCTTGGCGGGGGATACCTTCCACCAAGCCCGTCCAAGTCTGCGGATCCAGCATGACTTTTTTCAAGAGATTTCCCGACTTGCGTCAGCAGAGATCCCTGTCTATATGATCTTTGGTAACCATGATTACTATGATCCGCAGCGTTATTGGTTTGATTTTCCTGAGAATGTTGTGCTGTTTCCCAGTGAGACGGTTGAAACGATCAAAGGCGTAACCAGAAATGGTGAGACCTATGCTATCAGTGGCTTTAGTTATCAGCAGCCTTGGATTACACAGAACAAGATCAGGGAATTTCCTAATCGCCAAGCGGTTGATTTCCATATCGGTATGTACCACGGGGATAGTGCGGGGGAACATTATGCACCATTTTCTGTGAGTGAAATGAAGCAGAAAGGCTATGATTATTGGGCACTAGGTCATATTCATGTTCCTAAGATCCTTTCAGAAGAGCCTGCGATCGTTTATCCAGGGACCCCACAAGGCAAAACGCAAAAAGAACAAGATACAGGCGTTGTTTTAGCCACTTTGAGTTCCCATGGTACCGAGATCCAGACGGTCGACGTAGCAGAAATCACATGGGCACAACAAGAAGTCTCATTAGCAGCTTGTAAGGATCAGCGTTCGATTTTGCAAACGATTTTGAAGGAGGTCAACACGAATCAGCCACGACTGATCAAATTAGTGCTGACAGATACGGATCAGTTATCTTCAGATTGGTTTTCTGAAACCGAAAAAAATGAAATGATCGCCTATTTGAACGAGCAGCTGTCAAGAGACGTATTACAGACAATTTATGCAATCGAAGTCTACAAAACAGAGACAGACAAAATTCCATTAGCGATCCCGGCGTCCTATGTTGATCAATTACTAGCTATTTATCAAGACCCGTCTATTTTTGCTGAAGGACTGAATGATTTGCTTCGTCATCCGTTGCTTTATCGCGGGATTGATCAAGGTGCCTTTCAAGAAGAGGTCTTACAGCAGACGAAACACTTGCTGGAGAATGATTTCCAGTGGGAGGAAGAAGTATGAGAATCTTAAAAGCAGAAATCACTGGGTTTGGCCGTTACCATGATCAAGTGATTGAATTTTCCCAAGGAAATCAATTGCTTTTTGGCAACAATGAAATCGGCAAGTCGACATTGTATCAGTTTATTGCGGCTATGCTGTTTGGTTTTCCTAAAAGAACAGCTAAGAAAAAGGATTATACCCCCAAAAATGGGGCCGCTTATGGAGGCAGATTGTGGCTAGTTGTCGAACCTTACGGGGAAGTGATGATCGAACGTTACCGTCAAATCGATCGAGGAAGAGCCAAAGTCCATTTCAACGGGCAGACCGGCGACGAGGAAATGCTGGCACAGTTGCTGCAACCCTTGAATCAGACGTTGTTTTTCGATGTATTTACTTTTCAGCAAGAACAACTTGCCCAAATTGACAAGCTGCAAGAAAATGAATTGCATCAAGCACTGATTTCTTTGGGAATCAGTGGGAGTCAAAAGATGCTGCAACAAGTGGCTCGCTATGAAGCAATCAATCAACAAAATTATAAACCGCGGGGACAAAAACTCCCTTTGAACCAAGCGTTGAAACGTTTGGAGAAACTACAGGAGAAAATTGCCCAAAAAGAAAGCGAAGAACATCGCTTGCAACAGCAGTATCAGCAGATTTCACAGATTCAAAAAGAATTGCGGCAATTAGAAGAACAGCAGCAAGTGCAAAGCGATGCTTATCA
The DNA here is from genome assembly GCF_005234805.1 of Enterococcus sp. ARL09-542. Lineage (NCBI taxonomy): Bacteria > Bacillati > Bacillota > Bacilli > Lactobacillales > Enterococcaceae > Enterococcus > Enterococcus sp. ARL09-542. Next base: position 22,410 of record NZ_QPQX01000004.1, read on the forward strand.
AGCTGTTCAACAACAGATCAGCCATTGGCCATTGTATGAAGAATGGCAACAGCTATCAAGCCAGCCAGCTGCAGTAGCAGAAAAAGACGCTCAGGAAATCAGCAGATTTTATCAGACCTATCAGCACTTAACAGAAGATATTCATCAAAAAGAAGCAGAACTTGATCGTTTGGAACAAGGGCAAGCTTCAGATAAATATTTCTTTTATCTGGACAACGAACATTTGATCACTCAGATCCTTCAGAAACAAGTTGAGATGGCCCGATTGATGGATCGGCAGGAACAGGCGCTAGAAAAGGAACAACAAGCACGAATGGCGTTGAACCAGCTGATCAATAGACGGCAATGGTCAAAAGAATCACCACCACTGCAGACAGAACAAATCCAGGAACAATTAATGAATCTGGAGCAAAGCGACTACCAGTTAGAGGAAGCAAACAAGCGCTTAGAGTGGTTAGAAGAGAAGGAAAATCATCTTCAACATGCTTTATCACGGTTGGAACAGGCGCACCCAGGATTGATGGGAGAGCAAAAAATGGCTATTCCTATGGTGCCATTAGTAGGTGGTTTGGTTGCTTGTGTTGCAGCATTCTTTTTACCGTCTCCTTGGCGCTGGTTGTGTATAGCGGCTGGCACCGTTGGTATTGGACTAGCAATTTGGGAGGCAATGAAACAACGTCCTCATAAACAAGGTGACAGCAAAAAACAATGGCAAGAGTTATTGTTGCAAACGGATCTGGTTGCCTCAGAGATCGCAGATCTGACAGAAGCCAATAATTTACAAAAACAACAGAATGAACGATGGCGTCAGGCGCTGCAACCTTTTTTTGGCACGGAACCTTATCACAGATGGTCGGTCTTCTTGCTGCAGTACCAAGAGGATGTTACTAATTATCAGTTGCATGCTCATCAGCTTCGCGAAGCCAAAGAACAACTGCAAGAGGTCACAGAACAGCTTCAGCCTTATCAAGCGATGTTTACACCTTTTGCTGATTGGTTGCCCCTGCAAAATAAGACAATACTGGAGCAGGCTCAGCTATTGCATGAATTCAATGAAGAGATGCAGGCTGTTAAATTGGCGCGTTTACAGCAGCCCAGCACGTTGTTGGCGCAGCAACTTGCTCGCAAAAAGGCGGAGCGGGCTGAATTGTTGAAGGCTTCTCAAGAGATTCTCTCACAAGTTGGCATTGATCAGCCAGCAGAAATCAGTCTTTGGCTCAAACAATGGGAGACGCATCAGCGAGCGGCAAAGCGGGAAGCCGAATTAGCAGTCATGCTGGATCCGATTTTCCCGGAACCAATCACACAAGAAGAATTGCTGGAAAAGAAAACGCAAGTGGCACAAAAGCAAAAAGAGCTGCACCAGCTTAGTCGACAAAAGGCAGAGCAAAGGCAACGGCTTGAACTAGAAGTAGCCGCCAGCCAAAAAAGCGGTACGTTGAGCCAGCTCTATCAGGAAGAAAGCGAACTGCGGGCAAAAATCGAGGAATTGGCTCTTGCTTGGAGCAGTCGACAATTAGCTGCTTCGGTATTGTCCGATTTGACGACTGAATTGTCTGAGCAACAATTGCCGCAATTACTAGAAAAAGCTTCGATATATTTCAGATTGCTTTCCAATGACCGCTATCACCAAGTAACACTGCATGAGGGGCAATTAGTTGCCAGCAATGCTAGCGATAGTTACTCGATCATCGATCTATCAACAGGAACAAAAGATCAGCTGATCATGGCGATCCGCTTCGGTTATCTTGCGTTGCAACAAAATCATCCTCTTAGTCCCATCATTATCGATGATGGCTGGTTGCATTATGATAGTGCACGAAAAGAACGGTTAGCGGAATTATTCGCTGAGTTTGGCCAATATTACCAAGTAATTTGTTTGTCTTCTGACCAAGAAATGGTAAGCTATTATCATAAATACCAGCAATCCGTACAAGAACTTAGTCAAAGGATGTGAGAAATTTGGCTATGCGCCAAATGTTAACATGAAAAAAATTCGAGAATTGACCGTAGATGAGACGTTTCAACTGTTTTTGTTGATTAAAAATGCGGAAGTTCGTATCGCAAAAAATGGCAAAAAGTTTATCGCGTTTACTTTTCAAGATACTTCTGGAACAATCGACGGAAAGTTTTGGGATGCTTCTGAGGAAGAAATCAATCGCTTCGAGGCTGGTAAGGTCGTTTTATTAGATGGAAAGCGAGAAGTTTATCAAGGAAATCCCCAAGTCAAGATTTTGCATCTGCGTCTGGCAAAACCAGAAGAACCTCATGACCCGAGCCAGTACATGGAAAGAGCCCCTCTGAAAAAAGAAGACATGGAAGAGGAAATTAATCAGACATTGTTTGAAATCACCAATCCTCATTGGAATCGTATCGTTCGTTTTTTGCTGAATAAATACAAGAAAGAATTTTTTGATTTTCCAGCAGCTAAACGGAATCACCATGCCTTTGCTAGTGGATTGGCTTACCATACAACGACCATGTTGCGAATCGGAAAATCTTTGATCAAAGAGTATCCGGAAATCAATGCACCGCTTTTGTATGCAGGAATTATCCTGCATGATTTAGGAAAAGTGATTGAATTGACGGGACCAATGACCACAGAGTATACATTAGCTGGAAATCTGGTTGGACATTTAGTGCTAGTAGATGAAGAAATCACCCAAGCGTGTATTGCTCTGAAATTTGATGATAAACAAGAAGATATCGTTGTGCTGCGGCACATGGTTTTGGCTCATCATGGATTGTTGGAATATGGCTCACCAGTTCGCCCAAGAATTATGGAGGCGGAGATCCTGCATCAAATCGATAACATCGATGCTTCTATGCAAATGATGTTGTCATCTATTCGCTTAACGGAACCAGGAGAATACACTGAGCGGATTTTTGGGATGGATAATCGTAGTTTTTATGTGCCGAAAGATGTATAAATAAAAAAAGATTGGCTTTTGCCAATCTTTTTTTTCTGTTATTTTTCAGAGGAATCTGTAGCAGATGAACTAGTTGTTTCAGTTGATTCTTTTGTAGAATCAGTTGCATTCTCTTTGTTATCTGATGCATCTGTAGCAGAAGAATCAGTTGAATCTTTTGTTTCTGCTGCAGAAACATAGTCAGAAAGAATATCAGCTAGATCTTCATCTTTCATTTTCACATTGGCAGCTTTCAGTTCTTTACCAATCGTTTTTGCCACGAATGTAGAATCGTTCAATAGCGTATTTTGTGCGATTTCTGTGATTTGATCTTTGTATTTATCCATGTCGTTGCCTTTGTCTTGGTTTTTGACCATTTTGACAATGTAATAGCTTGTTGTATAAGTAGAAGCATCCGTAGCAGAAATGACCTCTGAAATTTCACCATCTTTTAATGCAAAGGCAGCTGTTTGTACTTCAGCTGGCACAGTTGTTGAGGTTGAGTCGAATTTGACTGTACCGCCATCTTCTGCAGTCGCTGTGTCTGTTGATTTTTCTTTTGCTAATTTACTAAAGTCAGCACCATCTTTTTGAGCTTCTTTTAATACATCTTTTGCATCATCTTCACTAGTCAATTTGATCAATTGTGCTTCAACTTCTGGATGGAAAGAATCCCAAGCTGCTTTCAGCTCATCATCACCAATATCCATGTTCGCTTTTAGCCCTTCTTGTAATGCTAATTGCTGTCTGATTTGTTCACGATAGCTTTTTTTAGTAAGTCCAGAAGCTTCCAATGCAGACTCAAATTTATCACTGTCGCCATATTGTTTCGCAGTTTGATCGTATTGCTTGTCGATCATTTTCTCTGTAACATCATCCCCATATTTTTGATCGAAGACTTTTAAGACGATCAATTGGCGGATAAGACTTTGGTTATTCTGATCTGTTTTTGCTTGTTCGTAAAAATCTTCAACCGTGATTTTACCGCCTTTCATGGTTGCAATCTCATTACTTGAACTTCCGGAACAAGCAGCTAATGTCAAAACGCTCAGTGCACTGACTGCTGCTAAAATCAATTTTTTCTTCATTCGTTTAAGCACTCCTATTTTCTAAATATTTCAAAGAATCACAGCTAATACTATACCACACTCTTTTTTTAATTGGGAAGAAAACAAATGATGTTTCAAACAAAATTCATAGATTCTCCAATATTTGCTACTTATTTTCTTCTTGGGGAACTGATTTGGCTTGTATCGTCGTGACATGTTGGTTCAAACGATCCACGTGGGTCTTTATCCGCTCGATTCTTGGCTGTGCTTGGAATTTGAATGATTCAAAATCTTTTGTGAAAGACTCTTTGACAACAGGAATCGTTTCGTCAACCGTTTTACGCGTCAATGTGACAGCATCTTTTAAGTTTTTGACACTTTCATTAAACTCAAGAGTCGCTTCCGTGGTCTCATCGACATAACGAAGCATTTGTTCACGGGTTTCTTTACCGCTTTTTGGTGCAAATAGCAGCCCGCCTAAGCCGCCGGCGAGAGAGCCGAATAACAAACCTTTGATAAAGTTACCGATCATTTAGTCCACCAGCTTTCCGATTTTTTCAGCGATCTCTGTTAGCTGTTCCTGTGAGTAATCCTCTGCATGATTACCGAAATGCATCGAGAAATCATCTTTTTCATCGTAACGAGGAATCAAATGAATATGGGAATGAAAAACAGATTGATAAGCCAATTCTTTATTGTTATTGATTATGTTGAGTCCATTGATCTCAGGAAAGGCTTTTTCGATTGCCCGAGCGATTTTAGGAACGCGAGCAAAGACCTCTGCAGCAAGGGCTTCATCATACTCAAAAATATCCGTTACGTGGACTTTCGGAATAACTAATGTATGTCCAGGTGTTACTTGGGAAATATCCAAAAAGGCATAGACTTGATCATCCTCATATACTTTGTAACTAGGGATGTCACGATTGTTGATCTTACAAAAAATACAATTTTCCATTTCATAAACCTCCTTGTTCTTCTAGTCCTACTTTACCATATTCTGCTGATTTCGGCAGTTTTTGTTCTTGAATTCCTTCAAAAGCAGGCCATCGCTTCTTTTCCATGTAAAGTACGGATGTTTGTGGAGAGAAACGCTTGCATTTGTCCGCTTGCACCAATAGACTTAAAAGCAGAAATAGAAAAGGACGGATACGATGAAACCAATCATTAAAGAAACGTTACAGAAAAAAAAGACCAAACGAGAAAAAATCAGCTATCTTGCCTATGCATATAAGGAGTGGCTGATTGCAGGACTAGCAGTCATTCTAGTAGGAGGTTCGCTGATCTATTCGATGACAAGACCAAAAGAAGTTGTTTATACAGTGGCTGTTGTTTCTGAGACCAGTGAACAGCAGCCCACACAATCTGAATTTGAAAAAGCAGCGACGGATTGGGTGAAGCAAAACGTGGCGCCTGATCACGAAATAACAGTTACATTTGTTTCCTATGAAGATCCAGCCGCTGTCCAAGCCTTTACGACCCGTTTAGCTGCCGGAGCAATTCAAGCCGTCATTTTTGATGCGTCCGAAGCAGACATGTGGGTCGAGCGTTTTGGTAGCAGTGAGCTGCCAAAAGAACCATTGCAAGTAGCTGGACACGAGTATGTTGTTCAAATAACTAATAACGGAAAATAGCAGATTTCAAGAAGTAGATGACTGCTCTTTGACCGCTGCTTCATGGTATAATAGTTGATATTGGAGGAACGAAAATGACATTACAAGTAGAAAATGTAACAGGCGGTTATACACAGCTACCTGTTCTAAAAAATATTGATTTTTCGATCGCGGATGGTGAACTTGTGGGGTTGATCGGTTTGAATGGTGCTGGTAAAAGTACCACGATTAAAGAAATCATTGGTCTGCTACAACCTCACACTGGAAAAATCACTATCAACGGACTATCGCTGAAAGAAGATCCGCAAGCGTATCGCAAGCAGATCGGCTACATTCCTGAAACGCCTTCTCTTTATGAAGAATTGACTTTAAAAGAGCATATCGAAGTAACGGCAATGGCCTATGACATCCCCAAAGATGTCGCACTGCAACGGGCGGAGCGGTTATTAAAAACATTTCGCTTGGAAAATAAGTTGGACTGGTTTCCAGCAAATTTTTCTAAGGGAATGAAACAAAAAGTCATGGTTTTGTGTGCTTTTCTAATTGAACCAAGTTTGTACATCATCGATGAGCCTTTTTTGGGCTTAGATCCATTGGCAATCAATGCATTGCTTGAATTGATGAATGAGATGAAACAAACCGGGGCATCGATTTTAATGTCGACCCATATCTTGGCTACAGCTGAGAAATATTGTGACAAGTTTATCCTGCTTCACAATGGCGAGATTCGAGCCCAAGGAACGCTGTCGCAATTACAAAGCCAATTTGGGGCTGAAGGAGCTTCCCTCGATGAGTTGTACTTAGCATTGACAAAGGAGAGTCAGCTATGAAGGGGTTCTTCTCACAACGCTTGCAACGACACCAGAAACAGATGAGTCGCTATTTGCGTTATGTTTTCAATGATCATTTTGCGATCCTCATCACATTTCTAATGGGTGGACTGGGTCTATATTATTCGAATTTTTTAAAAACGCTCCCTCGGCCGTTCCCTCAGGGGGGGATCGTATTGCTATTGATCTGGTTGGCACTTTTGTCAGTCGGCAAGTTGGCAACATTGGTGAAACCAGCAGATTTGATTTTTCTTTTAGCTAAAGAAAAGCAGATGGCGGACTATCTTGCTCAAGCACTGCGCTATTCAATGTGGCTGCCTTTTGGGGTCTCCTTTTTAGTCGTTGGTGCGACGATGCCTTTAGTCGTAGTAGTTACTGAACAAACGTTTGCGAGCTTTTTCTTTTATTTAGGGACGATTTGGTTATTAAAAGTTACGGATCTCTGGTTACAGCGTTTGTCTCTTTATCAAGGACAAGAACAGCGTAACAACCAGCGTGTTCTGTGGGTGATTGCTGCAGTAAGCAGCCTTTTAGCTAGTCTGTATGTTGCACCTTGGGTTGGATTGCTCTTAGCTGTTCTACAAGCTGCTTGGTTCAACCTTCAGTGTCGTCCGACAGGTCTTCTATTAGGTTGGGATCGCATGATCCACATGGAAGAAACGAGACTTCATCGCATTTATCGGTTTATCAACTTATTCACAGATGTACCTCAAATCACAGCAGCAGCCAAACGCCGCAAGTATTTAGATGGTCTGTTGAATAGGATTCCTTTTGGACAGGAACAGACTTATCGCTATCTATATGCTCGCCGCTTTTTGCGAGGGGAACAATATAGCGGGCTTTTTTTCCGTTTGACACTGATTGGTGTATTAGTGCTTTTCTTTGTTCAAGAATGGTGGCTTAGTCTAGGGTTAGGATGTATGTTTCTTTATTTGATCGGTTTTCAGCTACTGCCGATGTATAATGAGTTTCAGTACATGATTTTGACTCATTTATATCCAATCGAGGAAGGGCAAAAACAGACAGCCATTAATTGGCTATTGCTTAGATTATTAGGCGGAGCTGCTTTCATTTTTGGTGTAGTCGGCTTGTTCCGAGCGGCAATTCTTTGGCAAGGAGTGCTAGTGCTGTTGGGCTTTTTGTTATTTACAGGACTCTTTTTGGTTTTCTATGTACCTGCCCGCTTGAAAAAAATGCAAAGTCAATAAAGATGGCTGGACGTTACTCGAAAAAACCGAACGCATATGCGCTTGACGTTGACTCTTTAGGAAGCTAGAATAAGAGATACTGTGAAATAAGGAGAGAAGCTAGGATGGATATTCGCTTGGATCAAGATTGGCGCCTGAGACCAATCAAAGGCGACACCGGCAAAGCCTACATTGGCTTGAAGGACAATGATAAAGTCTTTATCAAACGAAATACGACCCCGATGCTTGCGGCACTCTCCAAAGAGGGGATTACTCCTAAACTTGTGTGGACCAAGCGTACCGGCAATGGCGATACGTTGTCTGCTCAAGAGTGGCTAGATGGACGTGTATTGGACCCCGAAGAGATCGGTCAAAGAAATGATGTGATCGATGTATTGTATCATTTGCACCATTCCAAAACATTAGCGAAGATGCTGAGCAAAATCGGTGGTCAAGTGATGACACCAGAAAAAATGTTAGTTGAATATGAAGAAAACTTACCTAAAGCGGTTGTTCAAAATCGCTTTATTGCTATTGTTTATCGTTATTTAAGAGAGAATATTCCAGAATTTCAGGAACAAAAGGCCTCCGTTGTTCATGGGGATGTCAATTACCGTAATTGGCTTGTTTGCCAAAACTATCTGTATTTGGTTGATTGGGATTCGATCATGTTTGCGGATCCCGCAATGGATATCGGTACGATCTTAGGGCATTATGTTCCATTATCCAGCTGGCCGCATTGGCTAGTGCGTTACGGGATTCATGGCAGCAGTGAAGTGATCGAGAAAATTTATTGGTATGCTTTATTAAGTATGCTTCAGGAAGTAAAGAAGTACTACCAACGCGGGGATTATAAAGCAATGAATGCAGAGATTCTGCAATTAAAAAGAATTTATAGTGAATGAGAAGATGGAGCGAAGCAACAAGTTCCATCTTGTTTTTTCGGAAAGGAAACAACATGAGAGTAAGAAAACGTGCGGGAGCAGAAGAATTAGTCCAAGCGCATCCCGAATTTGTAGTAGCTGAACCGACAGCGTGGAAAGGCCGTTGGAAGGAACGATTTGGCAATGATCACCCATTGCATATTGAAATCGGTATGGGAAAAGGCCGTTTCATTACCGAAATGGCTAAAGCACATCCGGAAATTAATTATATTGGCATCGAAATGCAAATCAGTGTGGTTTCCATTGCACTGGATAAACTGATCGAACAAGATATCCCTAATGTGCAGCTGCTGCACGTTGACGGTTCCGCATTGACGAATTATTTTGCGGATCATGAAGTCGATCAAATCTATTTGAATTTTTCAGATCCTTGGCCAAAAAAGAAGCATGAGAAACGCCGACTAACATCGAAAGCTTTTTTGGCAGTCGATGAACAAATTTTACGTCCGAATGGTGAAATTCATTTCAAAACGGACAATCAAGGCTTATTTGAATATTCACTCGCCAGCTTTTCACAATATGGTATGGTTTTAAAACAAGTATGGTTGGATCTTCATCAAAGTGACTATGAAGGAAATATCATGACCGAGTATGAAGAGAAGTTTTCCAGCCGCGGTCAAAGAATCTACCGGGTAGAAGCCCAATTTGTGGCACCAGAAGATACGACCAAAAGTTAAATAAGCGAGTCTTAGCGTTCAGACTGTAGCACAAGGCAGAAAATGTCTTTGTTCTACAGTTTTTTTGTATAGAAAAGTAAAAGCTGCGTATCTCTTTTTAGGAGGGTGACAATGGACATTTGTACATTTTCAGATGAGTTGGTGGAGTATGCGAAGGTGCAGAAAATGCAAGATCTATCCATACTGCCAACAGTCGAAGGGATGACTCTGATTTTCAGCAAAAGTTACTATCGGCAAATGTATCGCAAAGTTACTACAGAAGACGCGCAACAATTGATCACTCGATTCAAATTTCTGGGCGGTATGGAAGTAGGAGAAAAACGAAGAGCGCAATTAGGGGCTATCAGCTATCCTTTGGCAGATGGAGAGCAGCGTATCCGGGTTTCGACTGTTGGGGATTTTCAAGGTCAAGAAAGTTTAGTTCTACGTTTTTTGCACCCTTTAGGTAAGTTCCATCGATTCTTTATGAATGAACAATATGAAACGATCGCAGATGCATGCCGCTATCGAGGGCTCTATCTCTTTTCTGGTCCTACTGGATCGGGGAAATCCACACTGATGTATCGCTTAGCTTCAGCTGCAGCAGGTCAGGTGATCACGATCGAAGACCCGGTTGAGATCGTTGAGCCTCGTTTTTTACAGTTGCAGACCAATCCAATGATCGGCCAGGATTATGATGAGCTGATTCGTTTGTCGTTGCGGCATCGACCTGAGCTATTGCTGATTGGTGAGATCCGCAACAAAGAGACGGCCAAGGCTGCGATCCGTGCGGCACTGACAGGACATCGGGTTTTTGCGACGATCCATGCACGGGGATTAACGGAAACAATTGCGCGATTGCAAGAGCTGACAGAGGAAGCAGCTGTGATCGACCAATGCCTCCAAGGAATCATTTATCAGCGCTTACTGCCAGATCTTCACGGAGTCCCTCACGCATTGATGGCCTACACCTTTTATGAACCCCACAAATCCTCAATGACTTGGGATCAAGCACTAACAAGGATCAGAGAAAAGGAGCAGATCACCCATGAGGTTTTTGACAAGGAAAAGTAAACGGCTTTCCCGCAAACAGACCCACGCCTTATTAGCCACATTTACGGTTTTATTAGAGAGTGGTTTCTCATTACAAGAGAGTTTGCTTGTTCTACTTCGCAGTGGCCAATTTGATCCGAATACAGTAAAAGATATTGATCAGCGACTGAAACAAGGTCAACGACTCAGACAGGCCTTTTCTTTGCTGCATTTATCTGAAGCCGAACAAAATCAGCTGGACTTGGCAGAGACCCATGGCAATCTGGTGGATACGTTGCAGCGAATGGTCGCTTACCAGATCCTTTTGGAAAAACAAAATCAGACATTACAAAAAGTGTTGGCGTATCCCCTTCTATTGCTGGTATTTGTCTTTACCGCTCTCTTTGCCATGCGTCGGTTTCTATTGCCTCAACTTCTGGCCTCCGGTATGATCGATGCGAATCATTGGGGCATTCTCTTTATTACGGCAGCACCATGGATCGGTGCGGTCATTGTAGGCGGATTGGGAGGTTTCGTTCTTGTTGTAAGAGGAATCTTTGCCAAGCAGACAGCGTTGAAGCGAGCCACTTTTTTGAGTCGATTGCCTTTTTTGGGAGACTTGTATCGCTGCTATCAAACTAGTTATTTTGCATTAGAGTGGGGAAAATTGTTTCAGCAAGGCTTGGAAATTCGTCAGATCATTATGTGCATGCAACAAACAAGTACAGCAACATTAGTACAAGAACTAGCTGTTCAATTAGAGCTGTGCTTGGCAAGTGGCGGATTGTTGCCGGACAAATTAAAGGACTATGTATTTTTGACGCCAGAGTTTTCATTGATTGTGTTCCAGGGCGAAATGCGTGGGAAATTAGGAGAAGAATTGTTTGTTTATAGTCAGCTTTTGACAGATCGGCTTTTCCAACAAATCGAGAAGAAAATCCAGTGGATTCAACCAGTCATTTTTTTATTAGTGGCCCTTCTGATCGTGGGTGTTTATGCTGCAATGTTTTTGCCGATTTACGGCAATATTCAAGGAGTGATCGAATGAGAAAATTGAAGCATCAAGGGTTCACATTGGTGGAGATGCTGATTGTACTGTTAGTGATCAGTATTTTGATTTTATTGTTTGTACCAAACTTATCCGCACAACGTACAGTGATAGATGAGAAAGGAAATGCGGCAATCGTCAAAGTCGTAGAAACCCAGATTGAGTTGTTCCAGCTTAATGAGAATCGAACACCTACTCGACAAGAATTACTAGCTGGAAATTATGTAACGGAGGAGCAGTATGCGATTTACCTTGCCCATCGGAACGAATAGCAGTTTTTTTACTTGGCGGGGATTTACAATGGTGGAGAGTTTGATTGTCCTCTTAGTCGTTTCGATTTTCATCTTTCTTCCGCTAATAGCTATCGACCGTTACCAAGCATATTTTGAAGTGTGGGGGTTTTGTGCTCGTTTGGAAAAAGGATTGGCAGTAGCACAACAAACAGCGATTATTGATGCTCGCGAAACGAAAGTCGCTTATTCTGATTCACCAGTTCCTACGATATATTTTCATTCGACGATCACAGGTGAAATCAAAATGGAGCCACTTGAAGTACCCTCGCAGCTCGCAGTACGTGTTTTTCCTGTACTTACATTCACCAGTCAATCTGGCAATTATACGCGGATGGAAACATTACGGTTTGAATGGATGGACCAAGAAAAAAAGATTACCTACAAATTTCTTTTTGGAAGTGGACGATATGATAAGATCATCGAATAAAGGATATATCATGCTAGAAAGTATCATTGGCTTTGGTTTGCTGACGACGAGTGTCTTCCTTTTTCTGACTGTCCAGACCCATATTTTACAGCAAAGTGCACAGTTACAGGCCCAGGTGGCTGCTATTCGGGTATTGTATGAAGAAGTCCAATGCCAAGCATTTGAACAGGAAGTCGTTTATTCGACACAACGTACAGAGTCGTATCAGTTGTCTTTCGGTTTCAAGCGTGACCGAAGCTATGGACGGATTGTAAGAGGTCCTCTTATCATGGAGATCAACTATGAAGAGTAAGGGTTTTACTTTGTTGGAATGTTTGCTGTCTTTAATGATCTTAGGACTCAGTGTGTTGTTGATCAACGGAATCATTCGCCAGATGCCTCAAGTTAATCAACAGCTTTTTGCTCGCAAAGACCAAGAATGGCAGATATTTTTGATTCAGTTAGAAAGGGAGCTTCAAACGTGTACGTATGTTTCAGTGAGTCCGTATACACTTTTTTTAAAAAGCAGCAAAGAAAATGTAGTCACGATCGATCGAATCAATGGGAAAGTCCGTCAAAGAGACAATAATGGCTACCATCCGTTATTGACGGAAGTATCATTGATTTACTTTGAAAAAAGGGCATCCTCGATCCAGTTTACAGTGACTTTCGAGAATGGAGAGGTGAGAATTGGTCAATGGCAGATTCCTGCATAAGGGCGGTATCTTTTTGTCAGCAATGATGCTGATTCATTTGCTGAGCCTTATGTTGCTAACGGTTTTAGAAAATACTCGGACAACTACTGATTTCTATATTAAGACTCTTCACATGTATGAGGCACGAATCATGAAAGAACTTTTTTTGGCGGATTATCAGCGGTTAACCTATGCCGAGCAGGGCAGTGTCAACTACAATGTAGGGAGGGTCATTTACGAACAAAAAGAAGAGCTGTTGTTGATTCAATGTGTCGTCAATCAGCGCACCTTCCGTTTTACCGAAATTTTGTCAGGTGATTTGGAAAAAATAGCAACAGATCTTGAGTAACTATAATACAGAAAAAGGCACAGACATACTGTGTCTTTTTTCTGTATAAAAGAGTTGAAAAGTATGTTTGTCTCTTCACAAATTATTCTGAAAGATAGCGATTGATTATTTTGGCTGAATCAGCTAAAATTAAACAGGTATGTATGTTGTTATAGTTTTGAAAAGAGGTGCAAGATGTCCCCAGAAAAAATGGAAGAGTCTTTTCATTTATCGCTAGAAGCGATTCAAGTGCTCCAAAACGCATTAGAAACATCTTATTTGGATGCATATATCGAGACGATCGAGAATTTTATTGATCAGTATCGCGTACGGGTGATCGACGGAGTACCTAGTGAAGCGGATGCTCAACGGTTGGAAGCGATTTATAAAAAATTAGAGCAGATACCCTTAACAGCAGAAGAACGGCGTAAACTTGCTCAACTACTTCTGTTAAAGGGCGGACAAACCGAACATCTGCAGCCTAATCATCAGCTGACACCAGATAGTATCGGTTTTTTGTTTGTGTATTTGATCGAGCAATTGACACCAGCGAAGCAACAAACCAAGATTCTGGACCTTTCGGTTGGAATGGGGAATCTTGTCTTAACGCTCTTGCTCAATTTGCAGTTAGCGCAAAGAGATGTGCAAGCAACAGGTGTTGACATTGATGAAACATTACTGAGTGTTGCTGCAGCTACAAGCGAATGGACTCAAGCCCCGCTGCATTTGTTTCATCAAGACGGGTTGCAAGAATTGTTAATCGACCCAATGGACATTGCTGTCAGTGATTTGCCAGTCGGCTATTATCCACAAGATGAAAAAGCAGCATCGTTTCTTACTTCAGCTCCCGAAGGCGAAGGACATAGCTTTGCCCACCATTTATTGATGGAACAAGCAATGAACTATGTGAAAGAAGATGGCTATGGACTATTCTTAGCTCCGGCTAATTTCATGGAAACTGAACAAAGCGATTATTTGAAGAAATGGCTCAATGAAAAAGTTTATCTGCAAGGAATCATTCAATTGCCAGACGAGCTTTTCAAAAATGAGCGATCAAGAAAAAGTATTGTGCTGATTCAAAATCATGGTGCAACGAGCAAGCAAGCACCAGTGTTACTTGCTAAACTCGCATCTCTCAAGGAACCAAAAAACATCAAGAAATTTTTCGAACAATTTGAAGCTTGGAAAGCATCAAATTTGTAATATAAATCGGATAAGGAGAAAATTATGTCTAAAACAATTGCAATCAATGCTGGAAGTTCAAGTCTAAAATGGCAGTTATATCAAATGCCAGAAGAAACGGTGGTCGCTAAAGGGATCGTTGAACGTATCGGATTAAAAGATTCGATTTTTACCATCAAATATGGGGAAGATCAAAAATTCGAACAAATCATCGACATCAATGATCATGAAGTCGCAGTAAAAATGCTTTTGGATCAATTGATCGAATTGAACATCTTAGGTTCATATGATGAAATCACTGGTGTTGGTCACCGTGTCGTTCATGGAGGAGAAGACTTCCCGGATTCTGTTGTGATCACAGATGAAGTGATGGAACGCATTGAAGCATTGGCAGAGTTTGCACCATTGCATAATCCAGCCAACTTGATGGGGATCACTGCTTTCAAGAAGATCTTACCAGATATCATTAGTGTTGCTGTTTTCGATACTTCTTTCCACGCAACCATGCCAAAACACAACTACTTGTACAGTCTGCCATTGGCTTACTACAACGACTATAAAGTTCGTAAATATGGTTTCCATGGTACAAGCCACCGTTATGTGTCAGAACGTGCGGCTGAAATGTTAGGCAAACCGATTGAAGATTTGAAAATCATTACTTGTCATTTAGGAAATGGCGCATCGATCACTGCAGTTGATGGTGGAAAATCTGTTGATACATCAATGGGCTTCACACCACTTGCAGGAGTGACGATGGGTACTCGTTCTGGTGATATCGACCCAGCTGTATTGCCTTATTTAATGGAAAAATTAGACCTATCGATCGATGAAATGATCGATGTTTTGAACAAAAAATCTGGTTTGTTAGGACTTTCCGGTATTTCTAGCGATATGCGGGATCTTGAAGCTAATTATGACAAAGAAGAAGTAAAAGTTGCGTATGATGTCTTTACTGACCGCATTCGTAAATATATCGGTGGCTATGTAACAACAATGAACGGTGTTGATGCAATCGTCTTTACTGCTGGTATCGGTGAGAACGATGCCCATGTCCGCAGTGAGGTTATCAAAGGAATGACTTGGTTTGGTTGTGAACTTGATGAAGAACAAAATGCCAAACGCGGCGAAGAGTTAGTCATTTCTACAGAAGATTCTAAAGTGAAAGTCTTGTTGATTCCAACAGACGAAGAATTAATGATTGCTCGCGACGTGGAACGTTTGCGCGGTTAATTGTCGGAGATCAATTGGAACAAATGAGTTTCATTATTTGAATAAAAAAAGTGTTAAGCCTTGGCTTAACACTTTTTTGTTTTGAACAGCTGTACACCTTGGATACCAATGAATAATGCTTGAAAGTTGCAAATTTGGTTAGCGCTATTCTTATTTTTCTTTATATTTTCAGAAAATCCAACGGTGGAACTCAAAACTTATCTAGCCATTTTCTCATAGCTTTTTTGACTTTGGTTCCATTTCGTTGTCAGAGGTTGCTTGGTTTACCAGCAATCCGTCCGCAAAGGCGGCCACGTCTTCGCCAGTTACTTGAAGAACACTTTTTTCTTGTTGCGCATTGTCTTCAAACAAATCCAACAGATCAACGAGTGGTTGGAAATCGCTGGCAAGATTTACTGGATCAACTTTCATAAAGTACTTTTGGATTTCTTTATAGACGATTCGATAATCATTCGGCAACTGATTTGCCCGTTTTTGCAGAGCACGCCATTCTTTTTTACCTTCTAATGCTTCTTTTATTCCCATCTTCATCCCTCACTTTAGTTTTTTGGTCACTTGATTCAAGTGTTCTCGCAATTTGTCTCGCTCATTTTTGGCACCAGCTGCTTCAGCGATTTCTGAGATGAAGGTAGTCATATTTTCACCGATCACGCTATTGATCGGCAGTTTTTCTGCGGCACTTTCTTCAAAAAGACCGACGATCCCTTCCAAGATAGGGTACAGATTTCTTCCAGAAAAATCACTGTAGCTCCAGATCTTTTGATTGTGTTCGCGCCACGCATCTTGGTAGCCAGCGGGTAACTTATCAATACGAAGTTGAAATTCTTTTTGTTGCTTATTCATGTCGTTACCTGTTATTTTGTCATAAAAGTTCATGGTGGGCCTCCTAATTAATAAATAGTTGTTTGTAGCGTCTCATTGACAGAAAAGAGAAAAAACTTAGTAATATGGCTAGCCACAAAAGGGTCAAGAGGCTGCTTTGGGAACCAAAAGAGAATGTACCAGCAAGCAAATTCTTTGTCGTTTCGATAATGGGCGTCATTGGCTGGTTCTCAGCAAATAGGCGCACAGGTTTTGCCATTCCAGCGACTGGCACAAAGGCTGGACTGATAAAAAGCAGGAAGATCAAAATATACGAAAAGGCTCCTGCTCCAGCATAATCTTTTGCTGTTAACGAGAAGGGGATAGCTAGCACAGTGAGACTAACGGCAAAAAGTACGATCAAAAGGGTGAAAAGCAGGAAGTCACCAATCGTTGCTTGTGGTCGATAACCCAATACTAGTCCGATCAGCAGTACAGAAAGTACAGAAATAAGCATAAAAATTGTTGAGGCGACAATGTGCGATCCTAGAATCACCCAACGTTTCATTGGCATAGATAATAATCGCGTCAGGAATCCTTTTGTTTTATCATTGTTGATCCTCAAAGCAGTGTAAGCCGATCCCATTGCCATAGATATCAGCAAAAATCCTGGCATAACGTAGCTAAGATAATCTGAAGGCTCTCCTGCAGTGCCCCCGACTAAAATATTGCCACCAATGACATAAACGAAAAAAAGTAAGATGAAAATAGGCATAACGATACTTGTAATGATCGTATCGACACTTGTTAAATTTTGTCTAACGATGCGGTTCGTTAATGTGAAAAGTTGCTTGATTGTCTTCATTTTTTAGTCCTCCTTTCCAGTAGCATCCAAGAATATTTCTTCCAAACTAAGTTCAATCGGAGCAGTTGTTAGAATGTCAATATCATTTTGCAAGAGTTTCATCATCGACTCTTTTAAATCATTTCTAGCAAGAATAATGGTGTCATTTTCAACCATATAGTGAATCGCAGATTCGTTTAGAAGAGAAGTCGCTTGATCGATCACTTTTTTTGGAACGATGACTTTGTGCAGATCTCTTGCTTGCTTTTTCAATTCTTGTGGTGTGCCAATCAATGAAATCTTCCCATCGTTGATAAAAGCGATTCGATCAGCTAAACGGTCTGCTTCATCAAGGTATTGAGTTGTCAGAAAGATCGTCTTTCCTTCTGCTTTAAGTTGAAGGATTAGTTGCCAAATCTCTAATCTGTTTTTTGGATCCACACCAGTAGTTGGCTCATCAAGAAACAAAATTTCTTTGTCAGGAAGCAGAGAGTCTGCAATATCTAGTCGTCGCTTCATTCCTCCAGAATAGGTAGCGACTTTTTTATAGAGAAAATCTGCTAAATGAAGTCGTTCTGATATGGTATCTATTTTCCTGCGAAGATGAGGGATGTCCAACAGCGTGCCAATTAATTTCAAATTTTCAAAACCGGTAAATTCATCATCTAGTGTGATCGATTGACTATTCAAGCTGATGACATCCCGCACTTGATCGGAGTCATTTCGTAAGTCTAACCCTAAAATTGTTGCATTGCCGGATGTAGGGCTAGCGAGTGTAGTTAGAATATTGATCAGTGTTGACTTTCCAGCACCATTTTCTCCAAGTAAAGTAAAGATTTCGCCTCTTTTGATTTCAAGAGTAATTCCTTTTAATACGTCAAGATCACCATAGGTTTTTGTAAGATGATCCACAGTGATGGCTTTCATAGTTATCCCTCATTCCTGATTGAAAAGTGTCTCGTGCTTGATTTTATCTAGCTGATCTACAAGAAACGTCCATTTACTCCAGAAATCTTGGAGGTAAATTTCCCCATTTGCGTTCAAACGATAAAACTTCCTTGCCGGTCCAAGGTCAGATTTCCTTTTTTCAACAGTTACCAATTCTTTTTTTTCTAAACGGAGTAAGACCGTATAGACGGTGCCTTCGACGATATCTTGAAACCCTAATTCGATCAGTGTATTCGTGATTTCATAGCCATAAGTCTCTTTGCTGTTATGGATGACTTGAAGCACGACACCTTCTAGCACACCTTTTAGTAATTCAGTCATTCCTTTCACATCGCTCATCCTCTCAAAAACCATTTGTCTCAATACCTAGTATTACTCAGTACTGCTACATAATAATACTTAGTAGATGGACTGTCAACTATTAAGTATCATTAAGCAGAGATGCAAAAAAAGTAACACCTTGAAAAAAGCTTCCCGCTTAGTGGCGAATGGTACTCAGGAGACTGGATCCTGTTAAACTGAGCTTTATTGTGGGCTGCTCTGCAACTTCTTCGTTCGAATCTAAGTTTGCAGCTAATCATCGAAGACAGTGATTAGCTGTTGCTCGCCGTTGTTATCACTCTTAAGAACAAGTTCAACAAGATAGGCTCTGATTTGATGAATTGTGTTCAGTAAAGAGAAATAGGACTTCGGTACCGATCATGGTGTGAATCATTGACATGAAATGTTAGACATCGATTGAGAAGGGAGCAAAAAAAATCGAGATTTATTGGGCTCTGTTATGAAACTAAGGATTGTTTCGTTAGGGAATGCCGCTGATACATAGGCGCCCAATGCACTTGATTTGACTGAGACAGTAAGCAAGCCTAGACTAAAAGAGGAAAGCTCACAATTGCTGCTCTTTATGCCCAGTCGGTGGAAATGTTCTGCCAGATGTTGAGAGAGGCTGTGTCCTGCTAAATAACAAAGAACATTGAATAAAAAATCGTCTGATTCAGCATATAAGTGTATGAATAAACATTGATGTGATGAATCAGGTTATTTTTATTAACAAATTCTTGAATCTAGAATAAAAAAACGGTAAAAATAATTTTAATCGATAAAAAATGTTATTTAATTAACGTACAATTTTTTAGGTTGTTAGATCAGTGATTTCCTAGTATCTAGTAAAAAACTCTCATTTTCGACTCAGCATATCGCCATTTTACAAAACATAATCTAAGCAAAATAACCTTGTAAAGGAAGCCAAACGGGAATAAACTGGCATTTGTGAATTTTCAGAAAAATTTCTAAATTTGTTTTTTATAAGGAGCCAGTAAGTATGGAAAAAGAAAAGACTTTCCTAGGACAGCCGCGAGGGTTGTCGACACTATTTTTCACTGAGATGTGGGAACGATTCAGCTACTATGGCATGCGGGCCATCTTAGTTTACTTTATGTATGATGCTGTAACAAATGGTGGCTTAGGCCTGCCTAAATCAACGGCTGTAGCGATCATGTCAATCTACGGTTCACTCGTTTATATGTCTAGTATCGTTGGCGGATGGATCTCTGACCGCTTATTAGGATCGAACAAATCCGTTTTTTATGGCGGGATCCTTATTATGTTTGGACATATTGTTCTGGCAGCGCCTCTTGGTATTGCTGCACTATTTGTTTCTATGATGTTGATCGTTATTGGAACAGGTTTGTTGAAGTCCAATGTGTCAGGGATGGTCGGCCACTTATATTCGAAAGAAGATGTGCGCCGAGATGCAGGATTTTCAATCTTTTATATGGGGATCAATATTGGTGGACTTTTAGCACCGATCATTGTGGGTATTTTAGGACAAAACGTCAATTACCATTTAGGTTTTTCAATAGCAGCTATCGGAATGTTCATTGGTTTGGTGCAATATTATGTTCAAGGGAAGACAACGTTGAAAGATGTTGCAACGACACCAACTAATCCATTATCTGCGCAAGAGAAAAAAATCTTTTTCCGTAACGTTATCATCGTACTAGTGCTTGTAGCAGTGGTTTTCGGCGGTGCAGCTGCGATGGGCTATCTGACCGTTGATTTCTTTATCAATTGCATCAGTATCTTAGGAATATTTTTGCCGATCTACTACTTTACTAAAATGTTGCGTTCTCGTGATGTGACACCGGATGAAAAGAAAAAAGTTTTAGCGTATATTCCTTTGTTCTTATCTGCAATCGTTTTTTGGTCCCTAGAAGAACAAGGGTCATCAATATTGGCACTTTTTGCGGCCGATCGGACACAAGATACGTTGTTTGGGATCACGATTCCGGCGAGTCTTTATCAAACACTAAATCCATTGTTTGTCGTGCTGTTGACACCGGTATTTGTTTGGTTGTGGACGAAACTTGGCAATAAACAACCTAGAACGGAAGTGAAATTTGCAATTGGTTTGATTTTAGCAGGTTTGTCTTTTGTCTTGTTGATGTTCCCAAGTATGCTGTTCGGAGTCAATCAACGGGTAAGCCCATTGTGGCTAGTCTTTAGTTTCTTTATCATGATTGCTGGCGAAATGTGTCTGTCACCAGTTGGATTGTCTGTAACGACCAAATTAGCACCAAAAGCCTTCGAAGCGCAAACTCTTGCTATTTGGCTATTAGCAGATGCTTCTTCGCAAGCGATCAATGCTCAAATTGCTCGTTTCTATACACCGCAAACAGAAGGGGCTTATTATGGCATTGTCGGTGGTGTTGCAGTAGTCGTAGGGATTATTCTTTACATGGCAAGAAAACCGATTCGTAAGCTGATTGGGAATATTCACTAATCAACGGACTTGATCTTGAAAAAGATCAAGTCTTTTTTTGCACTTTTAGTCAAGTTATGAGAAAATAAATGGGAACATATGTTCCGTAGGAGGGGTTAAATGCACACGCGACGCTATAAAACGATTCTTTCACCAAACAATACAATGAATCTCTATCGAGGGTGTACACATGACTGTATTTATTGTGATAGTCGCAGCAGCTGCTATCAGATGGCACATCGGTTTGAAGATATCGAGATCAAAGAAGCAGCAATAACGATTTTGGACCAGCAATTAAAGAAGCGCCGACAGCCTTGCATGATCGTTACCGGTGCTATGTCAGATCCTTACGTTCATGCAGAACAGCGTTTGAGACAAACGAGGCAAGCACTGGAAGTAATCAAAAAGAACGGTTTTGGTGTCGCGCTTTTGACCAAATCAACGCGTGTGTTGGAAGATTTGGATTTGCTGATAGAAATCAACCAGCAAACGAAAGCAGTTGTTAAAATGACTCTGACGACTTATGATGAAGCACTATGTAAAAAATTAGAACGACAAGTCGCTACCACTTATCATCGTTTTTTGGCGCTTAAGAGGTTTCAAGCAGCAGGGATTCCTACTGTTGTTTGGTTATCACCTATTCTTCCTTTTATCAATGACAGCGAGGAGAATCTGTTGTGGGTTTTGGACTACTGTCGCCAAGCGGGAGTGAAAGGCATCATCTGTTTTGGATTTGGGGTGACGATGCGGGAAGAAAATCGCGCATACTTTTATCAGCAACTAGACCGTGATTTTCCTGGTATGAAGGAAAAGTATCAGCAAGCTTTTGGCGATCGGTATGTTTGCGACAGTCCGAATCAGCAAAAGCTAATGGCTATTTTTTGTGCATTCTGCCAAACCTATCAAATCCTTTATCGACCAGAAGAAGTCTTTGCCTATATCCATCGTTTTGAAGACCAGCAGTTGACACTCTTTTAATTCGCGTCTTTTAAACAAATGAAATAGCCGCAAGGACTGAGAGTGTTCCAGTGTACGAGCAACACCTCGTCACCCTGTCACGAGGTGTGCCAGTTCTCTTATCCTGCGGCTATTTTTATTTGATTTTTCTGATATGCGATTCCTTATGGTGAAAAAAACGAACGTGGTCTTCTTAAAGAGCCTGCCAGTCGATGGGCTGCCGCATGACCTGCTGGTCGCGGATCAACAGCATGTCTTGGAAAGTTTGTTTTAGAAAATAGCGGTCATGGCTCACAGCAATTAACGTACCACCAAAGCGCTGAATCAATTCTTCAATTTCTTCACGAGCATAGATATCCAAATGATTGGTAGGCTCATCTAATAGCAGGACGTTGATTTTTTTATGAAAAAGTTTCAGCAGATAAAGGCGAATCTTCTCACCGCCAGAAAGATCCTGAATGCGTTTTGAGACATCATCCTGATAAAAACCGATTTGTGCCAGTTGTTGTCGTGCAGATTGTTCATTGCCTATGAACTGATAGGCAAAGGATAGGACCCGCATAGCGGGATTAGAAAATGAGAGCTTTTGAGGCAGATACCCGATCTGCAGATTACTGCCGGATTTGATCGTTCCCGCGTCAAGCGCCAAAGTACCTAACAAAAGCTGAATCAAGGTCGTCTTACCGGTGCCATTTTCACCAATGATCGCTAAGCGCTCACCACGGTAAATCGAGAAACTACTGTCTTCAAAGAGTAGCCGATCAGCCATGACTTTACCGATATTTCGGGCGATAAAGACTTCTCTGCCTGTTCGATCACTTTGATTGACTGTGCGTATCCTTTTTTTAGGAGGCAGCGGGGGCTTAACGAGAGTGATCTTCGTTAAACGCTTTTCAATTTCTTTGGCTTTACGGAAAAAGTCCTCATTGTCCCCTTCATTCCCCCATTGGCGATAACGGCGAATCATCGCTTTAAGCCGCTGGCATTCTTTTTGCTGCAGCTCATAGTTCTTAGTCAGTTCTGCGATTCGAGCTTGTTTCAATGAACGATATTGGCTATAGTTTCCCGGATAAGAAATCAATTGACCATCTTCGATCTCACAGATCCTAGTCGTCACTTTGTCCAGAAAAGCGCGGTCATGAGAGATGACGATATACGCTTTTTTCGTATTGATAAGATAGTTTTCCAGCCAATGAAGACTAGCTAAATCAAGATGATTCGTGGGCTCATCCAGTAAAAGCAAGTCATGCTCTGTCAACAGCAATCTTGCTAGTTCTACTTTGACTCGCTCCCCACCACTTAACGTCTGCAAAGAAGTTTCTTGCAACTGCGCTATTCCCAATCCTCTTAAACTAGCAAGAATCCGGTCTTCTAACAGATAGCCACCGAGTTCTTCAAATTGTAGCTGTAATTGTCCATAGCGGTCCAATAATTTCGATAAGTCAGCGTCAGGATCGCTCATCTGTTGTTCACAACGTCGCATCTTGCGACTTATCTCTTGCAGTCGGGGGGAAGAGGTTTGTAAATACGTCAGCACCGTTTCTGAAGAGGGCGAAAATTCTTGTGCCAAATGACCAATAGAAAGACTTTTACGTCGGCTGATCGTTCCAGTATCATTTTTCTCGGTCCCGAGTAATAAATCTAATAATGTTGTCTTACCAGAGCCATTGATGCCGATTAAACCAATCTTTTCACCGGGATCAATTTGGAAAGTTAATTGTTCAAATAGCGGGGTACCGCCAAAATTTTTACTGATTTTATTTGCTTGAATTAGCATGATCTCACTCCTTGAGACCACTCAAAAAAGCCATGGAAATCCATGGCCTGCGTTATTTTTATCTGATGTTGTTCGAGATAAACACCTTGAGATGGCCATTGATTTTACGAATATTCAACTGTTTTAGACAGACTCGTCCCTAAAACGGTTTTTGTAAAACCAATTGCATGGCTAAATGCGATATGGTAACGCTGATAATTGACGTTACATGTTATTTTAGTCATGCGCATCATGGTGTTTCCTCCTTTTGCTTATTTGCCAATAGTGTACCGCAAGTGACCTTACTTTGCAATTAGTCAGTTAGTTTTTTCTTGACTGGAACAATTTCAGAAAGGTTACTTGCCTTCGGTTGCCCAATCACTAATGGAACGGTCTCATGGACCACGTCACTGTAAGTGAGTCCAAACCAACGTTCCGGAGAAATAGTATGCCGTTTGATAAAGAGTTTGGTTAACATTACTTGCCGCTCCCATCGGGTTAATGAGGTGACATTCGACAACTCTTCTTCGATCAGAACAAACTGGAAGTCGCCAACTTGACGTCCCGGGGTCAATGAGTATTTTTGCGGCTGTTTTGGTAAGCGACCATCCTTCATCAATTCTTGAATAATTTGTCGGATGTAGACATTGACTTCTTGAGAAACCCGAAAACCTAAGTAGAGTTTCAATTTTACGATGAAATCTGTCTCAGCCATCGAGACTTCGTACTGTTTTGTATAAGGTTCATCTGTGACTTCCACATTCACAAACCAATAAACTTTGGCGCGTTTCGGCCGTTTATCAAGGATCGAATAAATAAACTGACGGCCAATCGTATTTCCTTGCAGTTTAGGAACTAAAAAGACGACATTGGTCTGAGAAAATGGCAATGTCTCATCATTCCGCAATTCCTGTAGTTGGGGAATGTATTCGGTCAAGTCAACTTCTTCGGCAGCTTGTTCTTGAATGTGGTTGCCCCATTCCCAAATGAGCATGATGGCGATAATCAAAGCGGCCATCAAAACCGCAACGAACCCACCGTGGAAAAATTTTGCGGCACTCGAGATGAAGAAGATGCCTTCGATAGCTGCAAAAAATAAGGTAATAAATGGAGCGATAAATCGCGCTTTTTTGAATTGACGCAAAAAGAAATATAACAAGACTGTGGTCATCAGCATAGTTACTGTAATCGCTAAACCATAAGCGGCCTCCATTCGCGTGGATGTCCGGAATAAGAGAACGACACCGGAACAAGCGATCCACAGCATCAGGTTAAGCGCGGGGATATACATTTGTCCGATGGAAGAACCAGGATACATGATCTGCATCCGCGGCAACAAACGCAACTTGATTGCTTCCGAAACTAACGTGAAAGATCCGGAAAGTAAAGCTTGGGAGGCAATGATTGCAGCCAACGCAGAAAAGCCGACGCCAAAAACGGTCCAACCTTGAGGCAAAGCCTGGAAAAAAGGGTTTAGGTTTTCAATCTGTTGATAGGCAGGATCTTGATAAACCTTTAATAACCAAGCAGCTTGACCTAAGTAATTAAGCATCAAACAGATTTTGATGTAAGGCCAGCTGGCATAAATATTCTTTTTGCCCACATGTCCTAAATCGGAATATAGTGCTTCAGCACCAGTGGTTGCCAGAAAGATATTCCCGAGAATGAACAGACCTGAGGTGTTATCAGGGCTAAACAGCAGCCCGATGGCATAACGAGGATCCAACGCACGAATGACAGACAGATCACCGGAAAAGTTGATCAAACCGACGATCCCCAAAAAAGTAAACCAACCAAGCATGATCGGTCCAAATGCTTTCCCAACGAATTCTGTCCCAAAGCGTTGCAGGCTAAAAAGAACGAAAAGGATCGTTAATGTAATCCAAACAATAATGGATTGATCATTCCCAAAATGATCATAAAACATCGGAATGCCCCGCAACCCTTCAATGGCTGTCGTGACAGTGACGGCAGGAGTTAGTACACCATCTGCCAATAACGCAGCGCCACCAATGATTGCCGGAATGATCAAGTAGCGGCTTTGCTTACGAACAAGTGTGTATAAGGAAAAAATTCCGCCCTCACCGTGATTATCCGCGTTCAAAGCGATTAAGACGTACTTAATCGTGGTAAGCAGAGTCAGAGTCCAAAAAACGAGGGAGACACTTCCCAATACAAAGTCCGGGGAGAGTGTTTTCAACCCGCCGTTGTCTTCAACGATTGCTTTCATCACATAGAGTGGGCTGGTCCCGATATCTCCATAGACCACACCCATGGCGACCAAAAGGCCTCCCGCGGTTAATTTTTTCATTTTACTCATAGATTTTCCCTCCAAATTGAACTGCAAAAAAGACCCAAGAGGCCCTTTGCCACTTAGGTCTTGCAAGAAACATCATAGACCAGCGGATTCCCGCTTGCTGTTGATCTATGATCATGGAAAAACCCATGTGCTACTCCCCTAAATTGCTATAATTATCTTTGTTTTGCTGATTCCTGTCAACTTTTTTCATTTAAAATGTAAATAAACATTTTAAATTTTATGTTTATTCACGTAAAATTACGTTAAGTCTTATTTCTAAGGGGGATAGTAAATGATTGAATTGAAACATGTAAGTAAAACGTACGGAACAAAAAAAGCATTGAAGGACCTTTCTTTGACGATTCAGCAAGGTGAGATCTTTGGTTTTTTAGGACATAATGGTGCGGGAAAATCAACGACCATCAAGAGTCTAGTTAGTATTTTACAGCCGACGAGTGGCGAAATCGTTTTTGATGGCAAAGCATTAGCCCAATACCGAGAAGAAATAAAAAAACAGATTGCTTATGTCCCGGATTCACCGGACATGTTTTTGCAGTTGACCGCCGGAGAATATTGGGATTTGATCGCAGCTGCTTATGAAGTACCGGAAACCCAAAAAAAGGTACGCTTAAATGAACTGGGACAGTTATTTGATATGACGACGCATGCAGAAGAAACGCTAGCCAGTTTTTCCCATGGTATGCGGCAAAAAACCATTCTAATTGGAGCATTACTGCCGGATCCGGATATTTGGATCTTAGATGAGCCTTTGCAGGGATTAGACCCGCAGGCAGCGTTTGATCTAAAAGAAATGATGAAAGCACATGCTGCGAAAGGAAAAACGGTTATTTTCTCGACGCATGTCTTGGATACTGCCCAACAGCTTTGTGATCAGTTAGCTATTTTGAAAAAAGGCGAATTGCTTTATAACGGTTCTGTCGATGAATTGCTTGCACAAAATCCAGATCTTTCTTTGGAAGCGATCTATTTAAAAATGACAGGTAGAGGCGCGGAAGAGCCATCGTTGATAGAAAATGGAGGCGAGTTCAGATGAACAAGCGACAGTTATTGACGTTGACAAGCGTCAATCTTCGGTACGCCAATCCGCAAGTCACAGATAAAGCCCGTAAAAAAGGAAAAAGCGGGACACAATTGACTCGTTATTTGATCCAACAATATGTATTATCAGGTTTCGTTTTTTTAGTGATTTACGGTCTAACAATGATCGCACTGGATTTCAGCCGTTTGCCAGGTTTTTTCACTTATTATGTTGCTCTTTTTGGCGTTCTAGGATTTTCTCAAGGAATCTCGTCCATTTTTAATGTCTTCTTTGAGAGTCAAGACTTGCCTGCATATTTGCCATTGCCTTTCCGGCAAGCAGAAATTTTCACCGCCAAGATTCTTGTTGTCTTTTTAACAGTGGCACCATTTGTTTTTCCGTTATTTGTCTTATTTCTTTTAACAGGAATGCGTTCACAGGTCTTTATTCTGCTCACGCTTTTGTTAGCGATTGTGCTCTTTTTATTATTTCTCGTGATTGTTTTTAGTATTTGTAGTTTGATCGTTTTTGGATTAGCTCGAACAAAATTGTTTCGTGAACATAAAAAAATGATGACCAGCTTGTTGTTGGGAATTTCTATGATCGTAGTAGTGGTAGGGATCTTGATGATGAATCAAACCAGTTCCTACGATACACAGATCATGGATCGCGGGGCCATTGCCTTTTTACTGCCATTTTTCTATATCATGCACAGTCCCTTTGCAGTTGCAGGAATCGGGAGCTTTGCTATTGTTCTAGTGGTTTGTTTGTTGCTGCTAGGAGCGATTCGGTTCTTTATTTTACCGAAGTTTTATGATCAGGTGGCGATGGCTGTGCCCGACCATGGAAGCGTGCGACGGAAGCAGAAATCCGGGCAAGGATTGTCGCAGATGTTATTCAGTTATAATTCCCAGCTGGTTCGTGATCCCAACTTGATTATGCAAGTATTGTCCACTTCACTGATGACACCGATCATTTTTATTGTGACATTTGCATTGAGCGGTACGTTTGATCTAGGACAAATGGATGCTCGTTTTTGTGGAGTGTTCTTTTTGGCAGGTATCGCATTAGCTGTGATGATGGTCAATCCAACCTCTTTTATCAGTACCTTGATTTCATTGGATCAGCAAAATTTTCTGTTTGTTCGTTCATTGCCGTTGTCTATGAAAAAATATTTACAAGCAAAATTCCGATTTGGCCTAATGCTTCAAATGGTTTTGACTGGCGGGATTGCCTTATTGGCGATTTTGCTCTTTAAGATGCCGATCCTATTGGCAACGACTTTCTTTCTAGGTACGTTACTTGGTTGTTACTTGCTATGCTTAAAATATTTTGCCCGTGATTATCGCTTGCTTTTGCTTGATTGGACCAATGTCAGTCAATTGTTTACCCGGGGTGCCGGAAGTGTGGGAATGATCGTCGGTATGATGGTGGCACTTCTCCTTAGTATTCTGTTACTCGTCGGTTACGGTTTTGCAGCAACGATGATTCCATTTTGGCTCTTGAATGGTCCAGTCTTGCTAGTTCTGTTAATTGGTAGCGTGCTATGGCACAACTACTATCAAAGAAAATTTTGGCAGTTGATTCACTGAGTCTAGTCGTCATCAATAGCGCATAGAAAAAGAAATAGATTTAATCAGAAAATTCAGAAAAAAGACTTTACAAGTATTCAGAAACATGATTAGATAATAAATAACCTATTACTTTGCTTTCATTTTTTGCTGGCAAGCTTGCTCCACAGGCTTGTTGCAAGAGACTGTGCCAAACGTCATACTGATTAGAAGGAACCAGAAGTTGTCCGCTTCAAGAAAGACAGCTGGGTCATTTTGAGCTGAGACGGATGGCGCAGTTTTTTTAATGGCTAAAACTAACAAATCGTGAAAAATAGAAAAAAACACTCTGACAAGAACCTTTTTGTCAGAGTGTTTTTGTTTTTGATTTGAGTATGTGTTGGTTCATTCAGAGATTATGCTTCCTCTTTTTCGTTGGTTGTTGGCAGATGATTGTCAAGGTCTGTCCGTACGACCAATACGTCACAAGAGGCATGACGGATTACATACTCAGAGACTGAACCAATAAAAATTCGTTCGACGGCATTGAGACCAGTAGCGCCGATCATGATTAAATCGATTTGATTATCTTCTGGTAATTGTTTCGCAATGATTGGTTTTGGCGAACCGTATTCGATGACAGTCTTTACTGCAGTTACTTGGTTCTTACGGGCATAGTCTTCATAATCTTTCAATGTTTGCTTAGCCATTTCAGTCGCTTGCTCAGCCAACATGCCATCAAAGGAAGAAACAGTTTGAAAGGCACGGGTATCGATTACATGGGCTAGTACCAGTTCAGAATTGTTCCGTTGGGCCACATTGACCGCTTTTTTAAAAGCTAATTCTGACTCACTTGAGCCATCGACTGCAACCATGATTCGTTGATATTGTTGTAACATATGAAACACTCCTCTCAGATAACTTCATCTTTATTGTAAAACTTTTTGACTAAAAAGAAAAACCTAATTATCTATTTTTTTCATCTTACGGGCAAACAGCAAACTGAATGAGGCAGAAGTAATCATTAACACTGCTAAATAAACGAGGGCAATCAATTTTTTGTCTAAAAAAGCCACGATGATTGCAAGAATACCTAAAACACCATGAAGATAGCCATAAATGGT
Organism: Enterococcus sp. ARL09-542; assembly: GCF_005234805.1. Classification (NCBI taxonomy): domain Bacteria; kingdom Bacillati; phylum Bacillota; class Bacilli; order Lactobacillales; family Enterococcaceae; genus Enterococcus; species Enterococcus sp. ARL09-542. Next base: position 51,891 of record NZ_QPQX01000004.1, read on the forward strand.
CAAAAAAGTTTGATTTTTAGTATTTTCAGGAATAAGGGAAAAGAAAATGGCATGTTTTGTTAACAGTAAGTAGCAGACGCCAAACAACAAAACAGCAGCAATCAAAAATAATAGAAAAATCATCCGTGAAATCCGTCCTTCTCTTATAAGATAGTTTTAGTATAGCGAAGTGCTAAAGGAATAGCAAAAAGCACAAAAAAGCCACCTGTCTAAAACAGATGGCACATTCAATAAAGAATGGGTAATATCCGTAGATGCCGTTCTTTTTCCCGTAGTATTGATCCCGCAAATTCTAGCAGGTGGGTTCCACGGTCTAAGCATCGAACTACCAAATGAAAAGGCATGTTACCAGCTTTGACACAAGACGGATCCCAATATATCAATAAAAATGTTCGGTCAACACACAGATGGGACAACTCGTACATCACAGAATTCCCACCTTCATAGTAGCATAGGACAACAAAAGTAGCAATAAAGAAGATTGAAAACGGTGACAAAAACCTTTTTCGCTTCCATGAAGCGGCTGCTGAGGGTTAGGTCTGTTTTTTTCGTTGCTGCAATTGTTGATATCTTTGACCTAGAGCTTGCTCGTATTTTCCGGTAGCCTTTGGCTGATAATAGTGAGCTTGCTTGATTTTATCGGGTAAGTATTGCTGATCGACCCACGCATCATCAAAGTTGTGCGGGTATTGATAACCGACGCCTCGGTTCAAGGCTTCAGCTCCTTTGTAATGACTGTCTCTTAGATGATCAGGGACATCCCCGGCATTGCCTGCACGAATATCTGCGATGGCAGCGTCTAGTGCCATATAAGCCGAGTTGGACTTAGGGGATAGACAAAGGTCGACCACAGTATCTGCTAAAGGGATCCTCGCCTCAGGTAAGCCTAATCGTTCCGCTGCTAAGACAGCATTGACTGTTCGAGCAGCTGCCGCTGGATTGGCCAACCCGATATCTTCATAACCGATCACCATCAAACGCCGGCAGATGATTGCCAAGTCTCCTGCTTCTACCAGACGACCCAGGTAATGGAGTGCCGCATCAACATCACTGCCGCGGATCGATTTTTGAAAAGCAGAGATGACATCATAATGGGCATCGCCATCTTTGTCATGGGTCAATGCTTTGCGCTGAACACACTCTTCAATAATTGGCAAAGTCAAATGGATTTTCCCATCAGAACTTGGCGGCGTGGAGCGAGCAGCGAGTTCTAATCCATTGAGTGCACTGCGGAGATCCCCATTGGTCGCTCGTGAAAGATGGAGACGAGCTTCTTCTGTCAACTGGATCGATTCTGTTCCCAAGCCACGTTCTTTATCAGCTAAAGCCGCATCAATGGCGGCTAAAATATCTGATTCTTGCAATGGTTTTACTTCAAAAATCTGTGTACGACTACGGATGGCTGGGTTGATAGTGATATAAGGATTTTCAGTTGTGGCCCCGATCATAATGATTTTTCCGCTTTCTAAATGAGGCAGTAAGAAATCTTGCTTTGTTTTATCCAGACGATGGACTTCATCCAAAAGTAAAATGACTGTGCCGCTCATTTTGGCTTCTTCGGCGACGATTTGAAGGTCTTTTTTCGTATCAGTCGCAGCATTCAGCATGCGGAATGCGTAACGTGTCGAACCGGCGATTGCACTAGCGATACTTGTTTTTCCGGTCCCTGGTGGACCATACAGGATCATGGAAGAGAGCATCTTGGCCTCAACCATCCGGCGAATGATCTTTCCGGGTCCAACTAAATGCTGTTGACCTACGACTTCATCAAGGTTGCGGGGACGCATGCGGTACGCAAGTGGTTGCTGCATAATAAGCTCCTTTCTTTTTTCTTTAGTATATCATAAGAACGTATATTCCCATAAGGAAGCGGGTATTTTGCTATTGAAACTAGTCAGTGGCGATAGAAAGGTCAAACAATTGATAAGATGGTCGTAATCAATAGTAAGTTCCTTGAGAATTGTGTAAAATAAAGAAGGTGAAGAAAATGAATGAAATTGAACAATTATTTGCACAACAATCAACAACAGCGATTGCCCGGCAATTATTAGGGATGTATCTGGAACATGAGACGCCCAGTGGGAAATTAGGCGGTTATATCGTCGACTGTGAAGCTTATTTAGGACCAGAAGATCTGGCTGCTCATAGTTTCGGGATGCGTAACACGCCACGAGTTCGAGCAATGTATGAAAAGCCGGGAACGATTTATTTATATACGATGCATACTCATTTGATTTTGAATTTTATCACACAGCCTGAAGGCATTCCCCAAGGGATCATGATCCGCGGCGTGGAGCCCGTCGAAGGAATCGCACAAATGGAGATAAATCGCAGTAAATCCGGTCCTGATCTCTCGAACGGACCTGGAAAGCTCGTGAAAGCTTTGGGAATTACGCCTGATTATTATGGCCATTCAATTTTTACAAGTCCACTGCATCTTGTCAACGAGAAACGGCGAACACCGAAAGAAATACTCGCTGTTCCCAGAATCGGTATCCCGAATAAAGGGGAGTGGACCCATAAGCCGCTGCGGTTTGTCGTAGCAGGTAATCCATATATTACCAACAGCAGAAAATCTGCTGTCCAGCCAGATCACGGCTGGCAATAGGAAAGAAGGAACGTATAATGGCTAAAGAAACAATGCTGACTTATTTGGACAGACAATTAACAAAAAAAATCCCTGAGTACGATGTTGCCCTTGATTGGGATGCAAGAAACCATACCATCGAACTTGTTTTACGCTTATTTGCAGAGAACCCGAATCATTTGCAGGTAGATGATGCCCAAGGAGTAGCCTCTGAAGAAGAGATCATCGAATTTGAAGACGGTATTTTATTGTTTGATCCCCAAAAGTCTTCCTTTGCAGAAGAGGACTTTTTGGCAGTCATTCCCTACGCAGGCAAAAAAGGAATCCAAAAAGCGTTGCTGGATGCTTTGGTTGATTACATCAAAGAGATTCTGACGGAGGGAGAAAGTGATTTACTAGATTTTCTAAACGATGAGAGTGAAGAAGCGGTCTTCGAACTAGTTTTCGATCAAGATCAGTTGTTAGACCGTATGAATACTTACCAAGAAAGCGATGGGGAATCGTATATTCCTTATCCAAGTTATTAAGGAGCAGATAGATGAAATGGAATGAAGTGAAAGTAGCTACTGCAAGTGAAGCAGTTGAAGCGGTCGCCAACATTTTGATGGAACAAGGGGCCAGTGGTGTAGCAATCGAAGATGTTCTTGACATTGAAAACTTTAAAAGCGATGCCTATGGTGAAGTGTTAGACAAAGAAACCTATACAACGCTGGATGAAGGCGCCCAGGTAACGGCTTATTTCCCCGAGACTATCTTTTTACCTGAAATTTTGCCATTTATTGAGGCGGCGATCGCTCGTTTACCGGAATATGGGTTAGCAATTGGCAAAAATGAGATTACCTCCAGCGAAGTAGTAGAGGAAGAGTGGGCGACTGCTTGGAAGAAATATTATCATCCAGTACGGATCACTCGCTATTTGACGATTGTTCCCAGCTGGGAACAATATGAAACGACGGACCCTGCCGAGAAAATCATTACGCTAGATCCAGGAATGGCTTTCGGAACTGGTACCCATCCGACGACGCGCTTGACGTTACAGGCGTTAGAAATGTATTTACGAGGCGAGGAAACGGTCCTGGATGTTGGAACCGGATCAGGGGTTTTAAGTATTGCCAGCCGCCACTTAGGGGCCAATCAAGTATATGCCTATGACCTTGACGAGGTGGCTGTTCGGGCGGCAAAAGAAAATATGGCACTAAACCCAGTTGCCGAAGCAGTGAATGTTGCTGCCAATGACCTTTTAACAGGTATTGAAATCGAAGCAGACATTATTGTAGCGAATATTTTAGCTGATATCATCTTACTGATGATCCCAGATGCTTGGCGGTTGCTGAAGCCTACCGGAACATTAATTGTTTCTGGAATCATCGAAGCGAAAAAACAACTTGTGATCGATGCCATGACAGAGCAAGGATTTGTTGTTGACCAAATCTTGAATCAAAAAGATTGGTATGCGATTGCACTAAAAAAACCAGAGTAGGGAATGTCATATGCAGCGATATTTTTTGAATGAGGATTATGAGGCGAAGCCTGTTTATGTAGTAGAGGGAGAACCGTTTCATCACATGGTACGTGTGATGCGGATGGTTCCGGATGACTGTGTCTACTTGGTCTTTCAAGACCAAGTAGCGATCCTCGCGAAAATCCAGCAGATCGATGAACAAGCGGTTCATTTGATTGAAGTAGAAAAGGAACAGCAAGACAAAGAATTACCGATTCATGTTACGATCGCCAGCGGGTATCCTAAAGGAGATAAATTGGAATTGATCGTCCAAAAAGGGACAGAATTGGGTGCCGCTAAATTTATCGGTTTTCCCGCCCAATCCTCGGTAGTTAAGTGGGACCATAAGAAACTCCAAAAGAAACAGCAGCGGCTGCAAAAAATTGCCCAAGAGGCTGCTGAACAAGCGCAGCGGCAACGAGCACCGATCATCCAACTGGCTGCTTCGGACAAAGAGTTGTGGGATAGTCTTTCAAACTATGACTATGTGATCGTTGCTTATGAGGAATCTGCTAAAAGCGGCGAGAATGCCAAACTGATCGATATTTTGTCCAAAGCAGCGCCCGGCAGCAAAATCTTAGCAATTTTCGGACCCGAAGGTGGGCTGACACCTGCTGAAATCACTCGTGCTGAATCTCAAGGTGCTGTGATCTGTGGGTTAGGGCCACGTATTTTGCGAACCGAAACCGCCCCATTTTATTTTTTGAGTGCTGTCAGCGTACTAACTGAATTAGTAAGGAAGTGATCAAGTGACGCAATTCAAAGACAAGCTTAGTTTTCGATTTTTACAAGCTGGACTGACGGATTGGTTGTTAAAAGATACGTTTACTGAATTTAACACACTTGGTGTCCAAGAAGTCATCGTGTTGCCTAGTGATTTGCGCAGAGCGAAGCAGTTAACTGAAGGCTCCGAGATCCAAGTCGGCTGTGCAGTTGATTTTCCCTTGGCACAAGGAACAATCGCTAAGAAAGCTTTTGAGATCGGTCATTCCTTTATGGATGGCGCTGATTTTTTAGAAGTCTGGCTACCAGCGGCTTTGTTGGTGGAAAAAGAGCGGACGGCTGATCTGGCGGAGTTAATGGAGACAAGCCGGTCACTGGCTTTGTCTGGTGGTGAGATCCGCTGGGCTGTCAATACTTCACTTATGAATGAGTTGACAAAGATCCAAGTAGCACAGCGTTTGAAAGCATGGGACTGGCCTAGTATTACTCTTGGTCAGCAGTTAACTGTTTCAGATGCGTTGCATGATGTCTCGATTTTTGCTTTAGATGGAGGACCGCAACTGACGATCCAAGTCAACACGGCAGCGTCTGTTACGGATCAGAAATCACTTGCAGAACTTTTACAGGCAGGGGCGGCAAAAATCGGCGTGCCCTTTACAGAGTCAGCGTTACTGTTGAATGAATAAACCGGTATTTTGTCTCGCTTGACCAGAATAGAGAGAATTGAAAAAAACAAGAAAAATTTGTATAATGACACTAATCATAAAAGAAGATGGCCAGGCAGAAGCGCATTGCTTCAAGAGTTCTGCTATTCAGAGAGTTGGGGATAGCAGAATTCTTTAGAAGCGGCTTCTGTCTTGCTTTTTGAAAATAGGAAAAAAGGAGGCGCGTTTCATGGCAAAAGAAGTGATATTATCCGGACCTGGTGTGATCAAGCTCGTGGCCCATTATATGAGTGAAGAACATGTTGCATTTGTACAGAAAGCTTTAGATTATGCGACAGAAGCCCACAAAGATCAGTTTCGCAAGTCCGGCGAGCCTTACATCATCCATCCTATTCAAGTAGCAGGGATTTTAGCGGAACTACAAATGGATCCTCATACAGTCGCCACTGGTTTTTTACATGATGTGGTAGAAGATACGGAAGTGACCCTAGCAGATCTAAAAGAAGTCTTTGGTGCAGATGTAGCGATGCTGGTCGATGGTGTGACAAAATTAGGGAAAATCAAATACAAATCCCATGAAGAACAGCTAGCAGAGAATCATCGCAAAATGCTGATCGCGATGGCTCAAGATTTGCGCGTGATCATGGTCAAATTAGCGGACCGCTTACATAATATGCGTACATTGAAACACCTGCGGGAAGACAAACAACGGCGAATCGCCCAAGAAACGATGGAGATTTATGCACCATTGGCGCATCGTTTAGGGATCAGCCGTATCAAGTGGGAGCTAGAAGATATTTCACTACGTTATTTGAATCCACAACAATATTATCGGATCGTTCACTTGATGCAAACCAAGCGGGAAGAACGGGAAGCTTATGTGTCGGAAACCGTTGAACAGATTCGACTTGCAACTGAAGAACTAGATATTTTTGCTGAGATCTATGGTCGTCCGAAACATATCTACTCCATTTACCGCAAAATGAAAGACCAGAAGAAACAATTCAATGAAATCTATGATCTTTTGGCTATTCGGGTAATCGTTGATTCAATCAAAGATTGTTATGCTGTTTTAGGAACGATCCACACAAAATGGAAACCAATGCCAGGTCGATTTAAAGATTACATTGCGATGCCTAAAGCAAATATGTATCAGTCACTACATACGACAGTGATCGGTCCCAAAGGCAATCCAGTAGAAATCCAGATTCGTACCCATGAGATGCATGAGATTGCTGAATTCGGGGTTGCTGCTCACTGGGCATATAAAGAGGGTAGAACCGAGAAAGTCAAAGCAGACAAAATGACCCAGCAAGTCGGTTGGTTCCGCGAAATTTTGGAACTCCAGGATGAAAGCTACGATGCTTCTGAATTTATGGAAGGTGTCAAAGGGGACATTTTCAGTGACAAAGTATATGTATTCACACCGAAAGGCGATGTCACAGAATTGCCTCAAGGTTCAAGTCCGCTGGATTTTGCCTACAGTATTCATACCGATATCGGGAACAAAACCACTGGTGCAAAAGTGAATGGCAAGATGGTCCAGTTGGATTACAAATTGAAAAATGGCGATATCATTGAAATTTTGACATCACCAAATTCATTCGGACCAAGCCGCGACTGGATCAAGCTTGTAGCTACCAGCAAAGCTAAAAACAAGATCAAACGTTTTTTCAAGGCCCAAGATCGTGACGAAAACATCATCAAAGGGCACGAAGCAGTGGTCAAAACATTGCAAGACATGGGCTTTGTACCAAAAGAATTTTTAACAAAAAGCAAGATGGCAGAAGCCTGCGAACGATTTAATTATCAAACAGAAGATGATTTATTTGCTTCTGTCGGTTTTGGCGAAGTGAGTCCAACTACACTGGCCAATCGTTTGACGGAAGAAGAACGCCGTGAGAAGCAGATCGAAAAACAAAAACAACAAGTACAAGACATGATCAATCAGCCAGCGAAGAAAGAACCAGAGAAAATGAAAGTCCGCCATGAAGGCGGGATCGTGATCGAAGGCGTGGACAACTTACTGATCCGAATCTCTCGTTGCTGTAATCCAGTTCCTGGTGATGCCATTGTCGGGTATATCACGAAGGGCCGCGGCATCTCGATCCATCGCAGTGACTGTCCGAATGTCCAAAGCAAAGAGATCGTCAATCGTCTAATCGATGTCGAGTGGGAAGATACTTCTAACAGCGGCAAAGAATACGATGCAGATCTGGAAATCTATGGTTATGATCGTTCCGGATTGTTGAATGATGTCTTGCAAACAGTCAACGCTGTTACTAAACGATTGGTCAGTGTGGAAGCGAAAACCAACAAAGACAAGATGGCCACCATTAGAATCACGGTCTCAATTCAGAACCTAACACATCTTAAGTCAATTGTGGACAAAATCAAACAAATCCCAGAAGTATATAGTGTCAGAAGAACAAAGGGGTGAGACGCGAGACATGCGAGCAGTCATTCAACGTGTAAGTGAAGCCAGTGTTGCAATCGATGGAACTACTGTAGGAGCAATCCAAAAAGGTTTTTTAGTTCTCTTGGGAATCACTCATGAAGATAGCCAAGAAGATGTGGATTACTTGGTTCGAAAAATCAAAAATTTGCGGGTGTTTGAAGATGAAGCGGGAAAAATGAATCAATCGATTGAAGCAATCGAAGGTGCTATTTTGAGTATCTCGCAATTCACATTGTATGGCGAGACCAAAAAAGGAAACCGTCCAAGCTTTATTCAAGCTGCCAGACCTGAAGTGGCTACACCATTGTACGAAGCTTTCAATGCGGGTCTGCACGCTGCAGGTATCGAAGTGGCTACGGGTCGCTTTGGCGCAGACATGCAAGTGTCATTAATCAATGACGGTCCTGTAACGATCCTGATCGATACGAAGGAAAAATAGGCTGCGTTCACAACGACTGCCTATCCAACATGCCAAAAGAACCAAAGCAAATAGTTTAAAGAGGACTGCCAACATGCAAGTTGGTAGTCTTTTTTTAGTGGAAATAAGTCCATCTTGTAGCACTTCTGGTACCAACCCTTTTGTCTTTGGACTATCTTACAAAACTGTAAGATAGTTCTTTCTGATCAGAAATAGTTATTTAAGAGCTGAATCTATTCCTTTTCGTAATGGTAGCAGTTACAAAAAAGTTATTTATTTTTATCCATCCCTAAAAAACTTTCAATAAATTAGATTGTCCTTAAAGCGCAAATGTGAAATAATAGTTAAAAAATAATGTCACTGGAGGAAATGACAATGAATTTTTGGCAGCGTGCATTAAAAAGTGTTACTCGCAGGAAAGGGAAGTCGTTTATTTTATTTTTAGTCATCTTTATTTTAGGTAACGTGATCGCAGGTGCGGTAGCTGTGCAGCAGTCTACTATGAATGTGGAACGGGAAACGAAAAAGAAAATGGGCAACGTTGCTACAGTCGAGTTTGATTATGAGCAGTTTGAGAAAGACAATTCAGGAAAATCAGATGAGGAAGTTTATTCTGAAGAAAATAGTCCGAAAACGCCAAAAACGGCGGACTATGACAAAGTGGGAGAATTAGATTACGTCAAATATTACGACTATACCATGATGGGTTGGTTAGAGACCAAGAAATTCAAAGCCTATACACCAGAAGATGAATCTTTTGGCATGGCGGGCGGCAATTATTTTAATTTAAAGGGCGGCAATCGACCACAGCCATTAGATATGGAAGAAGGCAACATCAAGCTGATCGATGGAGAAGTGTTTAGTGAAAAAGACTTGTCAGAAACCACTAACTCGATTTTGATTAGTAAAGAAGTCGCTGAAAAAAATAATTTGTCGGTTGGCGATCAATTTGTTTGGGATATGTATAGTGAAGTCCCTCAAGATCCGATGGGTGACAGTGATGATAGTACGGCTACTTCAGATGATGAAGATGCAGAGAGTGAAAGTGCAGAAATCCAAACAAAAGTTGTCACAGCTGATTATCCTGTCAAAATTGCAGGGATTTTTAGTGTAGTTAAAAAGGAATCGGCCAATAGTAATCCTTCGCAAGAAGAAAAATCCAATCAAATCTGGCAAGCTGTTGAACAGATCAATACGATTTATGCTGCCAATCAGTTGGTGAAAGATTTTAGTAAATTCCAAAACGAAAAATTGTGGGGAGATACGGTAATGGCCGAAGATACGGAGGCCGAACCGGAAGAGTATTATCAAGCGATGTATGTTTTGAACTCTACCGACGATGTTGAAGCATTCAAACAAGAAGCCAATCCATTATTACCAGATTACTATCATGTGGTAGCTTCCACAGATCAATACGATCAGATTGCCGGAGGAATGAATCGTCTGGGAACGATTTCCCGCTATATCGTGATTGTTGCTGCTATTGCTACGGTCTTTATCATTTCATTAGTCGTTCTATTGTTTTTGCGAGACCGCAAGCAGGAATTAGGGATCTATCTATCTTTAGGAGAAGGCCGTGGGAAAGTGATTGGGCAAATCGTTATTGAAGTGGTGCTCGTCAGCTTAGTCGCTCTAATCTGCTCATTGGTGACGGGAAATCTATTAGGAAGTGCGGTTTCTCAAACATTGATGCAAAGTGACTGGATGACGAATCTGTCCCAAACGGATACCTATTCCATTTCAAGCACAATGATGACAAATACTCTCAGCTATGCGGATGTCCAAAGTGCTTATAAAGTCACTTTTTCTATGGGGTATGTCATCACCTATCTTTTATTGGGATTAGGTACAGTCTTATTGTCTGCAATCTTGCCGTTGTTGTATATTCTACGGCTGAATCCAAAGAAAATCATGATGTAGGGGGAAGAAAAAATGGCTTTGTTGGAAACAAAAGAAGTAGATTACTATTATCAAGATGGCGATCAGCGGCGCTATATTTTGAAAGAAACATCGGTGGCGTTTGAAAAAGGCAAGTTTTATGCCATTTTAGGACAGTCAGGGTCAGGAAAAACCACATTTCTCTCTTTGATCAGTGCGTTGGATACACCTAAAAGTGGCGCTGTTTTCTTTAATGGAGAAGATATTCAAAAAATCGGACATGAGAAATATCGCCGAGACGATATCAGTATCATCTTTCAAAGTTACAATTTGATTCCTTACCTGTCTGCGGTAGAAAATGTTCTAGTCCCAATGTCGATCACGGATAATCAATTGCCGGAGAACCAGCGGGAAGTCGCATACAATTTATTGGACTATATTGGGATCACGAAAGAAAAAGCAGATCGTTTAGTCAATCAGTTGTCTGGTGGGGAACAGCAACGGGTGGCAATAGCTCGTGCACTGGCGACGAATGTTGATATTATTTTGGCAGACGAACCAACGGGTAATTTAGATGAAGAAATGGAACAGGAAATCATCGATATTTTTAAAGATTTGGCTCATATGCATAACAAATGTGTGATTGTTGTGACCCATGCGAATGAAATCGCCCAACAAGCAGACGAAGTACTCTATTTGCGTAAAGGTGTGTTGAATAAAGATGAGTGATTTTTTATCAAATTTCAGTCCTGGTAATTACGATGGCAAGAAGCAAAGCTCTCCTAAAGAAACTGAGTTTGACGAAAAAACAGAGCGTAAAGCAGAACCAATTCCAGATTCTCAGACATCTGATCAGGGCGCAGGAGAGAGTAAAGCTGCAGCAGCATCGGATCCGAAGGAAATGAAGCGAAGAACGCGCAAGGAAACTAGCTCTTCTCAACCGGTCAGTCGGTTCGGAAAAGAAGAGACAGAGTTTGATCCAACTTATCGCAAGCGGCAGCGTAAAAAATACGCGCTGATCGCTGGTGCTGTCATTGTGCTGATTGCCATCAGCAGTGTGGTGTATTATCAATTGACTCATGTGAAGGTTCCTGATTTTGCTAAGAAAGATTTATCCGAAGCCCGAACATGGGGCATGGAAGAAGGCGTGGCGATCAAAGTCGATCAAGTGTATGATTTTGAGGTAGAGACCAATCGAATCGTTAGTCAAAGTGTTGCTGCAGATCAGAAGATCAAAAAAGGCAAGACTTTGACAGTCAAAGCAAGCCTAGGTCCTGACCCAGAAGAAATGATCGAGCTGCCCGACTTTTCGTCACTGACTACCGAAGCGGCAAAAGAATGGATCGAGAAACAAAAGGCAGAAAATATCTCGTTGATCGAACAGTATGACGACAAAGTCGAAGCAGGTGTATTCATCAAACAAGAAGCAGCAAATAAAGAGCAAGATCTCAAAGCTTATAAGCGCAAAGATCGCTTAAGCATCTATTATTCAAAAGGAAAAGAAGTCTTCGAGAAGAACATCGAAGTTACTGATTTTACAGGGAAAAACAAAGGTGAAGCTCAAGAGTGGGCTAAGAAAAATGAATTGAAGTACAAAGAAGAAGCTGTTTTTTCTGATACAGTTGCTCTAGACGTCGTGGTTTCCCAAGAACCAGTCAAAGGCAGCAAATTGGCCAAAAAGGATCAACTTCTTGTCAAAGTTTCTAAAGGGAAAGCATTAGTTGTTCCTGATTTCTCACAGTATACCATCGAGCAGGCAGAGGGGCTAGAATCGAAGATACCGATTCAAGTCAAGACAGTTTATTCTGATCAAATCGGTTATGGCAATTTCATCAGTCAGTCGGAAGAGGCGGGCAAAGAATATAGTGACAGCGATACATTGCCAACAGTGAAAGTGGTTTATTCACTGGGGCAACCGTATTTGAAGGATATCCGGCACCAAGCAACGGAAGGCGATCTGCCAAAAATGTTCTTTGATGAGTACAAATCGAAAGGTGCTTCTGTATATTATGATGTCTACTATGTAGATTCAGCAGAACCAAAAGGAACAGTTGTGGAGATGAGTCGTTATGGTGAATTTATTCCATTGGAAGTATCGATCACCATCGGGATTAGTCGCGGAAATCTGCAAGGCGAGACCGAATCATTACCGGTCAGTCCTGAGACAGAAAATGTAAAGGATCCGCTAGAAACAGTCAACAGTGCCACTACCGAATGAGACATTTAGCAATCGGGCCCGTAACAAAGCTACAGAACCCAAGCAATAAGTGAGTGAACTATCTAAATGAAGTGTGTCTTCTGTTTGTCGACAATGACAGACTGAAACAGAAGGATCTACCTGCATTTAGATAGTTTTTCTTTTTTTTTACTTGGATTTTGAAAAATGGAGAGAGTTTTTTTGTTATCAAGTAATCACAGGTTTTCAAGCATGCATGCTTGAAAACCTTTTATCGATACGGTACAGTTGAATTGATAACCAGTCAATAAGCAGTATTTTACATAGAGAAGGGACGAAAGAAATGATCAAAAAATTACTAGCAAATGTTGGCGATTATAAAAAAGCCAGCCTATTGACACCGGTCTATGTTGCCGGCGAAGTGGCGCTAGATGTCATTATGCCACTGATCATGGCAATGATGATCGACCAAGGAATTGAAAAAGGACACGCGGGCGTCATTTTGCGCTATGGCGGTCTGCTTTTTTTGTGCTCATTATTGGCACTGATGCTAGGAACTTTAGGAGGACGAACAGCTGCGATTGCTTCTGCCGGTTTTGCTCGAAATCTTCGCCACAATCTTTTTAGCAAGATTCAGGATTTTTCTTTTTCCAATATCGACCGTTTTTCTTCCTCTAGTTTGATCACGAGAATGACCACCGATGTGACTAATGTGCAAAATGCTTACCAAATGATTATCCGAATCTTGGTGCGCAGTCCATTGATTCTGGTTTTCTCACTGATCATGGTTAGCACGATCAGTCCAGAATTGATGCTGGTTTACCTAGTCGTCTTGCCAATTCTAGCCATCGGACTTGCTTTAGTGATTCGCTTTGCTCATCCGCTTTTCTTGAAAGTATTTCGGATCTATGACCGTTTGAACAACGTAGTCCAAGAAAATCTTCAAGGAATCCGTGTGGTCAAGTCCTACGTCAGAGAAGAGCAGCAAGAAGAACTTTTTGACGAGGTGTCAAATGATGTCTACCGCAACTTTACGCTAGCACAACGAATCGTCTCGTTCAATATGCCTTTGATGCAATTCTCGATCTATAGCTGTATGTTGCTGTTGTCTTGGTTCGGTGCCCAACTGATCGTTGAGCACAGCAGCTTGACGACAGGGGAACTGGTTAGCATGTTCAACTATACTATGCAGATCTTGATGAGTTTGATGATGATGTCAATGGCATTTGTTCAGATTCTGATTGCTCGTACTTCCGCACAGCGGGTGGTGGAAGTTTTGGATGAAGAAAGCGACTTGAAAAATCCGGCATCGCCATTGACAGAAGTCAAAGATGGTTCAATTGTCTTTGAAAATGCTTGTTTCAGTTACGCAAATGATCAAACGAGATTGGCATTGGAAAATGTCAACTTACGAATTGAATCCGGAGAGGTAATCGGGATCATCGGCGGAACCGGAAGTGCAAAATCAACGCTGGTCCAATTGATCCCCCGTTTGTACGATGTCATTGACGGTCGTGTTCTCGTTGGGGGACAAGATGTTCGCGCCTATGATTTGGCAGCATTGAGGGATCAAGTCAGTATGGTTTTGCAAAACAATGTCCTTTTTAGCGGGACGATCAGTGAGAATCTTCGCTGGGGAAACGCGGAAGCAACGGATGAAGAGATTCAGCGGGTAGCAAAAATTGCCCAAGCGGATCCTTTTATCCAAGAATTTCCTGATAAATATGACACATTGATCTCTCAAGGAGGAAATAATGTCTCCGGTGGACAAAAGCAGCGGTTAACGATCGCGCGAGCGCTGTTAAAAAGACCGAAAATTCTGATTCTGGATGACTCTACTAGCGCTGTTGATACAAAGACAGACCGTAGTATTCGAGCAGGATTGAAACAAGAAATCCCGGGAACGACAACGATCATCATTTCCCAAAGGATCAATTCGATCGAAGATGCCGATCGAATCATTGTGATGGATGATGGGAAAATCAACGGAATCGGAACCCATGAAGAATTATTAACTAGCAATGAAATTTATCGTGAAGTCTACGACTCGCAGCAGAAAGGATTTGGTGAAGGTGAAGAATAGACAAGCAGCAAATCCCCAGAGAACCTTGAAACGGCTGCTGGCGACCATGTTTGGCGATTACAAACTGCAGTTGATTATCGTATTGTTCATGATCTTGTTAAGTGCTTTTGCCAATGTTCGCGGCTCACTTTTTTTGCAAGTGGTGATCGATGACCATATCACTCCGCTGCTGGGACAAAGCAATCCTAACTTCAGCGGACTGCTGGCAGCTATTATTCAGATGGCAATTATTTATTTAATTGGGATCATTGCTGGTTTGACTTACAACTTTATGATGGTCAAAATCAGTGAGGGCACTCAGAAAAAAATCCGCGATCAGATGTTCAAACATATGCAAAAATTACCGATTGGTTATTTTGATGGCCATTCTGATGGTGATATGATGAGTCATTTCACCAACGATACGGATACATTACGGCAAATGATTTCTCAAAGTATTCCCAATTTGATGATGGCTGCCGTCACATTTTGCTCGGTTTTCATTGCGATGTTTTCCATTAGTATCCCATTGACTTGCTTTGTACTGGTTTCGGTCATTTTGATGCTGAATGTGATTCGGATCATCTCCCGCAAAAGCGGCCGCTTCTTTGGCGCACAACAACGGGATCTAGGCGCAGTCAATGGCTATATTGAAGAAATGATGCATGGACAGAAAGTTGTCAAGATCTTTAACCATGAACACGTTGTCATGCAGGAATTTGATGCTTTGAATGACCAGTTGCAATCCAGTGCTACAAAGGCCAATGTCAATGCCAATACATTGATGCCGATCATGATGAACTTGCTGAATGTTCAATACGTGCTGATCGCAATTATCGGCGGGCTCTTTGCCATCAATGGTGTCTCGGGACTAACCGTAGGGATGATTGCTTCTTTCTTACAGCTTAGCCGTTCGCTGAATGGACCGATCAGCCAAATTTCACAGCAGATCAACTTTGTGATCATGGCTTTGGCAGGTGCAGAACGTATTTTTCATTTGTTGGATGAGACCCCAGAGATTGATACAGGGTATGTCACGCTAGTCAATGCCAAATGGGAATCTGGCCATTTAGTGGAAACAACAAATCGTACAGGACTCTGGGCTTGGAAACATCCTCACGAAGATGGAACTGTTACGTACACAGAATTGACTGGAGATGTTCGTTTTGAAGCAGTTGATTTTGGGTATGTGGATCATCAAATGGTTCTGCATGACATCAATCTTTTTGCTGAACCGGGACAGAAAGTTGCTTTTGTGGGAGCAACGGGAGCCGGTAAGACGACCATCACTAACTTGATCAATCGTTTTTACAATATTCAAGAGGGAAAGATCCGTTATGATGGCATCAATATTCAAAAGATCCAACTAGAATCTCTGCGGCGCTCATTAGGGATCGTCTTGCAAGATACACATTTATTCACAGGAACGATTCGAGAAAATATTCGTTTTGGTAAACTGGATGCCACGGATGAGGAAGTAGAAGCGGCAGTAAAACTGGCGAATGCGGATATGTTCATCAATCATTTACCTGAGAAGTACGATACCGTAATCACGGGGGATGGCGAAGGGCTGTCGCAAGGACAGCGACAGCTACTAGCAATTGCCAGAGCGGCGATCGCCGATCCGCCTGTTATGATTTTAGATGAAGCGACTTCCAGCATTGATACGCGAACAGAGCGGATCGTCCAGTCTGGAATGGACCGGCTGATGCAAGGTCGGACAGTTTTCGTGATCGCTCACCGTCTTTCGACGATTCAGAATTCAGATGTGATCATGGTGATGGATCATGGTCGAATCATTGAACGAGGTACTCATGATACGTTATTAGCAGAGAAGGGGACCTATTACCAACTGTATACAGGAAAAATTGAGTTAGACTGATTTTTTCCCAGGAAACGAAGACCGGATTTAAGGGTCTTCGTTTTTTTTCTTGCTGCTGTGCTATACTAAAGAAAAACTATGAGGAGTAAGTGGATAGATAGGAGGAAATAGGATGCATTTAACGGTTTCACAGATCCAATTGAATGAGGAAATGTATGAACTGGGTGTCACTGATCAGGGGGCTGCTTATTTTGGTCGTTTAGCAGAACATGCAGAGTTGGCTCTTTTTTTCCCATATGCAGAAATTCGTGAATGTTCTCAGACACCAGAAAGGTATGCAAAGCCGCTGAAAGCCTATTTCGCCGGGGAGCCAGTAGCCTTCGATTTTCCTTTTGACTTTGTCGGTACACCGTTCCAACAAACTGTTTGGCAAGCGTTAACTGAAGTCCCTTATGGAACGACTGTCAGCTATAGTGAATTAGCGGCGAGAATCCAACGTCCTAGTGCCGTCCGAGCGGTTGCCAATGCTGTCGGACGCAATCCGATGATGATTATTGTCCCTTGCCATCGTGTCCTGGGAAAAAATGGTCGATTGACTGGTTATCGGGGAGGTTTGCCGATCAAGCGGAAATTATTACAGCTGGAAGGGATTCCTTTCAAGGACTGAGCGCATTTTTTCTGCAAAAATTTACTAGGTCTTCTTCTCGAATTTAGTGCTTCATAAATTGTTTGTTTAAAAGTAAAAAATACTAAAAAGGCGTTTCTTTTTATGCTACCTTTGATATAATGGAGTTGTTTCCGTTTACAAAAAAGGAGTGGAGAAGATGAAGCGAATGAAGTTGCAAAATGGTTCAGATATCCGTGGAATCGCGCTTTCGACAGCAGATCTTACAGCGGATTTAACAGAAGATGCAGTGAAAGAAATTGCTTCAGGTCTGCGGACCTGGTTGCTGCAGCGATATACGGAACCCTTAAAAGTGGCAGTTGGTCGTGATAGTCGTTTAAGTGGTGAAACGCTGCAGCAGGCGTTTATGAACCAATTGCGAATAGAAGGGATTACGGTTATTGATTGTGGGCTGGCTACAACACCCGCGCTATTTATGAGTACCCAGTTTGCTGATTTTGATTGTGATGCCGGTGTGATGCTGACAGCCAGTCATTTGCCCTATTACTTTAATGGAATCAAGATTTTTAGTAAATCTGGTGGTGCAGAAAAAGAAGATATCTCGTTTATCTTAGCACATCCTGAAGCTCATCCGGCTGACCAACTCGGCGAGTATTACCAACGAGACTTACTTACTCCCTATGCAGCAGATATGGTGACGAAAATTCGTCATGGGATGCAGACAGAAGAAGAACAGCCATTGGCTGGAATGAAAATCATTGTGGATGCTGGAAATGGCGCAGGTGGTTTTTTTGCAGAGCAAGTTTTAGTGCCGTTAGGGGCAGATACGAATGGTTCACAGTTTCTGGAGCCAGATGGACACTTCCCTAACCACATTCCTAATCCGGATAATAAAGAAGCGATGGCTAGTATTATGGAAGCTGTTTTACGAGAACAAGCAGACTTGGGAATCATCTTTGACACCGATGTCGATCGATCCGCTGTGGTGACCAAAAGTGGACAGCCGCTGAACCGCAACAACATGATTGCTGTTTTAAGTAAAATCGTCTTATCCGAACATCCGGCTGCGAGTATTGTCACGAATTCCCCGACCTCCACTCATCTAAAGACATTTATTGAATCGCTAGGTGGTCATCAAGTGCGTTATATTTCCGGGTATCGCAATGTCATCAACAAAGCGATCGCCCTTAACGAAAAAGGCATTAATGCTCAGTTGGCGATTGAAACTAGTGGACATGCAGCATTCAAGGAAAACTATTTTTTAGATGATGGTGCATATGTTATTGCGAAGATCTTGATGTTGCTGCCAACACTTCGTGCGCAAAATATCAGTTTGGAAGACTTGATCGCGGCGCTGAAACAGCCAGTTGAAACCCAAGAATTGCGTTTCAAGATCAATGATTCAGATTATCGCGCAACCGGGGAGAAGGTTATCGCATCGCTAGCGCATCATCTCCCATCGGGGTGGCAGATTGACAATGAAAATGAAGAAGGCATCCGTATACAGGTTTCTGCACCTTATGGACAAGGGTGGTTTTTGTTGCGGTTGAGTTTGCATGAACCATTATTGGTCTTGCAGATCGAAAATGACCAACCTGGACATTTGCCGGCGATCGTCCGCGAAATCAGTGAACGTTTGCTGCCGTTTGAAGCGATCGATCAGTCTGCAATCAAACAATTTTTAGAAAAATAATGAATAGAGAATGAAGGGTTAATGTTGGTATTTATTATGTTAGTGATCATGGCTGTCACTTATGGTGTGAATCTTTTTCTGATAGCATACATGAGAAAACGACCGCAGATCGATGTGGTAGAACGATTGTCTATGTTACTGGGCGTCAATATGAGTGTCTTGTTTGTAGATGGGATCGTTTTATTTGTTGGAAAGTTATTATTAGAAGCAGCGATGATTATTGAATAGACAAAGAAACTCTTAGAGAGTCAGAGAAAAGGAACTTTTTTATCTGGCGGATTTGAGAGTTTTTTTAGCTTTTTTTAAAGCTGGGATTATCATTCGCTTTCGATTTAGATATTTGTTAAAGTAAAGAAAAGAAGTGGAGGGGAATATTCAGATGGCAAAAATCATGGTAGTAGAAGATGAAGCAGTTATTCGCCAGCTGATCATCGAAGAACTTGAAAAATGGCAATTCGAAACATTTGGAACAACTGATTTTCATCAGGTTTTTGACGATTTTGAAGAGCAAGAACCGCAATTGATTTTGTTGGACATCAATTTACCGGTTTTTGACGGCTATTATTGGTGCCAGAAAATCAGAGAGACATCGAAAGTACCGATTATTTTTATATCAAGCCGTAATACGAATATGGATATGATCATGGCGATGAACATGGGGGCAGATGATTTCGTGACGAAGCCATTTGAGATCGATGTCTTGATTGCAAAAATCAATGCACTGCTGCGCCGTTCCTATAACTATGTCGAAAACAACAGCGAAACGCTGGTTCACAATGGGCTTACTTTGAATATCGACAACAGCAGCATGCAGATCAATGATGAAGTAATTGATTTAAGCAAAAATGAGTATCGATTGTTATATATATTGATGAAGAATCACGGGAAGATCCTTAGTCGAGAAAAGCTGTTGCGAGCGCTCTGGGATGATGAACGTTTTGTTGACGACAATACATTGACTGTCAATATCAATCGCTTGCGTCGGAAGATTGAGCAAGCCGGTATGGATAATTACATCGAAACCAAAGTTGGACAAGGGTATATTGTGCCATGAACAAACCGATGTCATTCATTGCCTTCTTAAAAGACCGCTGGTTACTTCTGATTGGTTGGGTGATTTTTTTCTTGCTGATGATTCTAGTGATGTGGCTGACACCTGATTTCCCCATCGACTGGGGAACTGTTGGCTATCTTTTTTTGATGGAATCAGTCGTTCTACTGCTTTTTTTGGGCGTTTTTTATATTACTAAACGTCGTTTCTGGCAAAAGCTCACATTCCATGAGTCAGACAGTGTCTTACAAAACTATATTCATGGTGCGCGTTCATCAGAGGAAGAACTGGTTCAAAACTATATCAATCAGCTGATTCGCGAACACCAAGACTTGATGCAGCAAGTGATAAGCAATCAAGAAGAGCAAAAGGAATACATTGATTCTTGGGTCCATGAGATTAAAGTACCTTTGGCAGCGACGCGCTTACTGTTAAATTCGATTGAATTTGATATTCCAGATGAAAAGTATATTTTACTGGAAAACGAAGTGAATCGGATCAATGAGTATGTGGAACAAGTGCTGTATGTGGCACGTTTGGACAGTTTTTCCAAAGATTACCTTGTTCAAGAAGTGTCATTGAAAGCGACGATTCAGCCGGTTATTCGCAGTCAAGCCAACGTGTTCATTCAGAAGAATATTCACTATGCGATTAAAGGGGGAGACCAGCAAGTATTAACTGACGGCAAATGGCTGAGTTTTATTTTTCGGCAAATCCTCAGTAATGCATTGAAGTATACTCCGGAAAATGGGCGAATCATTGTCCAAATCCAAAAAGATGGGCAAGGAACGCGTCTTTCGGTAGAAGATTCTGGAATCGGTATTCCGGCAGAAGATCTAAGGCGAGTCTTTGATAAGGGATTTACTGGTGAGAATGGTCGGAAGACTGATATGCACTCGACAGGGTTAGGGCTCTATTTAGCCAAGAATCTGGCCAAAGAATTAGGAATTGAGTTAACGATTTCATCGGTTGTGGGAGAAGGGACAACCGTCACGCTTTACTTCCCTCTGCTAAGCTACTATCAAGAAAATCGCTAATGATTTTTTGAGAAATACCATTTAGTTCTTGTCTCTATACCGTTTTCACTGATACACTGAACCTTGTGTGTCAAATTGAATGATAAGGATGGATAAGATGAGTATAGTATTTGCTTTAATACCGATGTTTGCCTGGGGCAGTATCGGATTGGTCAGTGGAAAATTAGGTGGGGATGCGAATCAACAGACATTAGGAATGACAATTGGTGCATTCCTTTTTTCACTGATTGTTTTCTTTGTCACTATGCCGACGATTGATGGCTGGATCGTAGTGATTGGTTTGCTGTCAGGACTTTGCTGGTCAGTTGGTCAAAATGGTCAATTTCATGGAATGAAATATCTGGGCGTTTCGGTGGGGCTTCCGTTATCTACTGGTATGCAATTGATCTTAAATACAATTGCTGGAGCCCTTTTTTTTGGCGAATGGACGCAATCACGAGACTATTTGTTGGGAATCACCGCATTGATTTTATTAGTAACTGGTGCCTATTTGACCGCACGACAAGACGGGGAACAAATGCCTGAGACAGAAAACAAGATGTTGGATTTTCCTAGAGGCTTTCGTTCGTTGATTTCCTCAACAATTGGCTATGGTGCTTACACAATCATTATTACTTGGGCGGGAATTGACCCATTGGCAATAATCTTGCCTCAGAGTATAGGCATGCTGATTGGCGCTAGTTTCTTTGCTCTAAGAAAAACCAAAGTCAATCGGGCGGTCTGGAAGAATACATTATCAGGATTGTTGTGGGGAATAGGAAATGTTTGTATGTTGATAACAGTTCAACAGATCGGACTGGCCGTGGGTTTCTCGCTGTCACAGATGGGGATTATTATCTCTACACTGGGAGGCATATTCTTATTAGGGGAGAAAAAAACCAAAAAAGAGTTCAAATATGTGGTTTTTGGTTGCTTGCTTGTTATTTTTGGTGGTATCCTTCTAGGGTATATGAAAGCTGCATAAGTAGTGAAATTTAGGAGGATTTATGGATTTATTTCGTAAAAAAACTATTGAAGCCAGTCCCGTTAGTCATTTGAAAAAAGATTTGAAATTGAAAGACTTGATCATGTTGGGTATTGGCGCAATCATCGGCACAGGTATTTTTGTTGTGACCGGCGCGGCTTCTGCTGTATATGCAGGGCCAGCATTGATCTTGTCATTTGTCTTAGCGGCTTTTGTCGTTATCTTATCAGGGCTCTCATTTGCGGAGTTTGCTTCCCGTATCCCTGTATTAGGCGGTGCCTATTCGTATGTGTATGTTGTATTTGGCGAATTTGTTGCATGGCTCGCTGGCTGGTTTCTGCTATGCGAGTTTATGTTGGCAGTATCTTCGGTGGCCTCTGGCTGGTCCGGTTATGTCCAAGGGTTCTTGACAAGTATCGGTGTGCATCTGCCAAAAGCGCTGACTGCTGGCTATAATCCTGGCGAAGGAACGTACATTGATCTGATTGCAGGATTAGTGATCATTTTTGTGACGATTTGGGTAAGTCAAGAAGCCAAAAAAGCCTTGCGATTGAACAATGCTATGGTTTGGGTCAAATTCGGGATCATTGCGCTTTTTATCTTTTTTGGGGTATTTTTTGTGAAGCCAAGCAACTGGCAGCCGTTCATGCCTTTCGGATTTTCGGGCGTCTTTAATGGGGCGGCACTTGTTTTCTTTGCTTTTTTGGGCTTTGATGCGGTCGCAATGGCTGCGGAAGAAGTTGAAAATCCGCAAAAAGATGTGCCCCGGGGAATTATCGGTTCAATTGCGATCGCTACCTTATTGTATATCGTGGTCACGCTGATTTTGACTGGAATCGTTCCCTTTAAAGAATTGAATGTCAATGATCCGGTAGCTTTTGCCATGCGATATATCGATCACGGCTTAGTTGGTTCGGTGATTTCGGTGGGTGCCATTTTAACGCTGCTGACAGTGACGATTTCCATGATGTACTCATTAGCACGTTTGCTTTATGCTATCAGTAAGGATGGCTTGTTGCCAAAATCATTGCAAAAAATTAATCCTAAGCATAAGACACCGAAAAAAGCGACTTATGCAGCTGGAGTCGTCGCCTTCTTTTTTGCCGCAGCTTTTCCATTGAATATTTTGGCAGAATTAACGAATATCGTGGCATTGGCCTACTTGATCTTAATGTCGTTGGGGATCATCAAGCTGCGTAAAATGATGGGCATGCCCAAAAAAGGGGAATTCAAGGTGCCGCTTGTGCCAGTCTTGCCATTAGTTTCTGTTGCTAGCTGTTTGTTCTTGATGACGCGATTGCAGACAGCCACTTGGATCGTTTTTGGTATTACGATCGTCATTGGTTTGCTGATCTATTTTATCTATGGGTACCGCAATAGTGCATTGAATGAAGAAAACCAGCAAGAGCGTTAGTGTTTGCTAACGCTCTTGTTTTTGTTCATGTCTTGGCAGGAAACCAAAAGTGATGACACTGTAAAAAACGAGCCCCTGAGAGATTCCCAGAGGCTCGTTCAGCTAATAGAAAACAGTATTGCGTCTGCCTGAATTATTTGTTTCCAGTCAAGTCCAACAAGCGATCTTTGAGGTCTTCTTCCAAGTGACCCAATTCCACTTCGGCCGCTCGGCGTTTTTCTTTTCCTTCTTTTTGGATACGCAATGTTTCCTGAATTGTTTCGACAAGATCGTTTTGCGTTTTTTGCAGCGTTTCGATATCAACGATTCCTCGTTCGTTTTCTTTAGCTGTTTCGATCGCAGAGACCTTCAGCATTTCAGAGTTCTTACGTAAGAGATCATTCGTTGTTTCCGAAACTTGGCGTTGTGCAGTAACCGCATCTTTTTGACGCAATAAAGTCAGTGCGATAACGACTTGGTTTTTCCATAAAGGAATCGCTGTATTGACAGATGCCTGAATCTTTTCTGCTAATGCTTGGTTGGTATTTTGAATCAAACGGATCTGTGGTGCTTGTTGGATCGTGATCTGACGGGCCAAGCGCAAGTCATGGGTCCGCTTATCTAAGCGATCCAAAAATTGCGTATAGTCATTGGCGATCTGTACATCCATCTGATCATTCGTTTCTTGTGCTTTTTTCATTGCTTCAGGAATAATCGTTGTTTGTAGTTCTTGCATTTTTAACTCACCGGCAGCAATATAGATATTCAATGCATCGAAGTAATCTTTGTTTTTTTGGTAAAGCTGTTCCAACATCAAATTGTCTTTTAACAGACCGTCTTTTTCTTTGTCTAATTTAACAGCGATTTTATCGATTTGAGCACCGATTTTTTGGTATTTAGCGGTGATCTCAAAAATCGATTGTTTGACTTTGCCAAACATCCGTTTGAAGAGATTGCCTTCTCCTGCACGTAATTCATCTGGATTAGCTTCTTGCAGACGATACATCAACTCTGTCAATGAATCACCGACAGGTCCGATATCTGCTGCTTGCACATGATTCAGCATCGATTGAGAGAATTCTCCCAGCTTGGTTTGAGCAGCTGCGCCATAGGTAATGACTGCTTGTTGGTCGGTTGGATCAATCTTATTCGCTAACTCTTGTGCCTGTGCTTGTCGCTCAGGTGGTAATTTATCAATTAAGCGAGAGGCTTTTTGTTGTTCTTGCAAGGCATTGATCTCTGCCTGCTGGGTTGTCGTCAATGTATCGACAGGGGTTGCAAATGGATTATTCAATAGATCATCAAGAGTATCGTTTACTGGTTTAACTTGATTTGGTGTCTCCGTCATTCTAACTCCTCCTAAGTCTTGTTTCGAAAAAAAACTAGCCTGGGCTAGATTTTTTTTTTGGATCGCTTCATTCGAAGAACGAGCAAAGGAATCCATCCCTATTCATTATCTCGTTTTATGCTTTGTTTGGCAATGGATAACTCGATATCAAGATCATCTAAATCATCTGCCACAAACTGCTGATAATCTTTAGCGATCAACGAGGCCATTTGTTCAATGATTTGAGTGCTTTCTTCGATTTTTTCATAGGTTTCACGGCTTTTGATCTCATGTTCATTGATCTCAATGAATTTGTCTGTCAAATCAACCATGTTCGGCAAATGGGTGTAAAGAAAATGACTCGCCGAATGTAATTTCGTCGGTTCTTTGACCAACTCTTTGAACAGTGCTTTCGAAGCGCGTAATGCATCATGACGCAAGTCGATCGCTTTTAATTTATTGCTGCGGTTGATGTTTTTTTGTAAATGCTCGATCTGTTGTTTGGTTTGATTCATGGTTTCTCGGAACAGTTCGATTTCACTTGGAGACATACCGCTTTTCAAGTAATGCGCTTCTTTTTCTTTCGTCAGTATAGGTAACACATTGGGATTTGCTTCTACCTTACGCCCCTTCAGACCAATAAATACCAGAATCGCGCCAACGATCAGCAACAAGACAGTAAACAAATCAGTGCCTGTGGAACTGATAAAGGCAAAAAGTGTGATTACAGCGATCGCAGAAACGATCAGCCAAATATTTTTTTTCATTTTTCCTCCTCCTAAAATTCTTTGGACAAGTAATATAGGGATTGTTCGACATCCTTATTTTAGCATGTTCACTAGTAGAAAAATATCAGACTTGGGGTGGATTTTCCGATATTTAGTAAAATCATAATCTTTCTTGCTCTTTCTTAAGGAGATATTTTTGAGAAACTATGCTAAAGTATTTTGTAGAAAAGACGTTAAAGGTCAGGTGAAAAAATGTTAACCTATAAAGATTTTGAAGAAAAAACGATTGTCAGAAACGAGATTTTTCATGGAAAAATCATTGATGTCGTTGTTGATGATGTCGCATTACCAAATGGCGGTACTAGCAAACGAGAGTTGGTCTTTCATCCAGGCGGTGTTGCAGTGATCGCTGTGACAGAAGAAAATAAAATGATTTTTGTCCGCCAGTTTCGCAAGCCATTAGAGAAAGTCATTTTAGAGATTCCGGCAGGCAAGATCGATCCAGGAGAAGGTGCACAGCCCGAATTGACTGGTGCTCGTGAATTAGAAGAGGAAACCGGCTACCGAGCATCAACGTTGGAACATGTGCATTCGATGTATCTTTCCCCGGGCTTTGCTAATGAAGTGCTGCATTTGTTTCACGCGAAACAATTACAAAAAGTAGAGAACCCGCTGCCTCAAGATGAGGATGAAGTATTGGAAGTGTATGAATTGACAATGAAAGAAGCCAAAGCAGCAATCGCAGATGGAACGATCTGTGATGCAAAAACGATTTTTGCGATTCAGTTTTGGGAGCTTTTAGAATTGAAACGGAGGAACAGCCGTGCCTAAAGAACCACTGATCACCCGCTCTGAATTGCGTCGACGTCGTGAAGAAGAAATGGCTGCTTCTGAGCGAAACCAAAAGATCGTTGCTAAGCAAGCAAACAAAGAGTGGAAGCAAAAAGAAAAGCAAATCGACAATTATTATCGGAAAGTCCGTAAAAAAAATAAAGCGATCACTAAAACGAGAGCAGGAGAAAATCAGAAGTCCCGCAACTTGAATACTTTTTTGATCAAAGCAATCGTGGTAGTGGCATTGCTGCTGATCGTAGTTGCATTAGCGATCTTTTTGCTTTAAGGAACACGATTAATCGGGTTTAATTCGTTGATCAGCACATGTATCTAATCAAAAACCAGCACGCAGAGCATCAGCGCTCAGCATGCT
Source organism: Enterococcus sp. ARL09-542 (assembly GCF_005234805.1). Classification (NCBI taxonomy): domain Bacteria; kingdom Bacillati; phylum Bacillota; class Bacilli; order Lactobacillales; family Enterococcaceae; genus Enterococcus; species Enterococcus sp. ARL09-542. Next base: position 78,206 of record NZ_QPQX01000004.1, read on the forward strand.
GGTTTTTTTGTTTTATGGCTGGGATGGCTTAGCAGCGCTATATAGAAAAAGAGCAGCATCTTGCCCCATAAACAACTGTGGACCTTCAAAAAATGTTTCATAACTTACTGAATCAAAACCTACTGATTCTGCTAGTTGGAGCAGCGTGTCTTGCTCAAATCCATTGTGTACTTTAGGATGTGAGACGGATTGGTTTTTATTGAAATCAACGATGAACAAACGTCCGCCGGGTTTTAACAATTGATAAAGTTGCTGCAGTAAATGTTCTGTGTCGGGAATATGAAGCATTACCAGCGACAACAGAACGATATCTGCTTCTTCATGAATGGACTCCTTCGTTAAATCGTGGAGTGATCCAGAAACATTTGTCAGCCCTTGCTGGGTGACCTTCTGATCAACGATCGCCAGCATGCCCTCCGCAGTATCCCAAATCTGCAGTTGCTTGACTAAAGGGGCCAGCGGTAAACTAACAAGACCTGTTCCGCCGCCATAATCAATAAGAATTTGTTCACGGGCATTCATCAGTTGGGGTCTTACTGCTGCTGTAATCTTTTCAGCTAGAGCAATCCTTGGGGGTGTATCGTAATGGTCGGCCATTTTATTAAATATCTCAGACATAAAAACCTCCTTAATGGTCTGACAAAAAACTGTTCCTTTGAGTAAAACTAGTTTATCATAAAAGGAGAAAAAATGATCTTTTATTAAGATATAATGTATAGGATCGTCAGGAGGCTACAAGATGAAAATTGGTATTATCGGTGCAATGGATGAAGAAATCAAGATCTTGCGGGAAGCATTGGAAGCTCCCTTATCTTGGGAGCGAGCTGGAGCACTATTTATTTCCGGCAGTATCGGCAATCATGAAGTGATCGTTGTTCGATCTGGAATCGGGAAAGTTGCCGCTTCACTGACAACAAGTTTGCTGATTCAGCAATATGGGGTCAACATGGTGATCAATACTGGATCTGCTGGGGGAATCGGTGCTGGTTTAGCCGTCGGCGACCTTGTGATTTCAGAAAAACTAGCTTATTTCGATGTAGATGTTACTGGATTTGGGTATACATATGGGCAACTCCCAGGGGGAATGCCTTTGTATTTCGAGGCCAGTCGTTACTTGATCGGCGAAATGACCAAAGCCGCAGAAGCAACGAATCACAATGTAAAAAATGGCTTGATCGTAACAGGGGACAGCTTTATCAATGACGGACGTAAAGTACAAGAAATCCTAAGGCACTTCCCAGATGCTTTGGCTTGCGAGATGGAAGGTGCTGCGATCGCCCAAACAGCGAAGCAATTCAATATTCCTTTCCTTGTCGTAAGAGCCATCAGTGACACTGCGGATCATGCTGCAACAGTTTCCTTTGACGAATTCATTTTGGAAGCCGGCAAGCGCTCTGCAGAAATGGTGCTCGCCTTTGTTAAAAAGCTGAAATAAAATTGGAGGAGATCACAAATGAACGCATTACTCTCAATTGATTATACGGTCGATTTTGTAGCTGATACTGGTCGTTTGACGACCGGTCAAGCGGGTCAAGCGATTGAAACAACATTAGTAGATCATACCCAACGATTTATCGATCAAGGGGATTTTGTTGTCTTTGCCATTGATCGCCATGAAGCAGAAGATCCTTATCATCCAGAAAATCAGTTGTTTCCTCCTCATAATCTGGCAGGGTCAGAGGGACGGAATCTCTACGGGACACTAGCTGTAGTGTATGAAGATCACAAAGAAAAAGAAAATGTTTACTGGATCGATAAGCGCCACTACTCGGCGTTTAGTGGGACAGATCTTGACATTCGTTTACGGGAATGGGGCATTACTGCACTTTATTTGACTGGTGTCTGTACAGATATCTGTATCTTGCATACGGCTGTCGATGCGTATAACCTTGGGTATCGATTATTTATTTTCAAAGATGCTGTCGCAAGTTTCGATCCAGTCGGTCATGAATGGGCGTTGCGCCACTTTGAGCAGACATTAGGGGCTACTATTCTTTAAAAAAAGGAGCTGAGTGTAATGGGATTTATGGATCAATTAAAAGAACAGTTTAGTTTCAGTGAATTGACAGGATTGTATCAGTCCTATAAAAGCGGTGAATTGGATGTTGACAAGATTTTGAATGATACGTTCATGCAAAAGTATACCGATTTTGAAAATGTGGAAGCATTGATGACAAAACTAGGCATTCAAGATAAAGATCAACTCATGGACTTTATGAAAGATAGAAGCAACCGGTATCATGCTGACCAAGTCGTAAAGGACCATTCCCAATTTGATTCTCTAATCGAAATGATCAAAAAAGCACTAGGAAAATAAAATCACCGCCCCCGAAAAGTTAGCAGCAAACAGCTAACTTTTCGGGGGCGGTCTTAATATTGTATCTTTTGATGAAGGTGACGGCTGATTGTATTTCTGAACTACTTTGGCTAATGATGTGAGGTGAATCCTCTTTTTTTAGAAAAGTTGCATCAACAAATGGACCAATGATTCATAACCAAACAGTTCGTAACAAATGCCTCGTAGCAAGCTGTATCTTACCAGATTTGAACACGGTCTTCAGGAGCCCGGTACATGCCATCTCCCGGTTCAATACCGAAAGTAGTGAAGAAGGAATCGATGTTTTGAACTTGGATGTTGGCCCGTAACTTGGCAGGGCCATGAACATCAATGGCCAGCAGCAACTGTTGATATTGTTCTTTGGCTTTTGTGCGCCAAATTTTTGCCCAATTGATAAAGAAGTCTTCTAGTGAGACGTCAGTTTCTTTTTCTGCTGCTTCTAGTGCACAGCTTAATCCACCAGCATCGGCAATATTTTCCGATACTGTCAAGGTGCCATTGACCGTTCCACCAGCAAATGGCAAGCCGTCGAATTCATTGATCATTTCTTGAGCCAATGTCTCAAAATGGGCCAGGTCCTCTGCTGTCCACCAATTATTCAGGTTGCCGAATTCGTCAAATTTGGCTCCGTTATTATCAAACGCATGGGAAATCTCATGAGCGATCACTGCACCGATCCCACCATAATTGGCACTTGCTGATTGAGAAAGACTGTAAAATGGTGCTTGTAAAATAGCTGCTGGGAAGACGATCACATTCTTGAAAGGATGATAGTAGGCATTGACTGTTGCTGCAGACATTTCCCACTCCTCGCGATCGACCGGTTTTTGCCATTTGCTAAAAAGATCTTCCCGGAAGATACGTCCAAAACGTAGTGCATTTTGTAACAATGATGCATCAGGGTCTGTGTGCAGTCGATCATAGATGGCTGGGATTTTGTCTGGATAACCGACATGGATTCCTAGTTTATTTAATTTAACGATTGCTTTTTGTTTGGTATGCTCGCTGAGCCAAGTATTGCTGGTCAAACGATCTTGATAGACGCCGATCATCGTTTCCACCATATGTTTTACATCATTTTTTGCTTTTTCACCAAAATACTTGCGACCATAATAATCACCGACGACTTGACTAAATTGGCCAATCGTCAGATAATAGGCGGCTTTTTCTTTAGGCATCGCTTCATCAACGCCAGAGAGGTACCGATTGTAGGCTCCGCCGAGTTGGCGTAGTTCTTCACTAAGATATCCAGTGTAGCGCAAACTTTGATGAACGATCATCCAGCTTTTCAATAAATCAAAGTGGGTAGGAGAGACAATGATATCGAATGCCTCAAAGTACTCAGGCTCAGTCACGATCAGCTCTTTTGGTTCGGCATTTAATAAAGCGGTTAATGTCTTTTTGAAGTCGAGTTGCGCCGAATGCTGTGCAAAGGTATCTAGACTTTGCGGATTGTAATTTTTGCTGTAATCGGCATTTTCTTCTGCACTGCGAACATGAGGAGCAATCAATTTATCAAAAGCCAGTGTTTGTTCTACCAGCGACTCTGCTTCGGATTGTGATTTCCCTAATTTCGTTAAGAGCGCAACAGCATTGTCGAAGAAAACTTGTAGTAACTCTTCTGCCTGCGGGTGGTCAGTATAATATGTTTTGTCAGGCAAGATCGTTGCTGGCGGATAGGCCAACAGTGTATTCATTTTCGCGTTTTTCATATCGGAGTCGATATCGAAAGCAAATGGTAGTTGGATGCCGTTAAGAATGAATTCAGGTAGCTGTGCATTTAACTCGTCATAAGACGCAAGGGTTTCGATTTTTGCCAAAATCGGCAAAACTTCTTGACCTGCGTTTTCATCACGGGTAGCAAAATCGCTTGCTAAGCGATAGAAAGCAACGGCGTCTTTCATTTTTCCTTTAGGAATTGCTAAAGGATCTGCCGCCATATTCTTGAACTCAGCCATCATCAACTGATCGATTCCGTCTACCAGATCTTGAAAACCTCCAGTTGCCGGTTTATCCGCAGGGATCACCGCTGATTCCAACCAATCGCCATTCACATAATCATAAAAATCATCTTTTAATAATGTTGTCATATGCTTCGCTCCTTTTTATGCTTTCTCCTATTATGGAACAAAATTTTCCAGTACGCAAAAAAAGTTTGTTTTTTTCTTAACGAAAAAGTTCCTTAGTGTCTAAACCGGCTAATTCCCGTGGTACTATTAAGATATACTTTGGTAAGGAGGAATGGCGATGGAAGAAAGAGAGAACATAGATACTTGGCAGGGAATACCAGAAGAACGATTCCGCCGCTACAAATCTTGGGTAACACCTTCCGGCTATTTGTGCGGAACTTATGCTGCCACCGTGTTTTTGGCTTATTATCAAGATTATATCGATGAGCAGATCATCCCTAAAACAGTGAGAAGGAAAAATCAGCTGCAGCCGGGCGCACTGACTGACATCTTGCGGCTCTTGATTCAACCTCATGGATTGCCAACGATTGCTTGGCAGGTGGCTCATGGACTATCACGCTTTTTCACTCATTTTGATCTACCTTATCGGGGGCGTGCCACAGTTTTCGGCGGCTGGCAGCGAGCCTGCAAACGGATCGATCAAGGCAAACCGGTGATCGTTGGTCTCTTGAAGCCTTTAGGAAGTACCTACGGCAATCACTGGGTAGTCGCATATGCTTATTTAGAAACAGAGACCGGACGTTATCTAAAAGTTCATGACAACTGGGGGAATTACAATCAAGTGATTCCAGCCAGCTGGATTAACGGAACTGTCTCGTTACCTTAAATTAATTTAATGAAAAAAGCACCTATAATGTGCTAGAATAAAAGAAACAATTCACTTCACTTGGAGGCAGACATGGGCGAAAGTTATAAAGATAGTTCATTGAAGATTTTCAGTTTGAACGGTAACAGACCGTTAGCCGAGAAAATTGCAAAAGTTTTCGGTACAGAGTTAGGTAAGTCAAAAGTAACACAATTTAGTGATGGAGAGATCGCGATCAATATTGAGGAAAGTGTTCGTGGCGATCATATTTTTATCATTCAATCAACCAATGAACCAGTCAATGATCACTATCTTGAATTGTTGATCATGATCGATGCCATGAAACGTGCAAGTGCCAAAACGATTAATGTGGTTTTACCGTACTATGCGTATGCAAGACAAGACCGGACGGCAAATCCTCATGAACCGATCACGGCAAAATTGATTGCCAATATGTTAGTGGAAGCTGGGGCGACACGGATCTTGACATTGGATCTGCATGCCGTGCAGGTGCAAGGCTTCTTTGATATTCCTGTTGATAATCTATTTACGATTCCGCTTTTCGCGCATTATTATCGCGAGAAAAAAATGATCGGAGACGAATATGTCGTTGTCTCTCCCAAAAATAGCGGAGTTCAGCGGACCCGCAGTTTAGCCGAATATTTAGATACAGCGATTGCGATCGTTGATCAAGATGAGGCAGATGGTGGCTATGTGATTGGAGATGTTGCCGGCAAAAAATGTATTTTAGTAGATGATATTTTGAATACAGGCAAAACATTGTCAAAGGCAGCAGATTTGCTAAAAGAAGCAGGAGCTAGTGAGATTTATGCGTGCGTCTCTCATGCGTTATTGTCACCACCAGCCAAAGACATTCTTGATCAATCTGTCATCGAAAACATTTGTGTCACAGATTCTTGTTGGACTGCCGAAGAACGGCATCCAGAACGGTTGTCTTACCTTTCTTGTGCAGAACTGATGGGCGAGGCTGTCAAACGAATCCACGAAAATACACCGATGAGTCCCCTGTTTCGGTTAGAAAGCAAAGAATACAAATAAGAAGCAAGAGAGTTCGGTTATTCTGGACTTTCTTGCTTCTTATTTGTCATGAGACAGTGCAATTTATGCTAAGTTATTGAGGTTCAAGACAGTCTCTCGTTTAATCAGCTTATGCGGGACGACAAGCTGAACCGCATTTGAACCTTCATGGTTTAATTGTGCCATCAAGCTTTCTGTGGCGATTTTTCCTAAGGATAAGACGTTGATGTCAATGCTGGTCAAGTAAGGATGGGTCAATGTAGCAAAAATCGAGTTATTAAAGCTGATCACAGATAGATCATCCGGAACTTTATACCCGAACATCGTTGCCAGTTGGATGATCCGAACTGCAAAAAGATCATCGATTACTACGATTGCCGTTGCTTCGGTCTCTTTGATCGTTGTCTCGAAATTGACATAGTCTTCTGCCTGTTCAAATGTCAATGCCGGATAAAAAGGCAGGTTGGCTAGCATCATTGCTTTTTGATAGCCAAAGAAACGTTCGAAATAGAGATTTTCGTGAGTTGTATTCGTAGCAAACAATATCTTAGAGTGTCCTTGGGAGATCAGATACTCTGTCGCTTGTTTTCCCAGCATTTGGTTGTCATTATCAACAAAAACGATATTTTGTTCATTGCTGTAAGGATGTCCAATCAATGTGAAAGGAACTTTTTTACGAACTAAATAATCAATGATTGGATCTTTTTCATCGGAATAGACTAAGATAAAACCATCCACTTGTTTTTGAAGGTGCATACGTTCCACATTTTTCAATAATGTATCAAAATCACGGGCAGAGGCAACCGCAACCGTCATTTGGTGGTGGCGAGCTTCTTCGTTGATGGCTTCGATCGTTTCTAAATAGAAAGGATTTCCTAGCCGTTCCTTTGAATCCAAAGGCGGCAAGATAACACCGATCGCGCTTGAAATCTGCTTGCCTAGATTTCGCGCAGCCAAATTTGGCACGTAGCCCATCTCAGCCATGATTTTGCGTACTTTCTTTTTTGTGTCTTCAGAGATACTAGGGTGATCATTCACGACCCGAGAAACAGTTGAAGTAGCGACGCCGGCTTTTTTGGCGACATCTTTGACAGTTACGCTCACTGTTTTCCCTCCTTTTTTAGCTTATAGTATCATAAAGTTGTGTTATTTTGGTAGCCGGAAAGAAAAGAAAGAAGAAATGCCTTCATTTCTTCTTTCTTGGTTTCTGATCAATAATTAAGCAATAGTTACTGAGACTTCTTCTTCCAACAGATGCTCTTTTCCATAAAGCTGAACCGTCAATGGCTCACCACTGATTTTCTTTAGTGTGACAGTTTCTTCTTTAACAGAAATGAATAATAAGCGTCCGCGATAATTGATATGGAAAGCATAGCTGTTCCAAGTCTTCGGTAGAAACGGGGCAAAACCTAGATGGGCATGGTCCGTCTTCATTTGGGCAAATCCTTGAACGATCGCTAACCAACTGCCAGTCATTGAAGTGATATGCAAACCATCGTCGGTATCATTGTTGTAGTTATCCAAATCTAGCCGAGCCGTTCGTTCATACATTTCCAGTGCTTTTTCTTCCATTCCCAGCTCGGCTGCTAAGATGGCATGGATACTAGGAGACAGGGAAGACTCGTGCACTGTCATTGGTTCATAGAAGTCAAAGTTGTTTCGTTTTTCCTCTTCTGTAAATTGATCCCCAAAGAAATAGATTCCTTGTAAGACATCCGCTTGTTTGATAAAGCAAGAGCGCAAGATTCGGTCCCATGACCAATTTTGATTCAATGGCAAGTTTTCTGGATCTAAATCAGTGACTGGCATCAAATCTTTGTCTAAGAAGGTATCGTGCTGAACGAAAATTCCTAAGTCTTGATCTTCTGGGAAATACATATTGTCAATGATATCCTGCCAGTAGTCTTGCTCTTTTTCTGGGATCGTTACGGTTGCTTCTGTGGCATATTCTTTATAACTTTGTAAAGTATAGCTCAAGACCCAGGTAGCCATCTTGTTCGTATACCAGTTATTGTTGATGTTATTCTCATATTCGTTGGGGCCGGTAACGCCATGGATCATATATTTTTGCTGACGTTTGGAATAATGGACACGATCTGCCCAGAAACGAGCGATGGCCGTTAATACTTCCAAGCCTTCTTTTTTCAGATAGCTCGTATCACCTGTGTAATTCGTGTAGTTATAGATGGCATAAGCGATTGCACCATTTCGATGGATCTCTTCAAAGGTGATTTCCCATTCATTGTGGCATTCGATCCCTGTAAATGTCACCATAGGATAAAGCGCGCCAGCCAAGCCTTGTTTTTGCGCATTGATATGGGCTTGCGGCAATTGATTGTGGCGATATTTCAACAAATTCCGAGTGATTTCTGGTTTCGCTAATGCCAAATAAAGAGGCACAGCATAGGCTTCTGTATCCCAATAAGTAGCGCCACCGTATTTTTCACCGGTAAATCCTTTAGGTCCAATATTTAAACGTTCATCTTCTCCATAATAAGTCGAGAAGAGTTGGAATAAATTGAAACGAATTCCTTGTTGCGCAGCAGCATCGCCTTCAATGATCACATCAGCTAGTGCCCAGCGGTCTTTCCAAGCATTGACTTGTTCTTGCCGTAAGTCTTCGTAAGGTGCGCTGTACACTTGGAAAAGCTCTGCAATTTTTGTTACTTGATCATGAGGATTGACATCACGACTGGTAACGATAATCACGTCTTTTTGTAAATGAAAGACAGCTCCTGTTTCTCCTGTAAAAGTAAACGCGTCAGCAATCGTCAATTCACTCGTCTCTGTGGATGCTGGCTCTTGACTATGACGCATTGCGGCAGTGACCGTGAATTGCTCAATGTCAAAGTTGTTTTCAATGGTACGGGTGGTCAGATAACGATAGTTGCCTGAGCTGCCGTGGTCTAATTCTTCCCAGAAGCGTTCTTCGTAATTACTATCTTCATTGCGGACATTATTGTCTAGTTTAGAAATGACTGTGATTTCTGCTGATCCTTCAAGGATTTCTGCCTGCATCGTGATTACCGCCATTTCTCGCTTGACGATACTTAAAAAGCGCTCAAAAGTAAATTTGACAGTTGCGCCAGCTAATGAAACTGTAAATGTCCGGCGTAAAATTCCTGTTTGCATATCCAGTTCCATATAAAAATCGCTCGGACTGATTTTCGCAAGATCAACAGCCTGATTGTTGATGAAAAGATCCATTGCAATGAAGTTAACAGCATTGATCACTTTTCCAAAATAATCCGGATAGCCATTTTTCCACCAGCCAACACGAGTTTTGTCTGGATACCAGACCCCTGCCAGATAAGTCCCTAGATGGTGATCGCCACTATATTGTTCTTCAAAATTACCCCGCATCCCCATGTAGCCATTTCCAATACTTGTAAGCGACTCTTGTAGTCGGCGATTTTCTTTATCTAAAGTAGTTGTTGCGATTTTCCAAGGATCGATATCGAACAAACGCTGGATTTTTTTCATAGGTTTTTCCTCCAAAATCTTTTTGATAACTCTATAATAAATGCAAACGATTGCGTTAGTCAAGCGTAAATCATTGGTTTCTATGCTTTTTTAAATAGAAGTGTGACAAAGAGCTGTTTTTGCGCATTTTTGTAAATTAATGGCTGAGGAGAATGTAAATTGAAATTTCTCGGTTTACAAAATTTTCAATCTCCGCTACAATGTGATTATTAAGAAACCGATTGCGTAAAACGGTGGAGGAGGAAGAAAGAGGATGAAAAAATTACTAAGCTTTGAATTCTGGCAGAAATTCGGAAAAGCACTAATGGTTGTGGTAGCTGTTATGCCTGCCGCCGGATTGATGATCAGTATTGGGAAGACGATCCCCATGATTAATGCCGATTGGGCATTTTTGGTAACGACCGGTGGTGTGATCGAAAATATTGGTTGGGCAATTATTGGGAATCTGCACTTATTATTTGCATTAGCTATCGGTGGTAGTTGGGCGAAAGAACGCGCAGGCGGGGCATTCGCTGCGGGGATTGCATTTGTATTGATCAATCGAATCACAGGTTCGATCTTCGGGGTCACAAGCGCCATGCTGACGGAAGAAGGGGCTTTTACTCATACATTGTTCGGTACGAAAATTATGGTGGATGGCTTTTTTACAAGTGTCTTAGAAGCTCCGGCACTGAACATGGGTGTTTTTGTAGGGATCATCGCCGGCTTTGTGGGTGCGACTGCTTATAATAAATACTATAATTTCCGCAAACTGCCCGATGCGCTTTCGTTTTTTAATGGCAAGCGCTTCGTCCCGTTTGTTGTAATTGCTCGTTCCGTGGTTGTTGCGATCGTGTTAGCGATCGTTTGGCCTTATATTCAAGCAGGAATCAATAACTTTGGCTTGTGGATCGCACAATCGCAAGAAAGTGCGCCGATTTTAGCACCTTTCTTGTTTGGAACATTAGAACGATTACTATTGCCATTTGGGCTGCATCACATGCTGACTATTCCCATCAATTATACTGAATTGGGAGGCACCTATACGATCTTATCTGGTGCACAAGCGGGGACACAAGTTTTCGGTCAAGATCCTCTATGGTTAGCTTGGGCAACTGATTTAGTCAATATGCGAAATGCAGGGGATACTTCACAATACCAATTCTTGATAGAGAATTTTGTGCCTGCACGTTTCAAAGTCGGACAAATGATCGGTTCTTCTGGTATTTTGATGGGACTTGCCTATGCAATGTATCGCAATGTCGATGCAGACAAACGCCATAAATATACCTCGATGTATTTATCCGCTGCCATTGCGGTTTTCTTGACAGGTGTGACAGAGCCATTGGAATTTATGTTCATGTTTGCGGCTGTACCGTTATATGTTGTTTATGCAGTCGTTCAAGGGGCAGCATTTGCTATGGCGGATATCGTTCACCTGCGTGTTCACTCCTTTGGAAATATCGAACTATTGACTCGGACACCAATGGCGATCAATGCAGGTCTGGGTCAGGACTTGATCAATTTTGTCCTAGTAACGATCGCATTTGGGGTCGGCATGTATTTCTTGGCTAACTTCTTAATCAAAAAATTCAACTTTGCGACGCCCGGACGCAACGGCAACTACGAAGTAGAAGGAGCTGACGAAAACGTAGCAACAACTGCCTCTGACGGAACGTTAGATCCAAACTCTCAAGTGGTTAAGATCATTCATCTGTTGGGAGGACGTGAAAACATCCGCGATGTAGATGCATGTATGACTCGCTTAAGGGTCTCTGTCAAAGACCCTAGCTCAGTAGGAGACGAAAAGTCTTGGAAAGGTGCTGGCGCATTAGGTTTGATCGTAAAAGATAACGGAGTGCAAGCGGTATATGGGCCTAAAGCCGATGTACTTAAATCAGACATCCAGGATATCTTGGATTCCGGTGTGGCGATTCCTGAAGCAGTCATAAAAGAAGTCACTAATGAGACGAATCACGAAAGCCAAGGGATAACCGCTGAGGTTGTTTCAGTAGCCGATGGGCAAGTGATTCCGATCACGGAGGTCAGTGATCAAGTCTTTGCAGAGAAAATGATGGGGGACGGATTTGGCGTGATTCCCGATAACACGCAGGTGTATTCACCTGTCTCTGGGAAAGTGACGAATGTTTTTCCTACGAAACATGCGATTGGGTTGCTATCTGATGAAGGAGTCGAAGTATTGGTTCATATGGGCTTGGATACTGTTGAACTTCAAGGGGCACCATTCACAGTTTCTGTCACAGAAGGGCAGCAAGTCACAAAAGGTGACCCGTTGGCTTTAATGGATCTCGCAGCTATCAAAGAAGCGGGTAAGGATACAACGATCGTTGTAGTAATGACAAATACCGATCAAATCGATTCCTTTGAATTGTCCCAAACTGGTCAGCAAAAAGCTGCAGCAGTTGTTGGAATCGTCAAACTATAATAAAATGACTAAGAGCTGTGCCATAAGTATTTTACCAAACTGAATATCCAAACGATCGTGGGGTTGCTACAGTCTGGTAGTTTCTCGTCGCAATTCACGAGAAGTACAGCTGATCTCATACAGTGCGGATAGTTTCGTCTGGTTCATACTTATGGCACAGCTCCGTTCTTTTATTTACATTTTGAAAGAAGATAATCAAACGCAGAGGAGCGTTATTCATGAAAGTTTTAACATTAAACACCCATAGCTGGTTAGAAGACGATCAAGAAGCAAAATTAAAAGTGATCGCACAAGAAATCGCAGCAGGAGATTATGATTTGATTGCGTTGCAAGAAGTCAATCAATCGATTGCTGCTACAACGATCGTTCCGGATGGTCTTTATTGTCCGACAGAGGCGATCCTTGAGATCAAAGAAGACAATTTTGCTTTGCGCTTAGTAGAAGAACTGCAGATTCTGGATCACGATTATTATTGGTCATGGACTTACAGTCATGTGGGTTATGATGTCTATCATGAAGGGAATGCCTTACTGTCCAAAAATCCAATCATTGCCAAAGAATATTTGGCTTCTGAGACAACCGATGTCTGGGACCATACTACGCGAAAAAATCTTAGCGGTCTCACAGAAGTAGACGGCAAAATGATCCAAGTGTTAAGCTGCCATTTTTCTTGGTGGAATGACGGCAAGTTTGCCTATGAATGGCAGCAAACCGAAGCGTTTTTGACTGAGCGAGCAGCATCGCTCTTGCTTTTAGGTGATTTCAATAATGAGGCAGACAGCTTGGGTTATCAGCTGGTTAAAAACAGTTCATTGCAGCTGCAGGATAGTTTTCTTGCCGCAACAAAAACGATCGGTGAGGCTTCGGTTGTTAAAGCAATCGATGGCTGGCAAGACAATCAGACAGCCTTGCGTATCGATTATGTCTTTGCCTCACAGAATGAACAGCCCGTAGAGTATGAAGTGGTCTTTGACGGTCAGCGGCTGCCGATAGTCAGCGATCATTTTGGTATCTGTGTGGTTTTTGAATAACCAAGAATAGAGACGACTTCGATTATTCGCTTGCTATCGCTTGAATCGGCTAGAGATTCAGGAAGCAGACAATCGATTAAAAAAAGGATGAGACCAGAAACGAATTTCTGATTTCATCCTTTTTATTTTGATCAAATGTCAATCGAACCATAGCGGTTTTTTAAGGCAGTGCGTATTAAGCGTTCTGCCAAATGTTCATTCCGGGCAAGCAGTGGACCATGGAAATAGGAACCAAAAACATTGCGGTAGACCACGCCTTCTGTTTGGTCCTCGCCATTGTTTCCCTGCCCTTCTACGACTTTACCTAGTGGTTTCTCACCTTTGCCAAGAAACGTCCGACCATTGTGATTTTCAAAACCATAATAGGTCTCATCGAATTCTTCATTATGGATAACGATATCTCCGATGAAGCGATTGTTTTCTTGACTCAATGTGTAATGATCCAATGCGCTAATTCCTTTGATTTTCTCTCCGTTAGCTCCCATGTAGTAATGACCTAACAACTGATACCCGCCACAAATGGCCAACATGACTCCATCGTTCTCGATGTATTCCGTCAATGCTTCTTTTTTTGTTTGGATATCTTCAGAAACGATCAGCTGTTCAAAATCCTGTCCGCCGCCAAAAAAGACTAAGTCATACTTCTTCGGATCAAATGGTTCATGGATGCTGACGACTTCCGAAATGAATTCTACACCCATTTTTTCGGCTACATAACGCAACATCAACAAATTGCCATTATCCCCGTAGGTGTTCAGCAAATTCCCGTAAAGATGAGCAACATTCAAACGATAATTAGCCACGATCCATCCCCCCTTTGATATAGCCTTTTTCTGCCAATTTTTTGCGTAGTTGCAAAACAGCAGTATAGGTTGCTAGGATATAGACTTTTTCAGTTGGTAGATTGGCGATATCTTTAATGACCTCATCAAGGTCTTTTGTTTCGGTGATCTTTTCTTCGGGAATTCCCGCTACTTTTAAACGCAGCGTCATATCTTGATGGCGGTCGCCGCCAGCAATGACTTGAGGAATCGCCATTTCGGCAAATGCTTCATGATTTCCATCCCAGATCCAGCTAACATCAATGCCGTCCGCATAATTTGCATTCAAGAGACTGACGAGAGAAAAAGGATACGGAGATAAGCCGATCATATCGATCACTTGATTCAGTCCTACCGGATTTTTGACTAACACGAGTGTACACTCTTTGCCATCGATGGTAATGACTTCTTGACGGCCAAAGACTTTTTCATCATAGGCCAATCCAGCTCTGATTTTTTCAGGTGCGACTTGATAATATTCCGCTACAGCGGTCGCTGCCAATGCATTATAGACATTGTACATGCCGCCAACTTCGATTCCATATGAATTCCCATCAATGATAAAATCAGCAGAAGTATTGTCCATTGCTGTGATGGCTGTCAATTTGTAGTCTAGTTTTGGACGTTTGAAGCCGCAGTTCGGACAATAGTATTTGCCTAGATTCGCATAGGTAATCATTTGGTAATGTAAGATGTGGTGGCATTCTGGACAAAGAACCCCGTCTGTATTGTAATGGGCCATCTGCTCCTGATTAGGTAAGTGATCAAAGCCATAATACTTTCTTGGATTAACAGTAGTGACAGAATTGAACAACGGGGAATCACCATTACATAGAATTGTGGCCGTCGGTGAATTTGCTGCTCCTTCAACGATCATTTTATATGTTGTATAGATTTCACCATAACGGTCCATCTGATCGCGAAAAATATTCGTGAAGACAAATAGTTCAGGTTTGATATACTTCGTTACTTTGCTAAGACTAGCTTCATCGATCTCTAGTACTGCAAACTTTTTGCCGCCTTTTGGTTTGGCAGATAAGAAAGTAGAAACGATTCCTTGGACCATATTGGCACCTGTTGGATTTGTCAGCACATCATCAAATTCTTGCCGTAAAATATTCACCGTCAGTGCAGTAGTCAAGGTTTTTCCGTTCGTACCAGTGATAACGACAACTTGATAATCTTTTGCTAGATGATCTAAAATATGCGGATCGATTTTTAATGCTATTTTCCCAGGCAGACTTGATCCGCCTTTAAAAAAGTTTTTTAATACCCACTGAGAGGTCTTACCGACTGTGACAGCCAGTTGACTTCTTAACCCCATAGTTGAACCTCCAAACGAGATGATTGTCTTTTTAGTTTAAATTCAATTTATCATACCATATGTTCTAAAAAAGGTTAAACGGCTTTTCGATTTCTTTAAGTTTCTGCAAAGAGTTCAGTTTATTGAACCAAAAAAGGCAGAGACATTCGTTACAAACAAGATGTCTCTGCCGCTTCAAAACGCTTGTGGAAGGCTCGCGACTTTAAGATACAACGCTTAGAACCTTCAATAGCGCCATTTTACTGGCTGTTTAACCAATAATAATCTTCTCGGTTGGGTATTCATAACCTAAATCTCGGGTTTCTTTTGGCACAAACAACAACAACGTATAAAGCATACCTACACGTCCAATGAACATCAGTAAGGCTATCACTAACTTACCCACACTTGAGAGATCATCGGTGATCCCTAACGATAAACCGGTGGTCCCAAACGCAGAAGCTACTTCGACAATGATGGCGATCAACGGGATATCTTCAGTGGCAGTCAAAAATAATACGCAGAAAAAGCACATTCCTAAGGATAACATGAAGACAACAACCGACTTACGCACATCGTCTTCATCGATCCGTCGGCCAAATATGTTGATATTGTCTTCACTCTTTAAGAAGGCATAAAGATAAAGACCAATAATGGCGATCGTTGTCGTACGAATCCCGCCACCAACTGAACTTGGGCTGCAACCGATAAACATTAGTAACGAAAAAACGATCAATGTCGTAGTCTGAAAGTTCCCTAAATCATGGATCTGCAGTCCAGCATTACGGGTAGTCATGGAATAAAACATACTGTTGATCCAGGTGCTGCTAAAGCCGTAATCTTTGAACAGATGGTCTTTCTCTAGGAAATAAATGGCGATCGTTCCACCGATAAACAAAATCACAAAAGCCAACATCGCGATTTTTGTAAACAATGAAAAGCGAAAAGGCAGTTGTCGGCGATTTTTTTTCAGCTTGAAGAGGGCCCATTCTCGGAAATCCATAATCACTGGAAACCCAATCCCACCGGTAAAAATCAAAAACATGATACAAATCAAAAAGAAATAATCATGTGCGAAAGGTAAAATGGAATTTCCTGTCACGTCAAAACCAGAGTTTGTGACCGCGGAAATAGCTTGGTAAAAACCATAAAATAGGGCATCCCGCCAATTGTCATAATAGCCATTAAAATAAAAATAAATAGAAAAAATAGCGCCAGAGATGGCTTGGCAAAGTAAGATGATCGTAAACGTGATTCGAATCATCCGCACGATTCCGCTTAGCTTTGGCTGATTCATATCCGTCATAATCAACTGACGCTGCTTCAATGAGATCTTTCTCCGAGAAACGATCGCAAAGAAAGTGGAGATCATCATAATCCCTAGTCCACCCACTTGAAAAAGAACTTCAAGAAGCACTACACCGCGATCATTGAACACATCATCGATAGGGAATGTCGTCAATCCGGTGACACTGACCGTGCTGACTGCCATAAAAAACATATCGATGAAGGAAGCATGAGAACGAGGTTCACGAAAAAAGGGAAGATAAAATAAACCTAAGGAAATAATCGTCATCAGAATATAGTAAAAAACGATCACTTGGATCGAAGAAACATTTTGGGCAATAAAATATTTGCTTTTGCGTTGTGTCAGACGAGCAAACCGCGTGAAATTCATAACTAGTCTCCTCACTAAATAAACTACCCACAGTATACCAAAGAACCAAGCAGTTTCAAAAGAAAGCAAGATTGAAAGTAAGTAGCAGCCAATATCATCAAAGAAACGCTCTGCAAAAATATGAGATAGTGCCGCAAAACAATTAATGGAACAGAGAAGACGATAGCCTGTCATTGAGAGAGTACTAGAAGATAGCGGTGAGCCGGACAAAAAACTGTATGCCCGATAAGTCTGTTGGGCATACAGTTTTTTTGAAGAGATCGGTTAGTTAGAGTGCTTCCACCGCTTCGATTGCGCGAAAGACTTTTTCTGGAGTGATCATTGGGTCGATCAGGACAAATGTTTCTTCTTCTTTAACGGCATAAGTCAAAACAGGCGCAAAATAAGCGCGATCCACACGAGTGACATGCAAGTCTTTTAGTTTCATAGGTAAGTGCAATGCTTCGTAGAAAGGACGCAGTTCCTCGATAACAGCAAAATCGTTGGTGTAGGCAAGCTGTACCCAGATGCAGTAGGCCACTTTATTGCCATGGAGGACACTGTGGGTTTCGCTCAGATAAGATAAGCCGTCATGTAATGCGTGGGCGCCAGAAGTTCTGCCAAACTCTACAGCAAATCCACCAACTTCTCCTGCTAAAGCGATGATGGCATCTGTGATTCGCGCAAAAGCTGGCGTCAAGCGCCCGGCTTCTAAATCAGTGACTGCTTGGATGGCATCTGCGATCAAGAGTTCTTTGATTAGTTTTGCACTTTGAAAACCGAGCCGAACCAAGGCTGTTTTATCTTCTTCTGCCATCGTGCGTACAATGGCTTCCATTTCATAATACTTGGCTAGCGTGTCTGCGATGCCTGCAATGAAATAATCCACGGGTGTTGCTAGCAAGAATCGAGTATCGACGATCGTCATATAAGCCCCTTTTTTGGCGTAATCGATCTTGCAGATTGTGTGGTCTGGGTAATAGGCGACAATCACAGGAGTAAAGGGTGCACAGTTGGAAACCAATGTAGGGATGACGATCAGCTCCGCTTCCATTCTTTCTGCAGTAATTTTTGCGGTATCTGCGACACGTCCACCACCGATCGCAAGCAGGACATCTGCGTGTTTGATCTTATCCGCTAACTCCTGAGCATTCTCATAACTTGAGGAGCCATCATAGCGATAAACAGGATAGTCAAATGGATGCGGATAATAGGTTTTAAAAACGTCAAATGATTGATCGCCAGTAATGACAGCAACCTGATCAAAATCATTGAGATACTCTGGTAGATCAAAAAGAACTCCTTCACCAGTAATATACCGGTTTGGTCCAGGGCGGACTTCATTGGCTAACATAACACAACACTCCTTTGCAATCGTCAGAATTTTCTAATTAGTGTAACGTGGAATAGCGCCTGCTGTCAATTTTTCTTTTGAGCAGTTTTGTTCAGATCAGCCAGGCCAAAGCCAATCGGCGCAAGCAGGCGTAAAGAGGGCATAAAAAAAGACCCTAACAAAGGAGAGTTTGTTCTTGCTAGTCTTCGCATAATCAAGACTGTTTTGCGAAGATCCTCTCCTTTTGAGGGTCAGTTGTTGGGCGAGAAAACAGCACTATTTCTATCTCAGAAACTAAAGGAATATTCAAACTGCCGCTTCTCAAAATAGGTTATGTCCAGTTTTGACGGATGAAACCAGCTCGTCCTGAACCTTCACGGTAGGCGTTGTAATGCGCCGTATTTTTCTTATAAAAATCTTGATGATAGTCTTCTGCTGGATAGAAAGGTTCAGCAGGTTCGATTGTTGTCACGATTGGATCTGTAAAGCGACCGCTTGCTTGCAAAGCGGCTTTTGAAGCTTCTGCGATTTTTCGTTGTTCTTCACTATTGTAATAGATGACTGGACGGTAAGAGTCCCCACGGTCTGCGAACTGACCAAAGGCATCTGTAGGATCGGTTTGTTGCCAATAGATAGCCACGAGTTCTTCATACGTTATTTGTTCAGGATCGAAAGTGATTTCTACGGCTTCTGTATGTCCTGTGGTTCCAGTTGTTACTTCTTGATAGGTAGGATGAGGGACATGTCCACCGGTAAAACCTGAGACTACCGAAAGAATTCCTGGTAAAGAATCGAAAGGTTTGACCATACACCAGAAGCAGCCGCCGGCAAAAATTGCAGTATCTTTCATTGTGATTCCTCCTTTGGTTTTATGGTATGCTTCTTATAGAGAAAGACAAGCGATATGCTTATAAGAAACGGCCAAAGAAAGCGAGGTTTGCTGTGGATACGATCATCATTTTATTGCGGGGGAATTCTGGCAGCGGAAAAACGACAGTAGCAAAAGCGCTGCATCAACAATTAGGGGCAGAAGCGGTGTTGATCTCACAGGATGTATTTCGCCGAGAAATTTTTCACGTGAAAGATACGCCTAATAATCATGCTGTAGGTCTAATGATGGAGGCCCTTTTATATGCGCGAGGGAAGGTTCCTTTCATCATCGTTGAGGGAATTTTTGCCCGTGAAAAATACCAGGACTTCTTGCTCTTTTTACTAGAATCCTTTGAGAAGTGTCTCATTTATTATTTTGATGTGCCTTTTCAAACAACGATTGAAAGACACCGAACACGGCCGCAACGGGTATTTTTTTCCGAATCATCGCTACAAAAGTGGTGGCTCGAAAAAGACCTTCTCTTTGGGGAAAACGGCATAGCGTCCAAGAGCAATGATACGAGTAATAAATCAGTCCTCTCAAAAGAGAAGATGTTTACAGAGAAGCAGACAATATCTGAAATGATCACGATGATCTTGGAGGATACGAAACAGTTTCAAAAATAGCCTTGAAGCAAACGATCTGTTTTCCAAAAAAACTAAAGTGAGGTATCTCTATGTTAGACAAATCAATTCCTTATGCAGAAATTTGGATGGAGCGCATGGCTGCGGATGAAGTAGCACCGGTCCCTGACTCAAATAACTACATCATTCAACCTTATCAATCCGGTGATGCGAGTGAGTGGGCGCGGATTGAGACAGCGGTGGGAGAATTTGATACAGAAGCCGCGGCACTTGCGTATTTTGAAAAAGACTTTCTCCCCTATGAATCTCAATTGCCGCAACGAATGTTTTTTGCAGTGGATCCAGAAGGAACAAAGGTAGGAACAGCGACTGCTTGGTGGAAGAAGAAGCAAGATGGCAACATTGTGCCGCTCGTTCATTGGGTAGCAGTCATTCCCAGCGCTCAAAGACAAGGGATCGCTCGCGGCTTGGTAACCAAAGTTATAGAAACATGCCAGAACCAAACGGCAGATTCCGAAGAATCTGCTGCCGCTATTTTTCTCCATACGCAAACATGGAGTCATGCTGCGATTGGACTGTATCAACAACTAGGCTTCAAACTTATTGATACAGACTATCAGGGACAGATGAATCCCGAGTACGAACAAGTATTGACTATTTTGAGAGACGTGGCGCAGAAGGAAAACGGGCAGTAAAGCCAATCATTTGCAGGCATCGTTCTGTTCAGTACCCCTCTTAGCGACTTCTGAATTTAAACCTGTAAAAATTCCTTGTTTTCAAGTATAATACCAAAGGAGTATCAGGAAGGATGGGCAAGATGGCACAACTTTTTTTTAAATATGGCGCGATGAATAGTGGCAAAACGATCGAGATTTTAAAAGTTGCACATAATTATGAAGAACAAGACAAGCCGGTCGTGATTATGACCAGCGGCATCGATACCCGAAGCGGGATCGGAACAGTTTCCAGTCGTATTGGGTTAGAGCGTGACGCCATTCCGATTTTCGATGAGACCGATTTGTATCATTTAGTAAAAGATCTAGGATATCAACCCTATTGCATTTTGATTGATGAGGCACAGTTTTTGAAAAAACACCATGTCTTGGCGTTTACTAAAATCGTAGACGAATTAGGCATTCCTGTGATGGCATTTGGTTTAAAAAATGATTTTCGCAACGAATTATTCGAAGGTTCTAAATATCTGCTTCTTTATGCAGATAAAATTGAAGAAATGAAAACGATCTGCTGGTTCTGCCACAAAAAGGCGACCATGAATCTGCATTACATTGACGGTAAACCAGTCTATGAAGGCGATCAAGTTCAAATTGGCGGTAATGAAGCCTATTACCCTGTTTGTCGCAAACACTATTTTCACCCTGGAATCAAAAAAGAAGGAGAATAAAACATGTACGATCAGTTACAAGCGATTGAAGACCGTTATGAAGAACTAGGCGAACTGCTTAGTGATCCCGCTGTCATTTCAGATACGAAACGGTTCATGCAGTTGTCCAAAGAAGAAGCAAATACCCGAGAGACTGTCGAAGTGTATCGCCGTTACAAAGAAGTCGTTGAAGGCATCAAAGATACAGAGGAACTATTGGGCGAAAACTTGGATGCAGAAATGGCAGAAATGGCTAAAGAAGAACTATCTGACTTAAAAAAAGAAAAAGATGTTCTTGAAGACCGCATCAAAATCTTATTATTACCAAAAGATCCCAATGATGACAAAAACATTATCATGGAAATTCGCGGGGCTGCGGGTGGAGATGAAGCGGCACTATTTGCTGGAGATCTCTTTAATATGTATCAGAAATATGCGGAAACACAAGGTTGGAAAGTCGAAGTGATGGATGCCAACGTTACCGGCATCGGCGGCTACAAAGAAGTCATCATGATGATCAGCGGTGAGAATGTCTATTCAAAATTGAAATATGAAAGTGGCGCGCATCGGGTACAACGCGTGCCGTCGACAGAATCTCAAGGACGAATCCACACATCTACAGCAACCGTAGTCGTGATGCCAGAAGCAGAAGAAGTAGAGATCGATATTGCTGATAAAGATATCCGAACAGATATCTATCATGCTTCAGGCGCTGGTGGTCAGCACGTCAACAAAACGGCATCAGCTGTCCGCTTGACACACTTGCCGACTGGTATCGTCGTTGCCATGCAGGATGAGCGTTCACAGTTGAAGAACCGTGAGAAAGCGATGAAAGTCTTGCGGGCAAGAGTATACGACCAAATCCAGCAAGAAGCACGAAGCGAATACGATGCAAATCGTAAATCAGCAGTGGGAACTGGGGATCGTTCTGAACGGATCCGTACGTATAACTTTCCGCAAAATCGGGTGACGGACCACCGCATCGGGTTGACTATCCAAAAATTGGATCAAATTTTGGCTGGAAAACTTGATGAGATCATTGATGCATTGATCATGTACGATCAAACATCAAAATTGGAAGAAATGCAAAATGGGTAAAACCTATCGAGAAGTCCTTTCACGGGCTTCTTCTTTTTTAGAAACAAAGGGACTGGAAGGGTATGCGATCCAATACCTTTTTCTGGCTCGTAAAAATTGGCAAAAACTAGATTGGTTGCTGCATATGGATCAGCAAATTTCGCCAGCTGATAAAGTGCAAATTGAAGCAGATCTGCAGCAGCTTTTAGCGCATCGTCCCCCCCAATACCTTTTAGGCTATGAAGAGTTTTATGGCCATCGCTTCAAAGTAACAGAAGACACATTGATTCCTCGACCGGAAACGGAAGAATTAGTCGCTTTGTGTCTGGAGCAAACAGAACCTGCAGAGAATTTGCGGGTCGTAGATATTGGGACAGGGACAGGTGCGATCGCGGTCTCTTTGAAATTGGCACGTCCTCACTGGCAGATCGCTGCTGTTGATCTTTCAGAGGCCGCATTGGCGGTAGCTAAAGAGAATGCGGCGCAATTAGGTGCGGAGGTCGCTTTTTATCAAGGCGACACGCTGACACCAGTGGGGGATCAATCATGGGACATCATTGTATCAAACCCGCCTTATATCAGTGAGCAGGAGTGGGAGCTGATGGATGCCAGTGTGCGTCAGTTTGAACCCCAAATGGCCCTTTTTGCAGCGGAGAATGGTCTAGTGATGTATCGTAAGATTGCAGACCAGGCAAAGAAGTTATTGACACCTGACGGAAAAATCTTCGTCGAAATCGGTTTTCAACAAGGCAAATCTGTCCAGCGTATTTTTGCGGAAGCTTTTCCAGATAAAAAAGTTACGGTCATTCAAGATTTATCTGGAAAAGATCGGTTGGTCGCAGTACAATAATCCACAGCATGTGGACAACCATTTTTTTGAAAAATTTTTTTGATAAAAAACAGTGATAGAGTAAGACTTACTTGCGAATAAAAGTTATAAACAGGGTTATCCACACTTGACAAACGATTTATCCACAAAATGTGGATAAAAACCGAAAAAATGTTGATAAGTGTGGAAGTCCTCAAAAAAAGGATGTGGATAAACTGTGGAAACAAAAAAATTTAGTGAAGAACAATTATCCGAAGCAGCAAAAATTTTAGCCGCGGGTGGATTAGTTGCTTTTCCTACAGAAACAGTGTATGGCTTAGGCGCTAACGCTCTTTTGCCTGAAGCGGTAGCACAAGTCTATGCCGTCAAAGGAAGACCTAGTGACAACCCATTGATCGTCCATCTCGCCGACCCGGAACAACTGAAGGATTATGTGGATAACTTGCATCCAGCAGCGGAAAAATTGATGGCAAAGTTTTGGCCTGGCCCCCTAACATTGATTTTTTCTATCAAAAATAACAGTTTACCGTCTATTGTGACCGGGGGGTTATCCACAGCGGCATTCCGTATGCCAGCGAATAAAAAAACACTTTCAGTCATTAAACAGGCACATGTCCCACTAGTCGGACCTAGCGCAAATACCTCTGGCAAGCCAAGTCCGACCTCAGCTGAACATGTATTGCATGATTTGAAAGGAAAGATAGCTGGTGTGATCGATGATGGGACTACTAGGATCGGAGTTGAATCAACAGTCTTGGATTTAAGTGATCCGACAGCAAACCCAATGATCTTGCGTCCAGGAGCCGTGACCAAAGAACAATTAGAAACGGTTTTAGGCAGTGAAGTCGAAATAGATAAACACCTAGTATCTGAAGGTGAAAGACCCAAAGCACCGGGAATGAAATACAAACATTATGCTCCGGATACAAAGGTTGTGATGGTTCGGTCAGAGGACTGGCCAGCAGCACTCGATTGGGTCAAGCAGCAGCGATTGCGAGCAGGTGTCTTGGCAGGCCCATCAATTTGTGAGACAGCCAGATTTGAAACAGCAGCTGTTTACATGTATGCGGACGACACGGTTGAGGCAGCAGCAAAAGGACTTTTTGCAGGTTTGCGAGCCTTAGATGAATCGATCGCTGGCTTGGAGATCATTTTAGTGACCGCTTTTCCTGAGACAGGGATGGGCAGCGCCTATATGAATCGCTTGAAAAAAGCAGCCAATCAAAATTTTTTTCAGGTAAAATAGAAAAAACGCTGCTTTGATCATAGGTAGTGCTTAGGAAATATGATACAATGCTAGCATTAAGGTAAAGGGGTGTTGTATGAATGGACTATCAAACGTTTGATCCTGATTTATGGCAAGCCATTGAAAAGGAAGCGGATCGCCAACAAAACAATTTAGAATTGATCGCATCTGAAAATATCGTTTCCGCAGGTGTAAGAGCGGCTCAAGGCAGTATTTTAACAAATAAATATGCCGAAGGATATCCAGGTCGCCGTTACTACGGTGGTTGTGAATTTGTCGATGTTGTTGAAAATTTAGCAATTGATCGTGCCAAAGAACTTTTTGGTGCGGCCTATGCAAACGTACAGCCTCACTCAGGCTCACAAGCCAATACTGCAGCATATCTAGCGTTGATTGAACCAGGAGATACGGTGATGGGCATGGATCTATCCGCAGGTGGGCATTTGACCCATGGCTCTCCAGTCAATTTTAGTGGGAAAACCTATCACTTTGTTAGCTATGGCGTAGACCCAGCGACTGAAGTGATTGATTATAATGTCGTACGGATCTTAGCGAGAAAGCATCAACCAAAATTGATCGTTGCTGGTGCAAGTGCGTATTCACGAACAATCGATTTTGCCAAATTCCGTGAAATTGCTGATGAAGTCGGTGCTAAGTTGATGGTAGATATGGCACATATCGCAGGATTAGTTGCTGCTGGTCTGCATCCAAATCCAGTTCCTTATGCAGACATCACTACTTCTACGACCCACAAAACCCTTAGAGGGCCTCGTGGCGGCTTGATTTTGACCAATGACGAAGACTTAGCGAAAAAAATCAACAGTGCAGTCTTTCCTGGCATTCAAGGCGGACCTTTGGAACATGTGGTCGCTGCCAAGGCAGTCGCATTCAAAGAAGCATTGGATGAAGACTTCAAATCCTATTCAGAGCAAGTGATCAGAAATGCGCAAGCAATGGCAAAAGTGTTCAATCAAGCACCGCAAGCACGGCTTGTTTCTGGTGCAACGGACAATCATTTATTGCTGATTGATGTGCGAGGATTTGAGCTTAACGGAAAAGAAGCCGAAGCATTGCTTGACCAAGTCAACATCACAGTCAATAAAAATTCGATTCCATTTGAAACCCTTAGCCCATTTAAAACGAGCGGTATTCGTGTCGGCACACCGGCAATCACTAGCCGTGGGTTCAAAGAAGAAGATGCTGTGGAAGTAGCAAAACTGATTGTCAAAGTGTTGGAACACCCTGAAGATACGGCTGTTTTGGAAGAAGCAAAAGCACAAGTGAAAGAGTTGACGGACAAGTATCCGTTGTATTAAGATGTAGCAGGAAAAGGGTTTGAGCCGATGCTCAGATCCTTTTTTGAAGGAATATGGCTATGACGTGATGCAAGGTTGTATCAATCGTTGATTTGCTTTAAAATAAAAGAAAAACCAAAGGAGACTTTTAAAATGGGTAAATTCCAAGTAATTGACCACCCCTTGATTCAACACAAATTAACAATGATCCGCGACAAGAACTGTGGAACGAAAGTGTTCCGTGAAGTTGTCGATGAAATCGCCATGTTGATGGCGTATGAAGTATCACGGGATATGCCCCTCGAAGATGTAGTGATCGAAACACCGATCGAAGAATCGACCCAAAAAACACTTAGTGGTAAAAAAGTAGCAATCGTACCGATTCTACGGGCCGGACTAGGCATGGTCGACGGTATTCTAGAGTTGATCCCAGCGGCTAAAGTAGGACACATTGGTATGTATCGTGATGAAGAAACCCTTGAACCACATGAGTATTTCGTTAAATTGCCTGAAGACATCGACACTCGTCAGTTATTTATTGTTGATCCAATGTTAGCAACTGGTGGTTCAGCGATCATGGCCATCGATGCGTTGAAAAAACGCGGTGCTTCTAACATGAAGTTTGTTTGCCTAGTTGCTGCGCCAGAAGGTGTGAAAGCATTGCAGGATGCCCATCCTGATGTGGATATCTACACAGCAAGCTTAGATGACCGCTTGAATGAACATGGCTACATCGTTCCTGGATTAGGCGATGCTGGTGACCGTTTGTTTGGAACAAAATAAAAGAAAGAGCGTGGAACAAAAAGTGAAAAACACTTTTGTTCCACGCTCTAAACACGTCTAAACGCTGGGAGTAGGAGCAACTCCTTCGGAAATAAATCGAACTACTCAAAAACTACTCAAACATTTGAAAAGCAATTTCCGTGTATTCCTCCTTATTTCTTGGAGATTACCACTTTTGTCCCAGTCTCCTTTTGAACGAACTACATTTTCGTTAACTGTTTATAATTAATGATCAATACACCATTACTTTGTGTAACAAGCTTTTGATTCTCCGCTGTCTGATTCAATTCAACAACCGCAGAGTTCTTAAGCTGCTTAGTGACTGTACCGGTTTGTTTTATTCCATGGATCGTGAACATGACAGGAGTAGCGACCTCAAAATTTGCACCTTCAGCTGACGGGACAACGGTTGTTTCGAACTTACCAAATGTTGCCATGTAAAAACCTCCTTGATATAGTTAAATTATACCACATTTTTTGAAAATTTTCAGTAATCCTATTTTTTCCCTAAACTTCTCTTTACAAAGTTGTGTTTTTTTCTTATAATCTTCTTTGTGTTAGTTGCCAGCTTAGCTCAGTTGGTAGAGCAACGCACTCGTAACGCGTAGGTCACAGGTTCGAATCCTGCAGCTGGCATTGAAGCAGTCTAATTAGACTGCTTCTTTTTTTAGATGATTTTTTTAGAGAAAACTTTAAAGTTTCTAAATTTTTTCTGAATGAGAACGGGGAATCCTTTCTTTTCTGCGCAAACATCACTATAATGGATAAAGATTCTACAGAAGAGAGTGTGGGCATGGAAAATACACGAATAAAGAAGAATGATAATCGAATTGACTACGGTGTGATATTACCCGTATTTTTATTGTGCTTGATTGGGTTTGCGTCATTGTATGTCGCATTGACGAATGATCCAAGGAATCCATCCGTGGGAAAAACCTTAGGATTTCAAGCTTTATGGTATGTACTAGGAGTTATCGCAATTATAGTGATCATGCATATAAAATCCAAGTGGTTGTGGAAGTTGACTCCCTATATTTACGGAGCAGGATTGCTGGTAATGCTGGGTCTCTTGAAGTTCTATGATGCAGGGTTAGCCGACTCTACGGGCTCGCGAAACTGGCTGCGTTTTGGCTCCTTTACGATCCAGCCTTCGGAATTGATGAAGATTGCCTTTATCATGATGTTGGCGCTGGTGGTCACCCATCACAATGTTCGTCATCGAGATCGAGATTTAAAGACGGAGGGCTTATTGATCGCTAAAATGTTAGCTGTAACCATTCCGGTCCTAGTTTTAGTCATGCTGCAAAAAGACTTTGGAACGATGTTAGTTTTCTTAGCTATTTTTGGTGGGATCTTTTTGATGTCGGGGATTTCTTGGCAGATCGTGATCCCAGTTATCGCCGCTTTTGTTTTGATAGGGGGCGGGACCATCTTTTTAGTTACAACAGATATGGGACGAGAGTTTCTCTATAATGTCGGCTTTAAAGAATATCAGTTTGCACGTATCGATTCTTGGTTAGATCCGTTTCACGATACTCAAGGCCAGTCTTTCCAACTAGCTTATGCTTTAATGGCTATTGGGTCTGGTGGGATGTTCGGTAAAGGGTTCAATGTGAGTGATGTCTACGTGCCAGTTCGTGAATCAGATATGATTTTCTCTGTGATCGGAGAGAACTTTGGGTTTGTCGGCAGTGCCTTTGTGATTTTATTATATTTCATTTTGATTTACCGAATGATTCGGGTTTGTTTTGATACAAACAATGAATTTTATGCCTATCTTGCTACCGGGATCATCATGATGATCTTGTTCCATGTCTTTGAAAATATCGGTGCTAATATTGGCTTATTGCCTTTGACAGGTATTCCATTACCCTTCATCAGTCAAGGGGGATCGGCATTATTAAGTAACATGATCGGCATTGGCTTGATTTTATCGATGCGCTATCAGGCTGAGAGTACACCAAAAACCTTGTAAGGAGATAGCTATGATCACATTTTACTGGTATCCGAAATGCAGTACATGTAAAAATGCGAAAGCTTGGCTAGAAGCAAATGGGATTCCCTATGAGGCCATTGACATGATCAAAGAGGTGCCTACGAAGGCGCAATTGTTACAATGGATCACCTCTAGCGGCTTGCCAGCTCGCCGCTTTTTTAACACAAGCGGAATGAAATATCGTGAATTAGGTTTGAAAGAGAAAGTACCAACGTTGTCAAATGAAGAAGCCGCAACTTTGTTGGCCACAGACGGCATGTTGATCAAACGCCCATTGTTGATTAGTGAAGATCGCTTTTTGATCAATGGGTTTAAAGAAAAAGAATATGAAGGAGTCTTGTTAGAATCATGGAAAAGAAATGCTTGAGAAAAAAAGATAATTTGTGGGTACTGTTCAATGGCAAAGAATACTGTGTTGGTTTGACAAAAGAAGCACAAGAAGAATTAGGTGCTGTGTCTTTTGCTTCTTTGAAAAAAGTTGGTACAGCCTTGAAACAAGGAGATACGCTAGTGGAGTTGGAAGCAGAAAAAGCTGTCAGTGAATTTCCAAGCCCATTAACAGGCGTGATTTCTTCTGTAAATGAAAAAATCGATCAAAACGTTGATATCTTAAACGACAGCGATGAAATGAACGCTTGGCTAGTCAGCTTTAAAGATGTTGATCCAAGTCAATTTGACGAATTATAAAACAAGATCCAACCACTGATTTACAAAAAGAATTGACAGCAGATTGAGACGTTGCTATAATTTGCTCAATAAATGAATGCTTTGAAAAGAAGAGTACATGTTCTTGACGTACACAGAGAGCCCTGTTTGGTGTAAATGGGCAACGAAGAGAAGATGGAAGATGGTCTTTGAGCAGGATGGGTGAGTCTAAGGACAAGCCTATCACGGGATGCACCCGTTACTGTGCAACAGTATGCGAAGAAATTCAAGTACTGGAAGAGGCTGTTGATGCGAGTCGACAGTAAATCAAGGTGGTAACACGGAAGTTGTGCTTTCGTCCTTTGTAACAGTATAATGTACAAAGGATGAAAGCTTTTTTTGTGTTTAACTAGTGAATGAATAAAGAAAGATGGGAAATTTATGGCATTAATCGAATTGACCCACGTAAAGAAATCCTTTGACGGTAAAAGTGGCGCAGTCCATGCCGTCAATGATGTTTCTCTGCAAGTGGAAAAAGGCGATATTTATGGCATCGTTGGTTATTCAGGTGCCGGCAAAAGTACATTGGTTCGTCTATTGAATGGATTAGAACTTCCTTCAGCTGGTGATGTAGTGATCAATGGTCAAAATATTTTAGCCTTGAAGAACAAAGAATTACGAGATTTTCGTAAAAAAATTGGAATGATTTTTCAACACTTTAACCTCTTGTGGTCACGAACAGTATTGGAAAATATCGAATTACCATTAGAATTGGCAGGGATCCCCAAAATCAAACGCCGCGAGCGGGCACAAGAGCTGGTAAAACTTGTCGGGTTAGAAGGACGCGAAAAAGCTTACCCTTCCCAATTGTCAGGTGGCCAAAAACAACGGGTAGGAATTGCCCGTGCGTTAGCAAATGAGCCAGAAATCTTGCTATGCGACGAAGCAACCAGTGCTCTTGACCCTCAAACAACCGAAGAAGTTCTGGATTTACTGCTGTCCATCAACAAAAAACTGAATTTGACGATTGTACTGATCACCCATGAGATGAACGTGATTCGCAAAATCTGCAATAAAGTAGCTGTAATGGAATTAGGCAAAATCGTTGAAGAAGGTTCCGTACACTCGGTGTTTCGTCATCCGCAACAAGCTGTGACTAAGCGCTTTGTGCAGCAAGATTTGGAGCCAGAAGAAGATCCCGAGGAATTGCGTCAAGCCTTTTTAAGAGAAAATCCCCATGGCCGCTTAGTGACATTGACCTTTACGGAAGACAATGCGAATGAACCAATCATTTCGCAAGCGATCCGAAAGTATCTGATTGATGTCAATGTTGTTTATGGCAAGATTCAGCAAACGAATGAAGGCTCTTTTGGCGCATTAACCGTTCTATTGACCGGTGAAACAGCAGAAATCGATAAAGCATTGCGCTTTTTTGCGCAAGAACAAGTAGGCGTGGAGGTGATCGAGCGTGGGTAAATCATTTTCAGAAACCTATTTTGATTTTGAAAAAATCGATTGGGCAAACATGCAACAAGCGACGATCGATACGTTATTTATGACATTCTTCTCTATGGTACTAGTCATTGTGATTGGACTAATACTAGGATTGGCTCTTTATTCATTAGGTCGCAAGCAAACATTTGGATCACGCTTTGCCTATACCTTAGTCTCGATTATCAGTAACGTGTTTCGTTCAACTCCGTTTATGATCTTGATGGTTTTGATTATACCGTTTACGACACTATTGGTAGGATCCTTCTTAGGGGCAAAAGCTGCGATTCCAGCATTGGTTCTATCAGCAGCTCCTTTTTATGCACGGTTAGTAGAGATTGCCTTTCGAGAAGTAAGTCCAGGTGTGATTGAAGCTGCCGAGGCGATGGGAGCAAGTTACTGGGAGATTATTTATAAGATTATCATTCCTGAGAGTGTCCCAGCATTGATTTCGGGCATCACTGTCACCACCATTTCAATGATTGGTTACACAGCTATGGCAGGGGCGATCGGTGCCGGAGGCCTTGGTTCATTGGCTTGGCAAGAAGGCTTTCAACGGGGAAATTACACTGTGACGCTTGTAGCAACAGTGATTATTTTAATTATTGTCTTTATCTTACAAGCAATCGGCGACTTTTTGACAAAAGCAACAGACAAACGCTGATTGGCTGAAAAAGAAAAACATCAAACAGAAAATTGGGAGGAATAAAAATGAAAAAGATTTTTGGTTTTGCAACAACAGTATTGTTAACAGTCGCTTTAGCAGCCTGCGGTACAGGTTCAAATAACAGCGCCGATTCAACATCAGCTAGTGGAGAAAACACGAAATTGGTGGTGGGAGCATCTGTCACACCCCATGCAGAAATTTTAGAACAAGCAAAACCATTGTTGGAAAAAGAAGGAATCGATTTAGAAATCAAAACCTTCGATGATTACATCTTGCCAAACAAAGCTTTAGAAAATGGCGATATCGATGCCAACTATTTCCAACATATCCCTTACTTGAACAAGCAAATTGCCGATAATGGCTATGACTTTGTTAATGCAGGAGCGGTTCATATCGAACCGATGGGGTTGTATTCAAAACGGATCTCTGACATTTCTGAATTAGCTGAAGGTGCAACCGTGATTACTTCAAATTCGGAATCCGATTGGGGTCGTATCTTAACGATTTTACAAGATGCTGGTGTGATTAAGTTGAAAGATGGTGTCGATGCTGAAACAGCAACATTTGATGATATTGCTGAAAATCCAAAGAAATTAGAATTCAAGCATGATATTGATCCTTCATTATTGGCAACGGCTTACCAAAATGATGAAGCAGACCTAGTGGCCATCAATGCGAACTTTGCTTTTGGGATCGACTTGAATCCAGCAGATGATTCTGTTTTATTAGAAGCGGATAATTCACCATACGTCAATGTGATTGCCGTACGCAGTGGCGACGAAAGCAGCGATAAAATCAAAAAATTGGTTGAAGTGCTTCACTCTGACGAAATCAAAGACTTTGTCGAAAAACAATGGCAAGGTTCTGTGAAAATCGTTGATGCGGACGCTAAATAGTTTCCTTCATTAAGCAGTACAAACAGAGCAGTGACATAAGTTAAAAACAGACGAAACTTACTAAATGATAAAGAGATTTGACCTTCCTCGCAATCTTGCGTCGAAGACCTCCTGAATCGCAGGAGTAATCTCTTTACGTTTCGGTTAGGTGGTTTGTTTCATACTTTTGTCACTGCTCTTTTTTAATTCCAATCTAGCAAAACAGAACGGTTATGCCAAATCATTTCATACAGCAGCGGCAATTCAGGGTGCTTTTTTAATAATTGATCGTAGTGGGGGAGCTGGCTAAGAAACAGACGAATGAGTGTGAGGGTATCAGGTGAAAGTGATCCACTCCCTTTAAACAAGATCAGATTGCCTTCCAATAAAGCACAGAGCAAGTGGATTTGAGTGATTTTGACAAGACAGATTTGAAAGGAGTCACTTCCCAGACGTTCTTTGAGCAGTTCTGCAGCAAATATTTGGTTCAGCAAGTAGGTATCTTCTTCAGATAAATAGAAGGCTTCAAGTCCAAGTAATTGTTTCCATAAGAAAAGATAGTTGCGTTCATGGCGCAAATAAAAGGCAGGGACAAAGTTTTTTGGAAAAACTGTAGCTAATGCGATCCCATTTTCCAGCGGATAAACCGCTTTTCTTTTTTCATGGATTGTTTTGATACAAAAGAAGGCCTCACTGGAACTTTTTATCAAGTGTGGACGCATCCAGCGCAACAATTGATAATGGAAAAAACGGATTTGTATTTCGTTCCCTTGTAAAAGTGGAAAATGCTTGCGATTCAGAGATAAGTGATACGCTGCCAAAGAGGATGATAGAGCAGTGAAACGTCGATTGACACTGGAAGGGCTCAGGTGGCATTTTCTGCATAATAATGGATAAGTCAACGAAGGTTCTTCCAGCTGGGTGTTAAGAATACGGTAGTTACTGCTCTTTTTTACAAGAGAAGCGATGACTTTTTTTGTAACTCAGTAACCGACATTGCTTCCGTCTGTAAATAATCAAGTTGGCCTTTTTTAATCAAAAATTTGATTGGTAACTTGATACCTAACTCGCTGGCGATCATCCGTCTAATAGTCTTGACGGAGATCCCTTGTTGCAGGGCTGCTTGTTGGAGGGGGAGCGGCCTTTCTTTGAAAAGACTACGGATCAGACGCAACATGCGCAACACTTCTTTCTCGAGAAAATCCTCCAAGTTGTGAATCACCTCTTTCGGATGAGATTACATTTATTATAGTGGATAACTAGTTTCTTGGTTTTTTTAGAAAAGAATAATCATCAAAGTTTAATAAATAATTTTCACTACAAAGAGACAGATGTGGAGCTAATCAGCTTAAAAGAGAAAAAAATGAAGAAAATAAGGAAAAAAACAGGGATTCTGGATTCATAGTAGGGAATGATGGAAGGGGAAATTGGGTGATCCTGCAAGCAGTGTCGCTTAAAAGCAGACTCAAAAGAACCGCACAACTGAATAGCTGAAAAATAGTAGGGCAACACTAAAAAACTACTAGGCTAAGAATACCTTAAGCCTAGCAGAAAGTGTCTAGCTATCCCTCCCTCGCTGGAGATTTGGTACGTAATGCAGAGAAATAAATTATAGAAAATCAGCTTGCTTCACTAGGCAATAAAATGGTTTGGCGCTGACCATCATCATAGGCATAAACGGTTTGAGGCAAATACTCATTGTAAGCAATCGGCAGATCGATACACATCCCAGCACGGCGATCATCTTGTGAAAAATGAATACTAACACGGCCGTCATTATTTTTTACGTGAAAAGTTAATAGATTTTCTAACGGAATAACGCCTTTCAGATCCAAGTCAATGATCAGCCATAAACTATCGATCAATTCTCCCGGCATGGTTTGGACGATACCGCCAGAAGCATAGCGGCTGCGGCTACTGTCAAATGGTTCAAACATGGTTGTTCCCTCCTTGAGGATAAAGTCGGTCGTGGGTCGGCAATCGAAAGATAGAATCAACTTGTTTAAAATAAGACCACTCCTCAAGGAATGGTCTTATTCTTTACTTGTAGCAAAAATTATTCTTGATCTTCACCAATAACAGCTGGTTCTGCTGCTTCACCGTTTTCGTCATCTTCTGAAAGTTCTTGTGCTTCAGCAACAGCAACGATTTGTTCTTCGGCTTCTGTGACGATCGTATAATCATCATTTTTCTCTAAATCGCCTACAGTCAACGCGTCACCAATTTCAAGTCCAGTGACATCAACTTCAATACGTTCAGGTAATTTATCTGGTGTTGCGGATACAACGACACTGTATAAGTTTTGTGTCAATACGCCGCCGGCTTTCACGCCTGCTGCATCACCAACTAAGGTCAATTCAGCTTCTACCTCAGTTTCTTCATTCATATCGACTGAGATGAATTCAACATGGGTCAATGCACGAGTGAACGTGTCTGATTGAAATTCTTTGATCAGTGTATTTACTTTCTTGCCTTCTAAGTTCATAGTGATTACGGTATTCAAACCATTTTCACGTAGCAGTCTTTCTAATTCCGCTGCATTGACTGCAATCGGAGTACTGTCTACTTGATAACCATTCACGATAGCAGGTACTTTTCCTTCGTGACGCAATTTGTTCCGTAATGAACGGGGGCGAACTTCTCTTTTCGTAACTTCTAATGATACTGACATAACTCAATTCCTCCTAAAATTTCCCGAAAAAAACGGGATGTTTTTAAGCAAATTTTGTTAACTCTGCACATTAAGTGGTACGTGAGTAAAAACACGCAAAAGGGCAGTTGTTTACACAACTGCCCCAGAAAGTTTTGGTTCAACTTTTCTCCACCAGGTCGTAACGCTGTGTATGAGAAACTTTATTTACTTTACTCTTTAACCTTACGTGGAAAGTCGAAGAAAGTCAAATGAAATGATGAGTCGAGGATTTGCAAGCAATTAAATCTGAGCTATAATAGCCAAGATGGAGAGAAAACAATGCGTATAGACAAACTGATAGAAGAGCGGTTAGCGACCTCTCGCAAAGAAATGAAACGTCTTTTTCAACAAGGGAAAGTCTTGGTGGATCAGCAAATCGAACGGAACCCATCTCGAAATGTCGACAGTCGATTGCATGAAATCAAGGTTGCTGGGGTACTGCTGCAAACAAGAGATGTGTATTACTTACTCAATAAGCCAGCGGGGGTGGTGACAGCAAATATAGATCACCAGCACGCCACAGTCATTGATCTTTTACAGCCAGAAGACCGACAGGCGACACTTTATGCAGTGGGACGTTTGGATCGCGATACAGAAGGATTGGTATTGTTGACGACGAATGGGCAGTTAGGCTATGAATTATTGCACCCAAACAAGAAAGTGCCGAAACGATACGATGTCATTGTCAATGGTCCGGTAACAGCGGAAGATGTGGCTGCTTTTGCTCAAGGCATCGTTTTTCATGGAGGTGTCGTTTGTCAGCCTGCCAAATTGACCATAGAGATGACTTCAGGTAGGCGGTCCTTTGTTCATCTAGAGATTGCTGAAGGGAAGTTCCATCAAGTGAAGAAGATGTTTTTAGCAAGAGGGAAAAAAGTGATTGCCCTAAAAAGAGTTGCAATTGGTCCTTTGGAACTAGGGGATCTATTGTCCGGAGAATACCGGAATCTCACCCAATTTGAATTAGAAAGCCTAGCGAATTATTTTCGCTGAGAAAGAGGAGACTATGACTTATAAAACACTGTTATTTGATGTCGATGATACGATTCTTGATTTCCAAGATACTGAACATGAAGCGCTGACAGCTCTTTTTGCGGAACAAGGTCTGACGATGGATCTCGAAATGAAACAGACTTATCAAGAGGTTAATCACGGATTGTGGCAACAATTTGAACAAGGGAAGCTGTCTAGAGACCAAGTAGTCAATGAACGATTTGGCTTATTTTTTAAAAAGTATGGGCGAATCGTCGACAGTGAAGCGATGGAAAAACACTATCGTTCTTACTTGGATCAAGGGCATAAATTATTAGGCAATAGTCAGCTAGTGTTGGCCGAATTGGCTGACAAGTTTGATTTATATGTTGTGACTAATGGTGTCTCTAAAACCCAATACCGCCGTTTGTCAGATGCTAAGTTGATGCCTTATTTTCGGGATATCTTTGTATCAGAAGATACAGGTTATCAAAAACCAATGAAAGAATTCTTTACCTATGTTTTTGACCGGATTCCTAATTTTGAACAACAAAAAACAGTCATTATTGGTGACTCATTGTCTTCAGATATTTTGGGCGGACATTTGTCAGGGATCGATACAATCTGGCTGAATCCTAACAAAAAAGCGGCTTCAACAGTTCTCCCAACCTATGAGATCCAGTCGTTGGATCAATTGCCATCGTTATTAAAAGACTGATTTCTTAGAAATGAATAGTAATTTTTCAGAATTTCGCTATAATAGAAACAGTGTAAATTTTAGAGACGAAAGAGGTTAATTGAATGACGAATGGCAAGCCCATTATTATTGGTGTGACTGGTGGTTCTGGTAGTGGAAAAACAAGTGTGAGCCGAGCGATTTTCAATCACTTTCCCAATCATTCCATTATGATGCTTGAACAAGACTCTTATTATAAAGATCAAAGCAACTTGAGCTTTGAAGAACGGTTGAACACAAACTATGATCATCCGTTTGCCTTTGATACTGATCTATTGATCGAACATCTGCAGAAACTCCTTGCCTACGAAACGATCGAAAAACCGGTCTATGATTATGTGGCACATACTCGCAGTGAAGCAACGATCATTCAGGAACCAAAAGAAGTGATCATCCTTGAAGGAATCTTGATTTTGGAAGACGAACGTTTGCGAGACTTGATGGATATCAAACTGTATGTAGATACGGATGATGATATTCGAATCATTCGTCGGATCAAACGAGATATGGAAGAACGCGGACGAACGCTGGATTCCGTTATTGAACAATATTTGACAGTAGTCAAGCCTATGTATCATCAATTTATCGAACCTACGAAGCGCTATGCAGATGTCATCGTTCCAGAAGGCGGCGAGAACCACGTAGCGATTGATTTGATCACAACGAAAGTTGCAACATTCTTAACCGAAAGCTGAGCATCTTTTCTTTCGAAAACACTTATTAAAGAATTTTTTTGATAAAGCAGTAGTTTTTCTTTATCAATTATGGTAAAGTATACCTCATGCGACGAGTCGAGATGGTCTAGCTTTGACTGACCAGATTGATAACAGAGGCACAAGGAGCGATCCACCTGCCGGATGCAGGGTGTCGGAATATTCCTTTTGTGGAGATAGGGTATTCTACTAGTAATAGTACTGTGAATAAAAAACAGCTTTGAACATTCATGTTCAAGGCTGTTTTTTTGTCTATTTCTGTAGGGGATAGCGATAGATCATCGATTCTTCTCCCCAAGGATGATAGCCTGTACCCATCAGCTCAAAACCAAATTTTTCATAAAACGAAACAAGATCTGTACATAAATAAAGGGTCGAGAAACCAGCAGTAGCGGCAGATTGCTTGATAGTATCGATCAAAAGCCGAGCACCACCTTGTCTGCGATAGTGAGGATCGACATAGAGGGCGCGCAGCCAAGGCATCAAATCCATTCGGCTGATAAAATCATTCGTGATCAGTCCACCACAGCCAATGATCGAGGGGACAGCAGCGGCTTGGTTATCCACGAGTAGGAACCATTGCGGTAGATCGGTATCAGCAAAACTGTGGGTCAAGCTATCTTCATACACTTTCATGGATGCGGGACTCGCCCATTTTGATTGAAAATAAGCGATCGCTTCCTGTAAATATTCAGGATGTTCTCTTAAATGAATGACTTTCATTTTTATCCCACCTTTGGCAAACGGATTTGAAAAATAACGCCTTTAGGTTGTAGATCACGTACACTGATTTGCCCTTTGTGTTCCTCCACGATTTGTTTGGCGATGGCCAAACCGAGACCATAGCCGCCGGTTTCTTTTGAACGGGAGCGATCTTCCCGATAAAAGCGTTCAAAAATATGTTTCTTGTCTTCATCGCTAATAGATGGACCTGTGTTTCTAACTTCGAGCAGCCAATACTTGTTGGAAATTTCTGACAGCAGTGTGATATTATCTCCTTGACTTGTATATTTCAGGGCATTATCCAATAAAATTACTAATACTTGATGTATTTTTTGGGGGTCGAAGACAGCAGTTGTCGTAGCTAGGTTTTCCAAGACAAATTGTTTATTATTCATTTTGGCAATCTCTTGAAACGGTTTTGCCAGTTCTTGAATGAAAGGAGCGATGGCAATGGTTTCTTTGGCTAACATCTGCTGGTTGGAATCGCTGCGGGCAATCGTCAATAAATCCGCTGTCAATCCAGTCAACCTCCGGGTCTCTGCTAATGCTTGAGCAATACTTTCTGATTCCTCAATGATCGTATGATTGGGCTTAGTGAAGGTGCGCTCTAAACTGTTTTGGATGATCGTCAAAGGCGTCCGTAATTCATGAGAAGCATTTTCGACAAATTCTTGCTGTTTTTTCCACGAAGCGAGGATCGGCCGCATTGTCAATGAAGAAAGGTAGTAGCTGATACCGATTGACAAGATCCAAAAGAAAATCATCGATAAAATCAAAATTGTTTGAAAGTTGTTCATTGCATTATTGATTTGGTTGGTATTGGCCAACACTTGAACATAGGCTACCCCTGATTGGTTCGTAGGCGCGGCAACCGTGATCGAGTGAAACAGCAAAGTCTCCGCTTCATTTTGATCGCTTACGGTCAGTGATTGAATCGTATTTAAATGTTCCGTATCTAATTTGAGTGAAGCTAGCTGAGAGAAACGTCCGCCTAATGATTGTTTGTTTACTATCGTACCGTCTTCTGACCAAAGAATAAATTGGGTGTTGAAACGATTGGTTCCAGGAATCTTTGGCATTGCTGTATTGGGCGGTAAGGCAATGGCTTCGTTTTGATTAGCGTTGTTGATCTCTGCTTGGACCAGACGTGTATCTTGGACGGCTTGTTCAAGGGCAATATCGGTTTCTTGATATGCAGATTGATCAAATAATTCTAGTACAATGATTCCGAGCAATGTAAAGATCAATGCAAAAGCGCTGATATTGATCAAGAACAATTTAAGTCGCTGTTTCTTAGAGAGTTCTTTGTTCATTCGCTAATCTCCTTGCATAATATAGCCTACATTGCGCAGTGTCCGGATCTCTTTATCAATACCAGTATCCCGAAGATGTTTGCGTAAATTGCTGATGTAGACCTCGACTACTGTGATCGTTGTTTCTGAATCAAATCCCCAAATACGGTCAAAAATTTGCTCTTTCGTCAAAATAATGCCTCGGTTTTGCAAAAAATAAACGAGTAATGCAAATTCTTTTCCTTGGATAGGTAATAGCTTTTCGTCAATCGTTACCTCATTAGTAGAGAGATTGCAGGTCAATCCTTTATAGACCACTTGGTTTTCATTAAATAAACCCAATGAACGTTTTAACAAGGCTTTGCAACGCATCAATAATTCTTCCCGATAAAAAGGTTTTGTCAAATAGTCATCGGCGCCTTTTTGAAAGCCAGCGACCTTATCTTCTAATCCATCTTTGGCGGTTAAGATCAAGACTGGTGTCTGAACAGTGTGCTGTCGTAATTTTGCCAATACTTCATAGCCATTCATTTCTGGAAGCATCAAATCTAGAATGATCAAATCATAAATCCCACTTTGGGCTTCATACAGACCTTCACTCCCATCAAAAGCTTGGCTGATTTCACCAATTTCTGCAACGATTTCTTTAATATTTTCTGATAACGTTCTGTCGTCTTCGATCAGTAATAACTTGATCATTCCGTCACCTCTTTCATTATAAGCATAGCATGAGTAACATAAAAAAAACTTAAAAAAGTGATTTTTGCTTAAGCTGTCTTTAAGTTTCAGCGTCTTAAATAGGGACTATAGCAATCAAAGGAGGAAAATACCATGAAATTAAAAAAGGTATTTCAACGAAAAGAAACCAAGTATCTTTTATCGTCTGAGCAGTTTCAGCCGTTTCTGGGTGCGTTGCAGCAGAGGATGAAGATTGATGA
Source organism: Enterococcus sp. ARL09-542 (assembly GCF_005234805.1). Taxonomy (NCBI): domain Bacteria; kingdom Bacillati; phylum Bacillota; class Bacilli; order Lactobacillales; family Enterococcaceae; genus Enterococcus; species Enterococcus sp. ARL09-542. The sequence goes on from NZ_QPQX01000004.1 coordinate 118,216, forward strand.
ATATGGCCAACACACGATTCTATCTCTTTACTATGACACGGATGATTTTCGTTTCATCCGTCATTCGATGGATAAGCCAAAGTATAAAGAGAAATTTCGCATCCGGAGTTATGGTGTTCCATCTCAGGACAGTTTGGTGTTCCTAGAAATCAAGAAGAAAGTCAATGGCATTGTATATAAGCGGCGTGTTCCTCTAAGCTATTCAGATTATCAATCATGGATACGAAGCGGGGAATTTCCTACCACTATTCAACCACTTCAAATTGCCGCCGAAATTCGTTGGCTATTTAAACAAAACCATGACTTAAGTCCGCGCGTTTTGATTGCCTATGACCGCCTTTCGCTTTTTGCATCAGAAGACAGTGAATTTAGAGTGACCTTTGATCAAAACATTCGTTATCGGGAAAACAATCTGACATTGTCTGAAGGGAGTTATGGACAATTGATAGCGCCAGAGATTGGTGTGTTGATGGAAGTCAAAGCAATGGGGGCCTATCCCCTTTGGTTTGTTGAACAATTGAATCAGTATGGTGTGCGCAAAGCTAGTTTTTCCAAGTATACTCAAACCTACCAACGTCATTTGTTTAAAAAGGAGGATATTCAGAATGTTATCTAGTTTGTTAAGTGATACCGCTACTCTTGAATGGGATGGCTTGATTATTTGTATTAGTGCCTCACTGATTCTGGGTCTCTTAGTTGCCGGAGTGCATATGGTAAAGAATGTTTATACAAAAAATTTTGTCATTACGTTGGCAGTACTGCCGGTTCTAGTACAATCAGTGATTATGCTGGTCAATGGGAATTTAGGAACTGGGGTAGCGATTTTGGGCGCATTCAGCTTGATCCGCTTCCGTTCCGTTCCAGGAGGTTCTCGCGAAATCACCAGTGTGTTTTGGTCCATGGGGATCGGCTTAGCTACCGGTATGGGTTATGTCGGTTATGTGGTGGTTTTTTCATTCGTGGTAGCTGCCTTTTTATTGATGCTGTATACCGTACCCTTTGGCGAACGACGTAAGACGAGCGAACGGGAATTGAAAATAACTATTCCAGAAGACTTAGATTATCCCCAACTGTTTGATGACATTTTTGAGAAATTTACTCATACAGCCAAGTTGGATTCGGTACGCACAACAACCATGGGTAGTCTCTACGAGTTACGCTATCACTTAGTATTGAAGGATCAAACACAAGAAAAGGCTTTGATCGATGATGTACGGACGCGTAATGGCAATTTACCTGTTGTACTCGGTAAAGTTGCGGCTAATCGTGATGAATTATAAGGAGGAAGACCAATGAAAAAAATCTACCCATTGTTTTTGGCACTGTTACTGGTAGCTTGTGCGCAGCAATCTGAAACAAATTCTTCAAGTTCTGCCACTGGAACTTCGGAAGCAACGGTTACGAATGGATCTACTTCTTTGGAAGATACAGATTATTATGGAAAGTATGAAGAAGAGGATTTGGATGCTTCTTATGAGTCATCTTCAGCCATAGCGATAAAACTGGCGGGTTCACAAACGGAAGCTGGAGAAGGATTTACAGTTGATGATCAAACAGTAACGATTACTTCGGCAGGGACATATATGGTCAGCGGTTCTTTGACAGATGGTCAGTTGAAAATCAACGTCGACAAAGAAGCCAAAGTTCATTTGATTTTTGCTGGAGTAAGTATCACGAATGCTAACAGTTCAGCAGTTGTTATCGAGCAGGCAGAGAAAGTCATTACGACATTAGCTGCGGATACAACAAATACGTTAACGGATGGAACGAGTTATACCTTTGCAGAAGGAGAAACCGAACCGGATGCTGCTTTTTATAGCAAAGACGATTTGTCGATCAATGGAGAAGGGAAATTGGTCATTGAAGGCAATTATAGCAACGGTATCCGCAGCAAAGACGATTTAGTCTTGGCAAGCGGCACCTATGAAATCACAGCAAAAAACAATGCGATCAAAGGAAAAGATTCGGTGTCGATTCGAGATGGGAATTATACTCTGACGACTTCTGAAGGAGATGGTATCCAAGCCAACAATACCGAAGATGCTACAAAAGGCTATATTGGGATTGATGGGGGTATATTTACGATCCAAAGTGGTCGGGATGGTATCCAAGCTGAGACAAATCTTAGTATTCAATCAGCAGAAATGACCGTTAAGACAGCTGATGGTGCAGATAGTCAAGCGGTCGTCGCTGATGAAAGTTATAAAGGAATGAAAGCAGGTGGATCCATCCTACTAGCAAGTGGTTCCTATACTATCGATAGTGCGGATGATAGTATCCAAGCCAATGATTCAGTCACCATCAATGGCGGGGAGATTTCAGCAGCGACTGGAGATGATGGCATTCATGCAGACAATGGTTTAACCATTAATGATGGGACGATTATTGTCAACAAATCCTATGAAGGCTTAGAAGCAAGCGTCATCACCATTGCTGGTGGAGATATTCAAGTGCTAGCAAGCGATGATGGGGTAAATGCCGGCGGCGGCAGCGACACGACGGACAGCGGACAATTTGGACAAGATAGTTTTGGAGGAGGACCAGGCGGTGGCGATCAAGCAGACGATAGCAAAGAAGTTGTCATCACAGGTGGAACCTTGTCAATTGATGCTGAAGGAGATGGATTGGACAGCAATGGCAATGTCACAATGAGCGGTGGAATCGTGATTGTCAATGGACCGACGCAAGGCGGGAATGGCGCTTTAGATTATAATGGAACCTTTGAAATTACAGGTGGGACCCTCGTCGCTGCAGGAACCACTGATATGGCAATGAATGTGAGTGGCGGAACACAACGATCAGTGGCGATTACTTTCGATCAATCTCAGGCAGCAGACACGTTGATCACCTTGCAAGATACTGAGGGCAATACGTTATTATCCTATGCACCTAGTAAGGATTTTCAACATGTGGTGATTTCAAGTCCAGATTTACAATCAGCAGACTATACACTACTTAGTGGCGGCAGCAATAGTGAAACTTCTGTTTATGGTCTTTATCAAGGAGGAAGTGTGAAGGATGCTTCTGAATTAGGCACATTATCTTTAACAGATACCCTTTCAAATTTGACTCAATCTGGCGCAACTGCCACGACAAACCAAATGGGCGGATTTGGACGCTGATCAATTCTAGTAGCCCTCGTTGGAGGAACCAAAGAAAGAATACTACGAACGATGACCGCTACAACTTAGTTTATTCTTGCTATACATGATTGGTAAAAAGCCATTAAAGTGTAACATTCTGAAAGGATATTCTAGCCCTCCATTTCCGAGATTGAAGCAGACAGTGTCTAAAGATATCGTGGATAGACCATGCCTATTTTAAGGTGTACTTAAGCTAGTAAACATATAGTCAAGCTACGTTTAGTAGAGGAGGATATGAGATGAATTTTATGAAACGCGGCTTACAAAGTTTGTGGGCAAAGAAAGGTCGAAGTTTGCTGCTAATTGCTGTTTTTTCGGCAATTTTGATTTTTGTTTTAGCAGGATTGACAATCCGCAGTGCTGCTTTAGTCGCAACCGAAAACGCACAAAAAAGCGTGGGAGCGACGGTGACGCTGCAAGCCAATCGGGAGTCTCTTCGACAAAACAGCCAAACAGCTTCTTCAGATACTTCAGAGGGGGAGTCGACACCGCCCGATCCAGGCAGTTTCCAGAATACACCGGTAAATCTTAGTGATGCTCAAGCAATTGCAGCGTTAAGTGGGGTAGCATCCTATAGCTTTGAAGCGAGTACATCAGCCGATGCTGTCAGTGGCATTGAAGCTATTTCAAGTGAGGATGACGAAAGTACAGCGACAGAATCTACGGAGGATTCATCTAGAGCAACGAATGGCCAGCCAAGTGGGATGCCTAATATGCAAGGAGGCAGAATGAGCAGCGGCGATTTTCAAATCACTGGTGTTTCCGAAAGTACGAACTATACAAGTTTTTCAGAAGGCACCGCGAAAATTACCGATGGTGAAGCCATCACTGCAGGAGATGAAGGGACGAATCATGTCTTGATCGAATCAGAATTAGCAGAAGCAAATGGGCTTTCAGTTGGCGACAAATTTGTTATTTCTGATAGTGAAGACAATGAAGTCGAAGTAACGATCAAAGGGATCTATGAAACCAGTGAAGTTGGGAACAGTATGAGCCAAATGTTCAATTTTTTGAACCCAGCCAATACATTGTTTGCATCCTATACTCTCGTTAATACATTGGCGGGTAATGAGGATACGTTAGATTCGGCGACTTATACGTTGAGTGATCCTTCAGAAATGGACAGTTTCGTTGCTCAAGCTGAAAAACTGATTGATACCGATACCTACAGTATCCAAACGAATGATCAAATGTATCAGTCGATGTTGACACCATTGAATAATGTTGCAAGTTTTGCCAAAAATATAATTGTGCTAGTTGCGGTTGCCGGTGTCATCATATTGACATTGATCGTAATGTTGTCGATCAGAGAACGCAAATATGAGATCGGCGTTCTGTTATCTTTAGGCGAATCGCGAATAAAAGTCATTTTACAGTTTTTTACCGAGATTGCTATCTGTATGTTCTTTGCATTGGGAATCGCTGCAGATAGTGGCAATGTTGTAGGGAATATCGTGGGCGAGCAGCTGTTGGCTCAACAAACGACAACGGAACAAGCGGACGCAGGGATGAATGGTCCGGAAGGAATGCCAAGTATGGGCAACGGCGGTCCTAATGGCAGAAGCGGGCTATCCGCTTTTACACCCTCGGCAGAAGTACAAGAGTTAGCTATTACGGTTTCATTCCAAGAAATCGGCTTATTGGCATTGTTAGGTGTAGGGATCAGCTTTGGGTCCATTCTATTATCTTCAGCTGGAATTTTGCGCCTCAATCCAAAAAAAATATTGGTTTCCTAGGAGGGATAGCATGACGTTACAAACAGAAAAATTAGGTTATTGGTACCAAACAGAATCTGAAGCCCTTTTTCGAGAAGTAGATTTGACCTTTGATTCTGGAAAAATGTACGCGATCCTTGGTTCCAGCGGTTCTGGTAAAACGACCTTTCTCTCATTAATCACGGGATTGGACACACCAAAAGAAGGGAATATTTATTACGATAACGAACCGTTGAACAAAATTGGATTGCGAGAATACCGTCGTAAAGATGTTTCTATCGTCTTTCAAGCTTATAATTTGTTGCCCTATATGTCGGCACTGGATAATGTGACTACCGCAATGGCGATTGCCAAGTCACAACAAACAGATAAAAAGGCATATGCTTTGGCAAACCTGGCTAAAGTTGGGATAACTGAAGAATTAGCTATGAAGAAAGTTACCCAGCTTTCGGGTGGACAGCAACAACGAGTGGCCATCGTCCGGGCTATATGCTGTGAACATGAGTTGATCGTGGCAGATGAGCCCACCGGTAATTTAGATGAAACGACCTCAAAAGATATCGTTCAACTGTTTCAAGAAATTGCCCATGAACAAAAGAAATGTATCATCTTAGTGACCCATGAACAAGAAGTAGCGAAAGTCTGTGATGTTGTTTATGAACTAAAAGAGCGTCAATTTGTCATGCGGGACTCCTAATAAACTTGTTACTGAAAGACTAAACTCAAGGCTGTATTTTCTCATCAGAGCGGATACAGCCTTGTCTTGCATCTTGCAGCAGAAACTTCTACAATAAAAGGAAGGGGGCGAGACGATGCGATTACTGATCGATGGGGATGGTTCCCCAGTAAAAAACGAAGTCATTGAATTAGGTGCGCAGTTTGCATTGCCAGTTGTGATCGTCACTAGTGTCGATCACTATACGGCCAAAGAATATCCTGATTTTGTTCATTTTGTCTATGTGGATAAGGGGGCCGATCGAGCCGACTATGAGATTGTTAAAGAAATTCAACCGGGCGATTTTTTAGTCACACAAGATTATGGCTTAGCTTCACTTGTATTACCAAAAAAAGCCCGTGTTTTTCATCATAACGGGACAGAATATTTGCCGGAGACTATCGACTTTTTATTAGGGCAACGGTATTTAGGAACACAAATGCGTAAAGCCGGGAAGCGGACCAAAGGACCGAAACCATTCACGAAAGAGGATCGTCAACAATTCAAACAAGTTCTAGAGCAAGAAATTAAAAAGACGATCCAGCAGTAACCATCATTGAGGAGACTGCTGGATCGTTTATTTTTTTCGAAAACGATCATAAAAATATTTTCCGGCAACGGTGACGATGGCCACAAAGGCTATACAATAGCCAAAGATACCCATTTGATGAACAAAGCTGCCCTGTTGGGGACTTGCAACGACTAAAAGAGAGGAACCTAAAATCACTGCTGCTAAGATAATGCCAATCACTAGCCGATTGATCATTTGATCAAAACGGTCCAGCAGCTGTTTTTGATGGCGGATCTCAATATTCAGACGATGCTTGCCAGTAGCTAGTGTGTTGACAGCAGCTAATGTTCGATCAGGGAGTCGACTGAGTGCTCGGAGACTTTTGGCACTGGCTAACAAACTTTTTTTCATTTCTTCTTCAAGATCCAGCTGCTGCAAAAAGTATTTCTGAGCAAATGGCTGTGTCACTTCCATCATCGATAATTGAGGGTCAAGTGCCTCGATTACTCCTTCAAGCGTTCCGAAAGCTTTAATCAGCAGCGTGATGTCACGGTGCATCTGTAGATGATTGTCATGACAGATAGTGATGACTTCAGCTAATACTTTTTGCAAATCAATATCTTTGATCGGCATGTTGTAATAATTTTCAACAAAAGACTGAAGATCTTGATAGAAATCCACTTCATCGAAGTTTCTTTCCCGACGGCAAAGGCGTAGGACAGCTCTACCAACTTGTTGGGTATCTTGAGTGTACAATGCGATCAAGGCATCTGCCAGCCGACTGCGAAGGGTCTGGTCCATATGTCCCATCATTCCGAAATCTAAAAAGATCAAGCGATAAGGCGGCAGTGTCTCCTCATCCTGCCATTTTAAGGAGTAATCAACACCGCCTAAAACACCAACTTTCTTTTTTACATGGAAAGGAGCTGTTTGCTGATCGGGATCCAGTGGTTGCAAGAAGATATTTCCAGGATGAGGGTCTGCATGGAAAAAGCCGTCTTCAAAGACTTGCTTCATAAAGTTCTCTACCAGCAGGGTACCGACCTCTTTCTTGATTTCTTTTACTGTCCGGTTGGGAAAAAATTGTTCATTGTTTTTTCGAGCAAGCAAACAGTTTAGGTTTTCTCCTTCCATATAGTCCATGACGATGACTTTACGTGTACACCACTGAGGATAGACTTTAGGAATCTCGATCTGCTGCCAGTGGTGATTGAAGTGATAAAACTCTTGCGCATTTTTCGTTTCTTGCAGAAAGTTTGTTTCATTATCCAATGAGCGTCGAACTTCATGCAGAACGCTTTTAAGATCCACCACATTCGTTTCTGGAATATAGCGAATCAAAGGAATCGCTTTTTCAAACAAATCGAGATCTACTTGGATAGCGGAAATAATGCCGGGATGCTGTACTTTGACAACAACTTCTTTGCCATTTTTTAGAGTCCCACGGTGAGCTTGACCGATAGATGCCGAAGCTAAGGGCTTTTCTTGCAAAGTTGTAAAAATGGCTGTCAGAGGTTGTTCCCATTCTGCTTCTAACAGCGCCTGGACTTGCGGAAAAGGATCGCTTTTGACATTGTCTTGCAAGTGTTTGAATTCATTGATAAAAGCGTCAGATAATAAGTCGCTACGGACGGAAAGCATTTGTCCGATTTTAATGAAGGTGGGTCCTAATTCTTCAAAGGCTTTGCGTACAGCGAGGGGATCTTGCTGCTTACTTAAATTTTGAATCACTTTGTATTTGAGAAACACTTGAACGATCTGTCTGAGTCTTTTTTTCTTAGATGGTGATTCCTGTTCCATACGGGCACCTCTATTCTTTAAGTTTCGCTAGTCTAATAGTACGAAGAAATCAAGAAACATTCAACTACGGATGATTTCAGTTGTTAAAATCGGCAAGAAATAATGTCGCAGCTTCGTTTTTGTGCTAAAATGTGGAAGAATTAGTTTTGGTAGAAACAATGAATACAGGAGGAATTTCTTTTGAAAATTATTTTATTATATGGCGGACGCAGTGCAGAGCATGATGTATCGCTTCTATCCGCTTTTTCAGTAGTCAATGCTGTATATTATAATTACTACCAAGTACAATTAGTAATGATCACGAGAGATGGCCAGTGGCTAAAAGGCTCTTTATTGACTGAAGCCCCTACATCCAAAGAAGTGTTGAATCTGACGGATTCGGCTTACCAAGGGACGCCGATCCAACCTGGTGAGATCAAGGAAGAGGATGCGATTGTTTTTCCGCTGCTCCACGGACCAAATGGAGAAGATGGAACGATCCAAGGGTTTCTAGAGACCATCGGCATGCCTTATGTAGGCGCAGGGGTTTTAACTAGTGCCTGTGGCATGGATAAGATTATGACCAAATATATCTTGCAGGCGGCGGGGATTCCGCAAGTTCCTTATGTACCCGTTCTTAAAAACTATTGGAAAGAAAATCCTAAAAAAGTATTTGAACAATGTGAAGGCAGTCTTTTGTATCCAATGTTTATCAAACCTGCCAATATGGGTTCAAGTGTTGGGATCACAAAAGCTGAAAATCGGGAAGAATTGCAAAATGCACTTCAAGAAGCCTACCGTTATGATACACGAGCGATCGTAGAACAAGGGATCGAAGCTCGCGAAATCGAAGTCGCTGTTCTTGGAAATGAAGATGTGCGTACAACAATGCCCGGCGAGATCGTTAAAGATGTAGCTTTTTATGATTACAATTCGAAGTATCTTGACAATAAGATTGAGATGCAGATCCCAGCTCAAATTCCTGAGGAGACACAAGCGAAAGCGCAAGAGTTTGCCAAAAAAGCTTATACGATGCTTGGAGGAAGCGGCCTCAGCCGCTGCGACTTTTTCTTGACGAACAAAAACGAATTATTCCTGAATGAATTGAACACGATGCCTGGTTTTACCGAGTTTAGTATGTACCCGCTGTTGTGGGAAAAAACCGGTCTGCCATATGGTGATTTGATTGAGGAATTGATTCAATTAGGAGTCAACCGTTTTAAACAGCGTCAAGCCTTTTTAACCGATGTCGAATAATCACAAATAGGGAAATCAGTTCAACTCAAGGTGAAGCTTGAAAGGACCATGATCTTCCCTGTTTTTAACTTAAGGAGATAAATAAGATGAATCTATCGATAAAAGAAGTTGCCGCTTTATTTGGCGTAGAATGTGCCGATCAGACAATGATCAGCAGTATAGAATTTGACAGCCGCTTGGTCACTACCGATAGTTTGTTTGTGCCGTTGGCCGGAACGAGAGATGGCCATGAGTTTGCTCAACAAGCACAAGAAAAAGGAGCAATCGCTGCTTTTTGGAGCCATCCGACAATCCAGCCGCCAGAAGGACTAATGATCATCGAAGTATCAGACACCCTAGCTGCCTTTCAAAAGCTGGCAAAATTCTATAAAGAAAAACTGGCGCCAAAAGTAATTGCTATTACAGGTAGCAATGGTAAGACTACCACAAAAGATATGGTAGATGCGGTGGTGGCACAGCAGTTCAAAACCTACAAAACACAAGGAAATCACAATAATGAAATTGGTTTGCCACTAACGATTCTGCATGCACCAGCGGATACAGAAGTTCTTGTATTGGAGATGGGGATGGATCATGCGGGGGAAATCGAGGTCTTGTCACACTTGGCTCAGCCAGATGTTGCAGCGATCACATTGATCGGTGAAGCCCATATTGAGAATCTTGGTTCTCGTGAAGGAATCGCGAAAGCCAAGATGGAAATCACTGCCGGCTTAGACCCAGCAGGATTTTTCATGATACCAGCAGACGAGCCTTTATTGACCCCCTACCTTGCAGAGTTGACTCAGCAGGTAGAAACATTTGGTTTGGGTGAAGGCAATCTTAAAGGAACGATCCAAGAAGAAACCCAAGAACAAACAGCTTTTACGGTAGCGGATCAAGTCTATACGATTCCAGTGATCGGCGGCTACAATGTAAAGAATGCCTTGATCGCGATTGGCATCGGTCGTTATTTGGGGATTGAAGAAGAAAAAATCAAAGCAGGATTGGCTGATTTTCAACTGACAAAGAATCGTACACAATGGCTGAAAGCTGCGAATGGCGCCGCTATTTTAAGCGATGTCTATAATGCAAACCCAACAGCGATGGGATTAGTCTTAGACAGTTTCAGAAAATTGCCTCTGACTGGCAGACGGATCGCTGTGCTAGCAGACATGTTGGAGTTAGGTCCTGATTCAGCGAAGATGCATGCCGGGATGGCGGATCATTTAGATGAAAGGTTCGATTTGATCTTTTTGTACGGTAGTGAGATGCAAGCGTTGAAACGTGCATTGGATCAAAGCCGCTTAGCCGATCGAGTCCATTTCTTTAGCAAAGAGGAAAAAGCGGCGCTGATCACACAACTACAAAAAGAACTGCAGCCTACGGATAGCATTGTTTTAAAGGGGAGCAACGGAATGGGCCTGGTTGAGGTAATTGATTCTCTAACAGCAATGTAAAGTAAGCGTGAAATCTTGCTGAAATTTTCATTCTGTGCTATACTTATTTAATGCCGAAAGATGAAGCACAGAATGATTACTGTAAATAAACATTGACGTTTTGAGATAAAATGATGGCTGAGACAGAAAGATTTGTTTTAGCCTTTTATAATGCCTTCGTGAAGCGGTTTTTCGGTAACAAGAGAAAGATAAGAGATGGGACTGCTCTTGTGTTTCTGAAGAAAGTACGCTTCGATTAAAGAAAACAGGCATCATGATGATGACCAAATTAGGAGGATCCATTTGAAATTTAAAGATCTAGAATTATCAAACGAATTATTGACTTCTGTTGAGCGTGCCGGCTTTGAAGAAGCAACACCAATCCAAGAAGCAACAATTCCCCTTGCGTTGCAAGGAAGAGATGTCATCGGTCAAGCTCAGACCGGTACCGGAAAAACAGCAGCATTCGGCTTGCCAATGTTGGAAAAAATCGACCCAGCAAATCACCAACTACAAGGATTAGTGATTGCACCTACTCGGGAATTAGCGATCCAAACCCAAGAAGAACTATATCGTTTAGGAAAAGACAAAAAAATCCGGGTTCAAGCGGTTTACGGTGGTGCGGATATTGGTCGTCAAATCCGTCAACTAAAAGATCGTCCCCATATCGTTGTCGGTACACCAGGACGTATGTTAGACCATATCAACCGCCACACATTGAAACTTGGCACAGTGGAAACACTTGTTTTGGATGAAGCAGACGAAATGTTGAACATGGGCTTCTTGGAAGATATCGAGAAGATCATCAGCCAAGTACCTGAAGAACGTCAAACCTTACTATTTTCAGCAACAATGCCTCCTGCAATCAAGAGCATTGGCGTAAAATTCATGAAAAACCCTGAACATGTTCAAATCAAGGCGAAAGAAATGACGGCTGATTTGATCGATCAATATTATGTTCGTTCAAAAGACTATGAAAAATTCGATATTATGACTCGTTTGTTGGATGTACAAACACCTGAGTTGACGATCGTTTTTGGTCGGACAAAACGTCGTGTCGATGAATTGGCACGAGGACTAGAAGCTCGAGGCTACAAAGCGGAAGGAATCCATGGAGACTTGTCTCAACAAAAACGAATGAGCGTATTACGTTCATTCAAGAGCGGTCATTTAGATATTTTGGTTGCTACAGACGTTGCAGCTCGAGGATTAGATATTTCTGGTGTGACTCACGTCTACAACTATGATATTCCTCAAGATCCAGAGAGTTATGTTCACCGTATCGGACGGACGGGCCGTGCAGGTAAAGGCGGAATCTCCGTAACTTTCGTTACACCAAACGAAATGAGTTATTTGCATGTTATTGAAAATCTAACTAAAAAACGGATGTCACCAATGCGTCCACCAACCGAAAAAGAAGCTTTTAAGGGGCAATTAGGTGCAGCAATTGAACAAGTAGAAGTGAAAATGGATGAAAACGGGTTGGATAAATACCTCCAAGCTGCAGATGATTTATTGGAACGCTACTCAGCACAAGACTTGGCTGCTTTGCTTCTTAAAACAATCGCGAAAGATCCATCTGATCTTGTCCCTGTGAAGATCACACCAGAAAGACCATTACCGCAAGGAAAGAAATCTTTCAATAAAAATGGTCGTCGCAGCAACAACAGCAACAACCGCAACCGTAAAGACAACGGCGGCAACCGCAGCGGCAAAGCTCGAGGAAATTACAGCAAAGACGGCGCTCGCAAAAATAACCGTCGCAGCAATGACAAAAAACGCGGCTTCGTTATCCGCAACAATCAAGACTAGTCCTTAGAGGTCGCTTTCAGCACCTTTTTCGACACAAAATTATCTGAACTTTTTTCGATCAACCTGCCAATGTGTGCCACTGACCAAGAGGCCACTTGGCGTGATCGATCATTGTTCGGATATTTTTTTTGCCCTTTTTGAGAAAAGACGGTATAGTCAAGGAAAACTGGAGAACGAGCCTCTCAAAAATTTCTTAACCATCCATTAAACCCTTTAGTTTTGAGTGGTAATTCCCTTTTTTTTTGGTAGAATGAAACTAAAATAAATGCAGCTGATGTATTAAATAGATAGATATAAAATCGTAATGAACAGTCATGGAATAAAGGTTCTTGCTGAACAGAAAAGGATAGAAAATGATCAAAGGTATCGGGATCGATGCAGTAGAATTAGCCCGCATCAAAGAATTGATTGAAAACAAACCGCAATTTATTCAGCGTATTTTAACTGAGAAGGAATCTGAACTGTTTTTCAAGCTGCCAAAAAAAAGGCAGATTGAATTTCTTGGGGGACGGTATGCTTGTAAAGAAGCTTTTTCGAAAGCTTGGGGAACAGGAATTGGGAAATTGTCTTTTCAAGATATCGAAGTTCTGACCAACGAGGCTGGAGCGCCCGTTGTTACAAAGGCACCTCACCCTCTACATCAGACGTTTGTCAGTATCACTCATACCAATGAGACTGCCTTTGCGCAAATCTTGTTGGAGAATGAATAATGCCAGAGATAGCGATTCGTTAAGGGAATCACTAGAGAAAGAAGGAAAGTGGAATGGTCGTTTCAATCCATAGACCAACGAAAGCCATTATAGATTTAAAGGCAATCAAAGAAAATGTTGAAAATGAAGTGGCGCGTTTGCCAAAGGCAACGGATTTATTTGCTGTGGTCAAAGCAAATGGCTACGGACATGGGGCTATTGAGACAGCAACAGCAGCTCTAGAAGGGGGCGCTTCCGGTTTTTGTGTTGCGACAGTCGATGAAGGTATCGAGTTGCGGGAAGCTGGATTCAGTGAACCAATATTGGTGTTGGGGATCGTTTCTGTGGCAGATATCGGTTTGCTGAGCTACTACAATCTTTCATTTCCAGTAAGTACGAACGAGTGGTTGCAAGAAGCGGCTGCTTTCTTGCAAAAAAATCCTGTCACCAATCCGCTGAAGGTCCATTTGAAAGTTGATACAGGAATGGGGCGAATTGGCTTTATTTCTAATGAAGAGTTACTCTCGGCTGTCAAATGGCTCCAAGAGCAGTCTTTGTTCACATGGGAAGGGGTTTTCACCCATTTTGCGACGGCCGATCAAGCAGATGATACGTATTGGCAAGAACAAAATCAACGGTTTCAAACCGCATTGGCATGTCTGCCTGAATTGCCAAGGTATGTCCATGCCGGCAATAGTGCTACTGCTTTGTGGCACGCAGAAGCCGTAGGGAACATGGTTCGCTATGGCATTGCGATGTATGGATTGAATCCTTCAGGAACGGCATTGCCAGAAACATATCCATTGAAACCAGCCTTGTCTCTTGTTTCTGAATTGGTCCAAGTGAAATTACTTGAAAAAGGAGCCGGAATTGGCTATGGTGAAACATATATCACGCCGCAAGCAGAATGGATCGGTACGGTACCGATTGGTTATGCGGACGGCTGGTTGCGAAAAATGCAAGGATTTTCTTTATTGGTAGCTGGTGAGTATTGTGAAATCGTTGGTCGTGTATGTATGGATCAGCTGATGATCCGTTTACCCCGGTCATTTCCTGCGGGAACAAAAGTCACATTGATCGGCGAAGATAACGGACAGTGCATCACTATGCAAAAGGTAGCGGAACAATTAGAGACGATTCATTATGAAGTGGCATGCACGCTTTCTGCAAGGGTGCCGCGAGAATATAAAAGTTAGGGTGGTCCTATGGTAAAAAGGGGAGACATTTATTTTGCCGATCTGTCACCGGTCGTTGGATCGGAGCAAGGAGGGATTCGGCCAGTATTAGTGATTCAAAATGATTTAGGCAATCATTTTAGTCCAACGGTGATCATTGCCGCGATCACGGCTAAAATGGCTAAGCCAAAACTGCCGACCCATATTGGGATCTCAGCGACTTGTACAGGGATTGGTAAAGATTCAGTGATCTTGATGGAGCAGATTCGGACAATCGACAAAAGTCGACTAAAGGAGAAGGTTTGTCATCTAGATGAATCAATCATGTGTGAAGTCGATGCGGCATTAATGATCAGTGTGGGAGTCGAGACGGCTTATTCCACGTCGTCGATTCATTCATGATGCTAGGATATTTGTTATTAGCGGCAACACTGATACTATTTTTATTTTATACTTATCAACACTTGCGGCGCTTTTTACGGGAAACTAAAAAGAAACAAGAAGACGTTGAAAAAGGGTATTTTTTATTGAGCCATACATATGAAGATCAGGAAAAAGCAAGTTACTATGGTGTCTTTCAGCAAGGAGAAAAGACATTGACATTGGAGATGCCATTGCAGCTTTACCTGCACACAAGCCCACCGCAACGTGGCGAATTAGTCGCGAAAGATGGCAAAGTCATTGAATTCAATACGTGAATACAAAAAACTTTCCATCACTATATGTGATACGTGAGGAAAGTTTTTTGCATTAGCAGGGAAAATTTTAGCAGAAACGATAAATTAGGAAAAAGAGCCCAGTGTCTAGAACAAGATCGTTCAGTCTTTTATCTTTTTTTATATTCTGAGATCAGAGTGTTGCATTCGTAATTCTGCTTTCAACAAGCCTCGGAGATGAGTTGCTTTATACGCAAAATTCAGTTATAGTATGTAGCGACTATTTTGAAAAGAGGAAGCAATGTGAAACCTTCAATTTATGGATTAACCAAAGAGTCCTTATCTTTGTGGATGACTGAGCAAGAAGAAAAGAAATTCCGCACGAATCAAGTGTGGGAATGGTTATATGAGAAACGAGTAGCGACATTTGAAGAAATGACCAATTTGCCTAAATCATTGGTAACTAAGTTAAATGAATCGTTTGTGATCAATCCTTTGAAACAAATCGTCTTACAAGAAGCCAGCGACGGCACAGTCAAATATTTGTTCCAGTTACCCGATAATCATATGATTGAGACCGTCTTAATGCGTCAGGAATATGGTATGTCAGTCTGTGTGACGACACAAGTCGGCTGTAATATCGGCTGTACATTTTGTGCGAGCGGTCTGCTAAAAAAACAACGAGACCTAACTGCTGGAGAAATTGTCGCTCAGATCATGCTGGTGCAACATTATTTCGATGAATTGAATGCTGGAGAACGTGTCTCCCATGTGGTGGTGATGGGAATCGGCGAGCCTTTTGACAATTACGAGAATGTCATGCAGTTTCTGCAGATTATCAATGATCCGAAAGGACTAGCGATTGGTGCGCGCCATATCACTGTTTCAACCAGTGGTTTAGCTCATAAAATCAAAGAGTTTGCTGAAAATGGCTTACAAGTGAACCTTGCGATTTCACTCCATGCTCCAAATAATGAAGTACGAACTTCGATGATGCGGATCAACCGCAGTTTCCCGATTGAAAAACTAATGGAAGCTATTGACTACTATTTGGAAAAAACCAATCGGCGAATCACGTTTGAATACATCATGCTGGATCATGTCAATGATCGACCAGAGCATGCGCGGCAATTGGTCGAATTGCTCAAGAATAAACGCAAGCTTTCTTATGTGAACTTGATTCCTTACAACCCTGTCAGTGAACATGATCAGTATGCTCGCAGTAAGAAAGAAGATGTTTTAGCATTTTATGACATCTTGAAGAAAAATGGTATCAACTGTGTGATTCGTAAAGAACATGGGACGGATATCGATGCAGCTTGCGGTCAGTTGCGCAGCAAACAGATGAAAAAGCAAGTCACTGCCTAGAAACAAATAAGTCTGACCATGAAGGCGGGAAAGTCGCTCATTGAACAGACTTTTATCAAAAAACGGTACAGGAGACCGTTTTTTCAAAATCAGAAAAGTAGGTGAACGGCACTCTTTGTTGACAGACCGCTGAAAAAGGCCAGCTCTGAGACAAAGACGGGTGCGGTTCCTGCTTTTGCTGATTTTTTTATTTCAGAAAAGAACTGTTTTGGATAACAACAAAGGAAAGCGATTTCTCTGGATTTTTTCAAAATTCCGATACTCATGGCTTGAAAAATCGTCTATACTATAAGAATTGATAGAAATAAAAATAACACACATGATGAAAGGATGATTCCATGGAATGGATCAAATTGATTGGTATTTTGGTAATTCTTGTCGGCTTTTTGCTGAAACTCGACACGATCGCCGTTGTTCTGATCGCAGGATTAGCAACCGCATTAGTTTCGGGGATAGATTTTACTGATTTCTTATCAATGTTAGGAAAGGCATTTGTAGACAATCGTCTCGTGACCTTATTCCTACTCACACTACCAATGGTAGGAATCTCAGAACGCTTTGGATTGAAACAACAGGCCGTTGTTTTGATTGAAAAAATCAAAGGATTGACCCCAGGCAAGTTTTTAAGTTTGTATTTGTTTATTCGAGAACTAGCAGGTTTCTTCTCGATTCGGATCCAAGGACACACGCAATTTATTCGTCCAATCGTAAACCCAATGGCGCAAGCCGCAGCGGAGAACAAGTATGGCGAACTAGAAGAAGCAGATCAGGAAAAAATCAAAGCTCGGGCGGCAGCTAATGAGAACTACGGGAACTTTTTTGCCCAAAATACGTTTGTGGCGGCTTCGGGTGTTTTATTGATCACTGGAACGTTAAAATCATTGGGTTATGACGTAGCCGCCAGTGCAATTGCACAGGCTTCAATCCCTATCGCGCTGATCGTTTTAGTCATTGCTACCCTTTCAAATCTGGCTTTCGATCGCAAAATGTCTAAAAAATATGGCGAAAAGGAGGAAAAGTAAATGGAAGCAATCATCAATAATATTTTAGAATTCTTTTATATTTTGATCGGTCTCTTGTCAATCATGACTGCTGTTCGAGTCTTTAAAGATGCGACCCATCCAACACGACTGGGTACAGCAACATTTTGGCTTTTACTTGGTATCGTTTTTGCTTTCGGAAACTTTATTCCTTACATCATTGATGGGATCATCATTATTTGTATGGGCGTATTGACGTTCTTCAAGCAAGTTCGAATTGGTAAAATCGTGGATGTCGATGAACAAAAAGCAGAACAAGCCGCCGAAAGAATCGGCAGTAAGATTTTTATCCCTTGTATCTCACTAGCAGTCATCGCAGTTGCGATTTCCTACACACCTTTAGGCGGACAAGTTGGGATCGGGATCGCTTCTGTTTTGGCGTTGATTTTAGCAATGGTATTGACCTCTGCTAAACCAAAAACAGTGCTGGATGATTCCGATCGTATGTTCCAACAAGTCGGTACTGCTGGTATCTTGCCACAATTACTAGCGGCTCTAGGCGTGATTTTTAATGCTGCTGGTGTTGGAGAAGTGATCTCCCATGGTATTTCAGATGTAGTACCCGAAGGCAATCGTTTGATTGGTGTGATTGCCTATTGTTTAGGCATGGTTTTATTTACAATGATCATGGGAAATGGCTTTGCGGCATTTACTGTCATTACTGCCGGAATCGGTGTCCCATTCGTAATCGCTCAAGGGGGAGATCCCGTTGTAGCAGGAGCACTGGCGATGACTGCCGGTTTTTGCGGAACATTGTTGACACCGATGGCAGCCAATTTCAATGCATTACCCGTCGCATTACTCGAGATGAAAAATTCGAATGCAGTAATCAAAACCCAAGCACCGATTGCCGTGCTGCTAATTGTGATCCATATCGGATTGATGTACTTTTGGGCATTTTAGTGGTAAAAAGGAATAGAAAGGATGATCAATATGAAATGTTTAGTCACAGGATTTGATCCATTTGGCGGAGAAGAAATCAACCCAGCGTTGGAAGCTGTTAAATTATTACCAGAAGAAATCAACGGAGCAAAGATAGTTAAATTAGAGATTCCTACTGTTTTCGGCAAATCAGCTGAAGTTGTACAAACTAAAATTGAAGAGATCCAACCTGATGTTGTTTTGAATATTGGACAAGCAGGCGGACGTTTTGCTATTTCACCTGAGCGAGTGGCGATCAATGTCGATGATGCACGTATTCCAGACAACGAAGGCAATCAACCAGTAGATGAAGCCATCCAGCCTCAAGGTCAACCTGCTTATTTCAGTCAGTTGCCGATCAAAGCAATGGTAGCTGCGATGAAAGAAGCCGGGATTCCTGCTGTTGTTTCAAATACTGCCGGTACATTTGTCTGCAACCACATCATGTATCAAGTACAATACATGATCGATACAAAATACCCAACGCTTAAAGGGGGCTTCATTCATGTCCCATTCGTTCCGGAGCAAGTTGTTGACAAGCCTGGTCAACCGGCTATGAGCTTACAAGATATTGCGAAAGGATTGGAAGCGGCAATCGGTGCGATTGTCGATTATCAAGGAAAAGAAGACATCAAAGCAATCGGGGGCGCCATTCATTAAGCGGCACGAACAGATTGTCAATTAAAACGAATTGATTTAACGATAGATAGATCAGACAACTAGGAATATAACTTGTAAGAGGATAGGTTGCTTGCGAGAATAGGCCGATGTTGTCTGATCTTATTTATTTCAAGTAACGAGCAAGTATGAAGCGCGGAAAGTCATTTATTCGTCTTTTTATCGATTTATTGATAGAATTCATCTAGTGGAACACGCGAAATGCGAAGGGGGCAAATCATGATCATTACTGAATTTGATAGAGAGAATTATATTTTACGTGATCAGCTGATCGACTTAGCCGTTCTAATTTATCCGTCTACCTATCAAAAAGAGCAGCGGACAGCAGAAGAATTACTGCAGCCGAATAAAGTTGTCATTGCAGCTATTGAAGGAGAGCAATTGGTCGGCTTTGTGAGTGCCTTCCAAAAAAGCGACACTATCTGGCAGCAAGAGATCAGCTTAGTTGATCCCCGACATCCAGATGAACAAATAGGTGAGCGTTTGACTGCCTTTTTGCGAGACGAAGTTGTTGCTGCTGGCGGAGAATGGCTAGTTTCTTAAGTCTTCTAGTTGAACATTGCTTGTCAAAACGGACACAGACAGTTATAGTGGCCAAGATGTTTCTTAAAACTAGTCAAGAGTTGGAACATAAGTTGAAACAAATGATATCCGAATGATCAAAAATGAAGGTCGCAAGAATCATCAAGATTAGCGACAAGACACGGCTGTAAAGTGAGTGTCTTTCATTGATTGTTCGGATATATGCTTGTTTTTTGTAACTTATGACACAACTCTTTTTGTTTTTTTTAAAAGAAAAAATGGTCTTTAAAATAAAAATGAGAAGAAGATGAAAGTAGCATATTTATTAGTTTTCTAGTAATATTTAGTAGAAATTCTTCAAAGTTATTGTCTTTTATCGTGTTTTTTAATGCTAAAAATTGTAAAAAAAGATTGCTTTTTTAATAATTATTAATTAAAATCTAATCTAACTTCAGAAAAGAGCGATTATTCTGAAAATTAAATCAATTAAGGAGTAGTTCAGGATGAAAAATAAATGGGCATATGGATTGGTTGCTGTGTGCGGCTTAGTTTTAGCAGGCTGTACCACAGGTGGTTCAAATAATTCAAGCAGCGGATCAGCTGCCAGCAGCGAAAGCAATGCGGAACAGGTATTCAATGTTGTGGTTCAACAAGAAATGCCAAGTGCCGATTTGTCCCTTGCGACAGATACAATCAGTTTCAGTGCGCTAAATAATGTATATGAGGGGTTGTACCGCTTAGACGCTGACAGCAAACCGCAGCCAGCTGGAGCAGCAGAAGAAGCAGAAGTCAGTGAAGATGGATTGACTTATAAGATCAAATTGCGTGATGACGCAAAATGGTCAAATGGCGAACCTGTAACAGCAGCTGATTATGTCTATGGTTGGCAACGAACAGTCAAGCCTGAGACGGCTTCAGAGTATGCCTACTTGTACGCACCAGTAAAAAATGCGGAAGCTATCACAGCCGGAGAGAAAGATCCGTCTGAATTAGGAATCAAAGCAGTTGGCGATCATGAGTTAGAGATCACATTAGAAAAGGCCACTCCTTACTTTGACTACTTGCTGGCATTCCCATCTTTCTTCCCGCAAAGTCAAGCGGTTGTTGAAGAACACGGGGATCAATATGCGGCAACGAGCGACAATGCCGTTTATAATGGACCTTTTGTTCTTACCGGATTTGATGGACCAGGAACCGATACCGAATGGGCATACGAAAAGAATGATCAGTATTGGGATAAAGATACAGTGAAATTAGAAACCATCAATGTGAGTGTTGTTAAAGAATCAGCGACTGCATTGAACTTGTTCCAAGATGGTCAAGCTGATGATGTCATTCTTACAGGGGAACTTGCACAGCAAATGGCCAATGATGAAGCGTTTGTCTCTCAACCAGAAGCAACGACCTATTATTTTGAAGTCAATCAACGCGATGAAAAATCACCATTCCGCAATGAAAATTTACGTAAAGCAATTTCGTATGCCATTGATCGTGACGCTTTAGTGACATCGATTTTAGGGGACGGCTCAATTGCTTCGACAGGTCTAGTACCAGAAGGCATGACCTTTAGCCCATCCGACAATACTGATTTTACTAAATCAGCAGGCAGTGTTTTAGAATATGATGAGGCCAAAGCCAAAGAGCATTGGGAAAAAGCTAAAGAAGAATTGGGAATCGATTCTCTTGAATTTGATATCTTAGCCTCTGATACAGATTCTACGAAGAAAATCATTGAATATGTACAAGATACATTGCAAAAAACATTGGATGGTTTAACAGTAACGTTAAGCCCCGTACCATTCTCTGTTCGTTTGGATCGTTCCAACGCTGGAGACTTTGATATGTTGATGGGTGGTTGGGGAGCTGACTATGCAGATGCTAGCAGTTTTACAGACTTATTCACGACTGGCAACTCATATAACCGTGGTCAATGGAGCAATGAAGAGTATGATGCCTTGATTAAATCTGCAAGTACGACTAACGTCAATGACCCAGAAAAGCGTTGGGAAGATTTAGTCAATGCGGAAAAACTAATCATGAGTGAACAAGGAGTAATCCCAGTTTACCAAAAAGCAGAAGCTCATTTACGTGCACCAAATGTAAAAGGTGTCGTTGCTCATGCAGCAGGCGCACAATACGATTACAAGTGGACATCGATTGAATAACCACTTGAATGCCTAGCGGCTGGGACAGTAACTGGATACAAGATGACGATTATCGATGAATAGCTGGAATAACAGGCATAACAAAAATGGAGAAGCTGCTGCTTCTCCAAAATGCCAAGTGCTTCACTATTTGTCACGTATGGAAATCTTCTCTTGAATACAGTCTCAGCCGGCTTTTTTTTCTAAAGCAGAAAGGCAGTCGACAAAAGACACGAAACGATAGGTTACTAAATTAAAGAGTATTGATTAATAAAAAGAGCAAAGAAAGTAGCAGTAAAAAAATTCCTGGCCATAGCCAAAAGCCGTAGCTTTGTTTACCAACATCGGAGAGTTTAAGGTAATCGGTTTTATTTTTGGAAAAAGCTTTTTTCATTGAATATTGGAAATGATCAAAGAACCCAGAGGCAAAGACCCAAAGAAAACCGCCGATGATCAAGAAGAATAAAGCCCAAAGAAATAGTGCATCCGAGATAGTTGACAGGGTCAATTCCTTTTTGAAAAACAACCAGCTAATGGAAATAAGGGTACATATGAGGGCGATCAGCCCACTACTTTTTTTTATCCGCATAAGTTGACTCCTTTTTAATGATTCGTACTACTTAATTTACATAATTATTGATAAGAAGTCAAAATACCTAGGGGGAAGACGCGTGAACGGTTTTTTGAAATATTTATTGAAACGGATATTCTATATGGTATTGACCTTATGGTTGATTGCCACGATCACATTTTTCTTAATGCAATTTTTACCAGGAACACCTTATACCAATGCAGAAAAACTGAGTCCCGAACAGATTGCCTTATTGAATGAACAAGCAGGTTTAGATAAACCGATGATTACTCAATATGGGCTGTATTTGACGAATTTAGTTAAAGGCGACTTTGGGATTTCATTCCAATTCAAAAATCAACCGGTAGCGAATCTATTATCTGGTCGGATTGGTCCTTCTTTACAATTGGGGCTGCAGGCAATTATTTTTGGGACTTTTTTCGGTATCATTTTAGGGACGATCTCCGCTATGAAACAAAATACATGGATTGATACGACGTCAACGCTAGTAGCGATCTTGGGACGTTCGATTCCGAACTTTGTCTTTGCCGTTTTGCTGCAATACATTTTTGCCATCAAATTAGGTGTCTTGCCAATCGCCAAATGGGAAACTTTTGCAAGCACGATTTTGCCAACGATCGCATTAGCCATGTCGCCACTGGCAGACTCTGCCCGCTTTATTCGAACCGAGATGGTCGAGGTGCTCCACAGTGATTACGTTGAGTTGGCTCGTGCCAAAGGGCTGAGCCGCTGGGAGATCGCCTTCAAGCATGGTTTGCGGAACAGTTTGATCCCGCTGCTTACCTTGTTAGGACCTTTAGCCGTTGGATTGATGACGGGTTCATTGGTTGTTGAGAATATTTTTGCGATTCCGGGGATTGGCGAACAATTCGTAAAATCAATCATGACAAATGATTATCCAACAATCATGGCAGTCACGATTTTGTACTCTGCCATGTTAGTATTTGTGATTTTAGTGGTAGATATTTTGTATGGTATCGTTGATCCGCGTATCCGTGTGTCAGAAGGGAGCCGTGGCTAATGGAAGAGAAAACAATCAATCAAGTAGCTGCCATTGATGCAGCCAAATTTCAGCCGTTACAAAAAAATACCAAAGAAGAACGAGAAGCAATTGCTGCGCCATCGCTGACCTTTTTCCAAGATTCATGGCGCCGTCTGAAGAAAAACAAAGCAGCTGTATTTTCGATCGTACTATTGCTGATCATTATTGCAATCTCGATTATTACGATCTTTGTTTCTCCCCATGACCCTACTGCGCAAAACGTGAAGTTCACGAATCTGCCTCCCAAAATTCCCGGACTCAATCTCCCAGGATTAAATGGGTATGCAATGGTTGGTGGTGAATTGGTTGATAAATATGCTGCTGCCAATGTTCCAGAAGGCACTTACTATCTACTAGGAACCGACGGACTAGGACGGGATCTGTTGAGCCGTTTATTTGTCGGAACGAGAATCTCGCTATTGATTGCCTTTATTGCCGCTTTGCTAGATATCATCTTTGGCGTGACCTATGGATTGATTTCCGGTTTATTAGGGGGACGAGTGGATAATATCATGCAACGTTTCTTAGAGATCCTTTCTGGGATTCCGAATCTAGTGGTGATGATTTTGATGCTGGTCGTCTTCAAACCAGGAATCTTTTCGATCGTAGCTGCGATGGCTATCACCAACTGGATTCCAATGGCTCGGATTGTTCGCGCGCAAACAATGAAATTAAAAGATCAAGAGTTTGTGCTAGCTGCTACGACATTAGGTGAGAGCCGTATGAAGATTGCGATGAAGCATATCTTGCCGAATATTTCGAGTGTGATTATTGTCCAAATGATGTTCAGTATCCCATCAGCGATTTTCTTCGAGGCTTTTCTAAGTTTTATCGGTTTGGGCTTAAAGCCGCCTTCAGCATCGCTAGGGATGTTACTGAGCGACGGGTACAAGACCTTTTTATTCTTGCCTTACCAAATGTGGGTGCCGGCGGTTACGTTGTCGGTCATTATGATCGGATTCAACTTACTTGCTGATGGACTCCGTGATGCCTTCGATCCGAAAATGAAAGAGTGATTGCTATGGAAAAAGTGTTAGAAGTGAAAAATTTAGAGATCTCCTTTGATACCTTTGCAGGGAAAGTCCAAGCGATCCGCGATGTCAGTTTCGAACTATACAAAGGCGAAACACTAGCGATCGTTGGCGAATCCGGTAGTGGGAAATCAGTAACTACCCGCAGTATCATGGGATTATTAGCTAGTAACGCCAATATAGATAATGGAGAGATCCTATTCAATGGAACGGATATTCTCAAGAAATCTGAGAAAGAACTACAAAAGATTCGCGGAAAAGAAATTGCGATGATCTTCCAAGATCCCATGACTTCTCTGGACCCGACGATGCCCATCGGCAAACAAGTGGCCGAATCTTTGATGAAACATAACAAGCTTAGTAAAAAAGAAGGACTCCGACAAGCCTTGGATCTTTTGAATCTGGTAGGAATTCCGAATGCTGAGAAGCGTTTGAAAAATTATCCGCATCAATTTTCAGGGGGACAACGGCAACGGATCGTCATTGCCATCGCATTAATCTGTTATCCACAGATCCTGATTGCTGATGAGCCGACTACGGCACTGGATGTAACGATTCAAGCCCAAATCCTTGAGTTGTTGAAAGATATCCAACAAAAAATCAATTCATCGATCATTTTTATTACCCATGATTTAGGAGTAGTAGCAAATGTGGCAGATCGGGTAGCCGTCATGTATGGCGGCAAAATCGTAGAGGTGGGAACAGCAGAAGAAATATTCTATAATCCACAGCATCCTTACACTTGGGGGCTGTTAGGTTCCATGCCTACCTTGGAGGGGACGGGGGATCGTCTGTATGCGATTCCTGGCTCACCACCAGATTTGTTGGATCCGCCGACTGGGGATGCTTTTTATCCTAGAAATGAGTTTGCTTTGCAGATCGATGCCGAACAGCAACCCCCATTCTTTGATGTTTCACCGACCCATAAAGCAGCTACGTGGCTTTTAGCTCCGCAAGCACCTAAGGTTACCCCTCCGGATGAAATCTTGATTCGTTGGAAAAAATTCCAAGAAAAAACTAGACAGGCATCTGTATAAAGGAGGAGAACCCATTGGAGAAAGTGTTGCTTGAAGTAAAGAACTTAAAACAATATTTTAATGTCGGTCGCAAAGACGAAGTCAAGGCTGTAGATGATATCTCCTTTCAGATCTATGAAGGAGAAACCTTTGGACTAGTAGGAGAATCCGGTAGTGGGAAGTCAACGACTGGTCGAACGGTCATTCGACTGAATCATCCCACGGCAGGAGAAATCTTGTTTGATGGACAAGATGTCATGAAAATCAAAGGCAAAAAAGATTTAGCTGATTTCCGTCGAGAAGTACAAATGGTTTTCCAAGATCCGTATGCATCATTGAATCCTCGAATGAAAGTTCGCGATATCATTGCTGAAGGGATCGATATCAACGGATTGGCAAAAAACGAAAAGGAACGCAACCAGCGCGTAGATGATTTGTTGAAAACTGTTGGTTTAAACCCAAGTCATGGAACTCGCTATCCCCACGAATTTTCCGGAGGACAGCGGCAACGGATTGGGATTGCCCGAGCACTAGCGGTAGATCCCAAGTTCATCATCTGTGATGAACCGATTTCGGCTCTGGATGTTTCGATTCAGGCCCAAATCGTCAATTTGCTGCAAGATTTACAGCAAGAACATAAGCTGACTTATCTATTCATTGCCCATGACCTATCAATGGTCAAACATATCAGCGATCGCATCGGTGTGATGCATAATGGTAAACTTTTGGAAGTAGGTTCTAGTGATGAAATCTATCATTATGGGGTCCATCCGTACACAGAGAGTCTCTTGTCGGCGATTCCACTGCCAGACCCAGATCATGAACGAGAACGGAAGCGCATCAAATACGTCAGCGAACCAACAGATGACAAGCCTCGTGCCATGGAAGAAATCGCAGAGGGGCATTTTATTTATGCTACGAAGGAAGAAGCGGCACAGTATCAGAAAAAATTGGCACAAAAAAAGGGGTAGACCTGTTTAGGAGGAGATGAAACTGAGTGTTTTAAAAGCATACAAATTTCGGATCTATCCTACAGAGGAACAAAAGCAGTTCTTTATCCAAACGTTTGGTTGCGTACGCTTCACCTATAATCAATTGCTAAAAGCAAAGATGGAAGAACTTACTACAAATGCAGAAAAAGAAAAACTAACACCTGCAAAATTAAAAAAAGAGTATCCTTTTTTAAAAGAGACCGACAGTTTGGCACTGGCCAACGCCCAGCGCAATTTGGAACGGGCTTTTCGCAACTATTTTCAAAAGCGAGCAGGCTTTCCTAAACTGAAGACGAAAAAGAATATTTGGCAATCGTATACGACAAACAATCAACAACATACGATCTACTTGGTCGATGATCAGTTGAAATTGCCTAAATTGAAATCATTCGTTGCAGTCAAGCGTCATCGGCCAATCAATGGTCAGATTAAATCGGCGACGATTTCTGCAAGAAACAATACTGAATTTTATATTTCGATTCTTTGCATCGAAGAAATTCAGCCCTTGCCGAAGAACCAACGAAAGATTGCCTTGGTTTATCATCCAGAAGTGTTGGTAGAGGCCAATGCACAGTTACCCTTTATCAGTACCAATGCCATCAAATCTCAACAAAGGCTGGCCCGTGCAGAACGAAAACTAAATGTGAAAGCAAAAGCTGTCAAACGAAAAAAAATGGTGCTTAGTCATGCTCGTAATTATCAAAAACAAAAAGGAAAAGTTTCTCAGCTATATCGAGCGCATCGTGATCAAAAAAAAGAATACATCGATCAAGTAACCTTTCATCTGGTCAAACAATACGATACGATTTTTTTGGAACGGCTGATCGATGAGACTTGTAGATCTACAGGGAATTTTTCAGTCAGCGACTGGCATCAGTTTATTCGTAAAATCACGTACAAAGCAGAGTGGTACGGCAAAGAAGTCCGATTTATTTCTTTGTCGGCCAAAGAGTGTCAAAAAATGACGCAAATGTTGCGTGTAATCGAAAGTGAAACGAACTGGGAGGAGCGCCAGGGATCGCCTAGGGGATAGAAAAAATCTTTGGATTTTTGTTTCTAGGAATTCTGCTCACTAATTATGATTAACCAGCGAAGAGGCTGTGACGTCAGGCAAAACAAAAAATACCCAAACGATACACAAACCCACAGACGCTGGCTTTATGCTCAGCTGAAAGTGATTCGTCTATCGTTTCGGTTCTTGTTTGCTTGTGTTGCAGCCTCTTTGCACGGCCTACATTTTGTCGCCAAGCACATCAGCATTCAATTCATAGATTTTCGAAGGTCGTCCAATACCGACGGGCTTTTCACCGATTTCCGTGAAATATTGAAGCATGGCTTTTTTGAAATTTGAATGGTCAATCAATTTAAAATCGATCCCCAAAAATTTAGCGAAGACTTTACGTGCTTCAGTGATCGTGAAGTTTTCGCCGAGAACCAGCAGTACTTGTGGTTCGTGTTCCATTTTGTTTGCCACTCGTTCAAATGCTTTCAAAATAATCGCGCTATGGTCAAAAGCCAATGTATCCTTACCGACAGATTGTCCCGAGACTAGGTCCAAGATAATCTCAACATCGCCACTAGATAAAAAGATTTGGTTCGCCTTTCTCTCTAATGAAAACCAGCGGACTTGATTGGCATCATCCCCAGCGCTCAAAGGTTCTTCGCCGATAAAAGCGAGATAACTGACCGTAATGACCCAGCCCCGCGGGTCTCGCCCTGGCGTGCTGAAGGTATGGAGTTGTTCGATGTTTTGCTTTGAGATGGTTACGCCGATCTCTTCTTGCGTCTCGCGAATGACACTTTGACCAGTTGACTCATTCGGATTGACGAAACCACCCGGTAAAGCCCAAGAATTTCGAAAGGGATGCCCTTTTCGCTGAATCAGTGCAATCTTCAGTTCTTCTTCTTCTTTGTTGTAACACATCAAGACCATATCGACTGTCACAGAAGGCTTCTCATATTTTGGCTGGTCCTGACTGCGATACCAAGTTAAAAATTCTGCTTCAGAAGCTTCTTTTTCATAATACTCTTTTTCTGCTGTTTTTGAGGTGAATTCTTTCATTCCTGTCTCCTACTCCTGATATGATGAAATAATAATGATGATGGATTAGTTAAAAAAATAGGGAAAAATCAAATTGATAAAAAAGAGTGCTAAATAGAAGAATGCCGCTTTTTGTGTGTGCTTCATGGCTAAATATCCCCACACAGCGATCCATAGCAGGAACCCATAACGAAGCAATGATGTGATGACCACAAAGAAGCTAGCTAGATTTTGCCCATTGAAATAGCCGTAAAAATACAAATAAAAACTAGAAAAAATCAAATGGATGATCGTTAAAACAGCTAAGATCATGAAGCGCTGTTGTTGTTTTTTCAAGCGAAAAACCCTCTCTTTCAAACGTTCATTCCTATTATAGCAAAAAAACAGCTCATAAACCAAAAGGAGCTGATAGTAAAATCATCTCATCAATTTGGGCAAAAGAAAAAAGGAAAAACTCACAGAAAATTATGGTATACTACCTTAGTATACACTTTACAGGTGAAAAGGAGGACGTACGCCCATGGCTGAAAAAGAAACATTTTATATTACGACGCCAATCTATTATCCAAGCGGCAAATTGCATATCGGAAATTCTTATACAACGATAGCTTGCGACGCAGTAGCACGTTATAAACGTCTAATGGGCTTTGATGTGTTTTATTTGACTGGTGTTGATGAACACGGGCAAAAAATCGAAAAAAAAGCGGAAGAACTAGGTGTTGATCCACAAGAATATGTAGATAAAATGGCTGCCGATGTCAAAAAATTGTGGAAAACATTGGACATCAGCTACGATAAATTTATCCGGACAACGGACGACTATCACAAAAAGGCAGTCCAAAAAATCTTTCAACAATTATTGGACCAAGGAGATATTTATCTTGGCGAGTATGAAGGCTGGTACTCTGTCTCTGATGAAGAATACTTCACAGAAACGCAATTGGCAGAAGTTTATCGTGATGAAGAAGGACATGTGATCGGTGGGAAAGCACCAAGCGGCCACGAAGTAGAATTAGTAAAAGAGTCTTCGTACTTCTTCCGCATGAGCAAGTATGCAGATCGTCTGGTGCAATATTATGATGAGCACCCAGAATTTATCCAACCTGAATCCCGTAAGAATGAAATGATCAATAATTTCATCAAGCCAGGTTTAGAAGATTTAGCTGTCTCCAGAACAACTTTCAAGTGGGGGATTCCAGTAACGGCGAGTCCTGAACATGTGGTCTATGTTTGGATCGATGCTTTATCAAACTATATTACAGCACTAGGCTATGGTTCCGATGACGATTCATTGTTCCAAAAATACTGGCCGGCAGATGTTCATATGGTTGGGAAAGAAATCGTTCGTTTCCATACGATCTATTGGCCAATCATGCTGATGGCATTAGATTTGCCATTGCCTAAAAAAATCTTCGGTCATGGTTGGCTGATGATGAAAGACGGCAAAATGTCGAAATCTAAAGGCAATGTCGTTTATCCAGAGATGCTTGTTGAGCGCTATAGCTTGGATGCTTTGCGCTACTACTTGCTGCGGGCAGTGCCTTTTGGCAGTGACGGCGTTTTTACACCAGAAGACTTTGTTTCTCGGGTAAACTATGATCTAGCCAATGACCTGGGTAATCTATTAAACCGCACTATCGCTATGATCAATAAGTATTGTGAAGGAATCGTTCCTAAATATGCCTCAAAAGTAACTCCTTACGATAGTGAGTTGTCGACAACCGCAGCCAACGTCGTAGGTCGCTACCATGAAGCAATGGACAAGATGGAATTCAGTACTGCATTGTCGGAAGTATGGACGTTGATCTCTCGTGCCAACAAATACATCGATGAAACACAACCGTGGGTATTGGCCAAAGATCCTGAGAAAAAAGCAGAATTAGACAGTGTGATGGTCCATCTTGCAGAAAGCTTGCGAATCGTAGCAATCTTGCTGCAACCGATCATGACCGAAACACCGGCAAATATTTTCCATCAGTTAGGCTTAACTTCAGAAGCCATGGACTTGAAAGACTTGCGGTTCGGTGAATTTCCTAGTGATACCAAAGTAGTGGCTAAAGGAACGCCAATCTTCCCTCGTTTGGAATTAGAGACGGAAGTCGCTTATATCCAGAAGAAAATGGCGGAAGGAACGCAAAGCACTGCTGAAACAGTCAAATGGAACCCAGAAGAAACGGTTCTTGCTTCTGAAAAAACAGAGATCAAATACGATGATTTCGACAAGATCGAATTGAAAGTAGCTGAAGTGATCGACTGTCAAAAAGTCAAAGGAGCAGATAAACTGCTTCAATTTCGCTTAGCTGCGGGTGATGATCAAGATCGACAAATCTTGTCAGGAATCGCTGAGTTTTATCCAGAGCCGCAAGATTTGATTGGTAAGAAAGTCGTAATCGTAGCGAATCTGAAACCACGTAAGATGCGGGGGCAAATCAGTCAAGGGATGATCCTTTCCGCGGAAGATACCGAAGGACGATTAAAAATTGTTGAAGCTCCAAAGGGAATGCCTAACGGATCAATCATTGCCTAAGCGAGACAGTATTTAATCATTTCTGTTCTTTTTTCAGAAAATGAAATTGCAACTGAATGAAACATTTTGTATAATGGTCTTTATTGAGATGATCATGAGGGAGTAACTGGCAGCTTATCGTTGCGGCAACATCACCATCCTGAAAGAAATTTCTGGTGTTGCCTTAAATAGTGAGACTCGTGTATGTGTTTTAGTGCATACATGAGTCTATTTTTTTTCATTTCATGTACAATAAAGAAGGAAGAAGAATAAAGGAGGAAAAACATGTCTGAAGAGAATAAAAAAGAGCAACTCTCGCAAGCTTTTTATGCACAAGAAGCTGAGGCTGTTCTGAAAGAGCTGCAAACCGATGCCAACGGTTTGACAAATGACGAAGCCAAAAGTCGTCTGTCACAATATGGCGCCAATGAATTAGAAGAAGGTAAGAAAAAATCGATGGCTCAAAAATTCTTTGAACAATTCAAAGATTTGATGATCATCGTCTTGTTAGCCGCTGCGATCATTTCTGCTGTCGTGTCACATGAAATCGTCGATTCAATCATTATTTTAGCCGTTGTTATTATCAATGCGATCATGGGCGTGGTTCAAGAAGCGAAGGCCGAACAAGCCATCGAAGCGTTGCGGGAAATGTCGACGCCCAATGCCAATGTGTTACGAAATGGGCATACGGTGACGATCAAAAGCGATGAACTGGTTCCCGGAGATATCGTTCTTTTAGAAGCCGGCGATGTGGTACCAGCTGATTTACGCTTATTAGAAGCTAGTTCTCTGAAAATCGAAGAAGCGGCATTAACTGGTGAATCGGTACCCGTAGAAAAAGAATTGACTGTGATCGATGCAACAGATGTTGGGATCGGTGATCGTGTCAATATGGCTTACTCCAACAGTAATGTGACTTATGGACGGGGAAAAGGGGTCGTTGTCAATACAGGGATGGCGACAGAAGTCGGTAAGATCGCTGGTATGTTAGCAAGAGCCGAAGAAACGGAAACGCCGTTGAAACGTAACTTGAATGAACTTGGTAAATTCTTGACGATCGCCATCATCGTGATCGCCGTAATTATGTTCTTTGTTGGTACGATCTTCAATAATACTTCTTGGGTCGACATGTTGCTGACATCAATCTCTCTTGCGGTTGCTGCGATTCCAGAAGGATTGCCAGCGATCGTAACGATCATCTTAGCACTAGGCACGCAAGTCATGGCCAAACGAAACGCTGTTATTCGTAAATTACCGGCAGTAGAAACATTGGGTGCGACAGACATCATCGCATCAGATAAAACAGGTACATTGACACTAAACCAAATGACAGTTGAAAAACTTTATGTCAATGACAAGCAACATGCTGCTTCTGAAGACATTCCATTGGATACAATGGCTCTGAAAGTCATGAACTTCGCGAATGATACTAAGTTCGGTGAGGAAGGCAACTTGATTGGTGATCCTACTGAAACAGCACTTGTTCAATTCGGGATGGATCAAGGCTTCCACGTGAAAGATCAAGTGAGTGCAGAACCTCGTGTAGCGGATCTGCCATTTGATTCGGATCGTAAATTGATGAGTACGATCCATGAACAAGAAGATGGTCGTTACTTAGTTGCAGTGAAAGGCGCGCCAGATGTCTTATTGGGACGTGCGTCAAAAGTCTTGTTGAACGGACAAGAAGTACCAATGACTGAAGAAGAAAAACAAAAAATCTTGTTCAACAATACAGATATGGCCAAACAAGCGCTTCGTGTCTTGGGAATGGCATACAAGTATGTAGATGCAGTACCAGAAAACTTGGAATCAGAAATCGTAGAAAATGATCTAGTCTTTGCTGGTCTTGTAGGGATGATCGACCCTGAACGGGCTGAAGCAGCCGATGCTGTGCGAGTAGCTAAAGAAGCTGGTATTCGTCCAATCATGATCACAGGAGACCACCGAGACACAGCAGAAGCAATCGCTGGACGTCTAGGAATCATCAAGCCTGGTGATGACGCAGCTGTATTGACGGGTGCTGAATTGAACAAAATGAGTGATGAAGAGTTTGCACAAAAAGTGACTCATTACTCGGTTTATGCACGGGTTTCACCTGAACATAAAGTTCGGATCGTGAAAGCATGGCAACATGAAGGCAAAGTCGTCGCTATGACAGGTGATGGTGTCAATGATGCGCCAGCACTGAAACAAGCTGATATCGGTGTTGGTATGGGAATCACTGGGACTGAAGTATCTAAGGGTGCTTCGGATATGGTTCTGGCTGATGACAACTTCGCAACAATCGTTGTGGCTGTTGAAGAAGGACGAAAAGTTTTCTCAAACATCCAAAAAGCGATCCAATATTTGTTAGCGGCTAACTTAGGTGAAGTTTTGACATTGTTCTTAGCTACCTTATGGGGCTGGGATACACTGTTGCCGATCCATCTGTTGTGGATCAACCTTGTAACAGATACTTTCCCTGCAATCGCATTGGGAATGGAGCCAGCTGAAAAAGATTTGATGAAGCATGCCCCTCGTGGCCGGAATTCGAACTTCTTCTCTGGTGGAGTCATGAGCAGTATCATCTATCAAGGGATCTTGGAAGCTGCAACGGTCTTGTTCGTCTACTGGTCAGCAATTCAATGGCCGGTACACGATACCTATGATGCAATCCATGCGGATGCATTGACAATGGCGTTTGCTACACTAGGATTGATGCAGCTGTTCCATGCCTTTAACGTTAAGTCTGTTTACCAATCATTATTCAAAGTGGGACCTTTCCGTAACAAAACCTTTAACTGGGCAATCTTGCTTTCCTTTGCATTGATGATGGTCATCATTGTTGTTCCTGGATTAAATGACATCTTCCGAGTGGCTCATTTAGATCTCTATCAATGGGGAATCGTTCTAGGTGCATCCTTCGCGATCATCCCGATCGTTGAGATCGTTAAAGCTGTCCAACGTGCAATGGGCAAAAAATAAGCAGTCTCTAAATTTATTCCGCAGGCAGAGTATTCTGACTGCGGTTTTTGTTCACACCAATCGTCGTAAATGAATAATAGGGGTGAATGAACAATCTGCTTTTGCCGACCTTTTCATTTTTGGCAATAAACGGTAAAATAAAAGATAGCTAAGAAGAAAGTAGGGGAATGAATCGTGCGACCGAATTTAGGTTTTTATGTACAAACAATCAATGATCTAGTGAAAGAGACAGAGAAAATCGGGGAAACCATGAATCCGAATTATGAAGAGATTCGTCAGGCTCTCGATAAAAAAAAGGAATCTGAACTATCACCAGAGCGTCTGGAAACAATCGAAGCGTCCTTTAAAAAAGGAACGGACAAATATCGTTTGATGCTGGAACAGATCTCTAAATTACGCCCGCCTGCAACGGTCATGGGGATCCACAAGAAATTTGAACGAGCATATACGAAGTATGTTGCTGGCTGTGAAGAAATGATTCTAAGTATTGCTGATGGGGTCGATCGGGAAGCTTTCGATGCGTCAGAGAAAAAACAAGACGAAGCCACTGATGAAATCTCTTTTGCAATTCAGCGGATGACAGCACTCTTGTTAAAAAAATGATAAAGTTCGTTTCTTAAACGAGAGTTATTTAATTTAAATGTTATGTTATTCTTATGTAAAATGATGATGGTGGATGTATAATGAATTAACAACCAACAACCTTTTTATTTTTCATTTTACTCCTTTTGCCATCAGGACTAACCAACCTGATGGTTTTTTTATTTTTATAAATGTTTTTTTACTCAAAATAATAAAATGACTGCAAAAGACATTGTGAATAAATTTACCTAACAGTTTGTTAGTATCGTTTCACTGCTAATCTAAAAACAAGTATCGCCAATTGCGGTTTTTCGCGGTAGATGCTATACTGAAAACAACTTATAAACGAAATGAGGGATCCTCCATTGAAAAACTAACCAATTTGTTGGAAGCTGCATAGAATCATGTTCTCTAGGGAGCAGTGTGCAGATTTTCAGGATTGGTGTGTTTTTCTGGAGGGTCTTTTTGTGTACTTTTCTGGAACCTGACCTGAAAATAGGCGCGGTTTTTGTCTAGAGATAGACAGGAGGTACAAAAATGTCAAATATAAAAATAGAACAATTAAGTTTTGGCTTCGATACTCAGAATCATCTGCTGTTCGATCAAGCTGATTTGGTGATCGATACCCAGTGGAAATTAGGTTTGATCGGTCGAAATGGTCGGGGGAAAACTACTTTACTCAAATTACTGCAAGACCAATTGCCTTATAGCGGGACTATCACCCATCAGCAAGCATTCGTTTACTTTCCTCAACCAGTGGCAGATCCGCAACAACTAACCTATGATACATTACAAGATCTGTGTGACTTTGAGCAATGGCAGATCGAGCGAGAGTTAAATTTGCTTCAGTTGGATCCAGATGTCCTCTGGCGTCCATTTGAGACATTGTCTGGTGGGGAACAAACCAAAGTTTTACTTGCACTACTGTTCATCGATGAGGAACACTTTCCGTTGATCGATGAACCCACCAATCATTTAGACATTACAGCTCGTGCTCATGTAGCTGCTTATCTAAAACGGAAAAAAGGCTTTATCGTCGTCAGCCATGATCGACACTTTGTTGACGAAGTGGTGGATCACATTTTATCAATTGAAAAAAGCCGACTAGTGATTTATCAGGGGAACTTTTCTGTTTACGAAGAACAAAAGCAACGGCAAGATCAGTTTGAACAGGAGCAAAATGTTAAACTGAAAAAAGAGATCGGCCGTTTAAAGCAAACGGCTGCCGAAAAAGCAGAATGGTCACGAGGACGGGAACGAGATAAACTGGGATCACCAACAAAAAAAGGCAGTGGAGCAGTCTATGACACAGGGGCGATTGGTGCTCGGGCAGCCAGAACGATGAAACGATCCAAAGCAATCGTCAAGCGGATGGAAGATCAAGCACAAGTCAAAGAACAGTTGTTGAAAGACATCGAATATATCGATCCCCTTTCTATGAATGTTAAAGCCACGCATCACAAAGTTTTGCTGCGAGTGGAAAATTTGCAATTGACGTATGAGCAACCGTTGTTTGATCCGTTGAATTTTACCATCGAAGCTGGTGACCGGATTGGTATTTTGGGTGCAAATGGTTCTGGCAAATCGAGTTTGGTGGCTGGCCTATTAGGTCATTTTACTGGAACTGTCACCGGCTCTGTTTGGATGCCGCAACACTTGTCCATCAGTCGTGTTCGCCAAAATTACGAGGATAATCGAGGCACCTTGACTGAGTTTGCTGAATTCCACCGATTGGATTATCAAGAATTGTTGAATAATCTGAAGAAATTGGGCGTGGAGCGAAATGTCTTTCAGACCCGAATCGAAGATATGAGTATGGGGCAGCGTAAGCGTGTGGAATTGGCAAAATCGTTGGCAACCCCTGCTGAGCTGTTTATCTGGGATGAACCCTTGAATTATCTGGATGTCTTTAATCAGAATCAGTTAGCTGAAGTGATCCAACTTGTCCAACCGACGATGTTGATCATTGAACATGATCGCCATTTTCTGGATCAAGTGACTACACAACAATTTTTGCTTGGACATACAGATCTAGCGCGTCCATAAATCGAACCGGGATAGGATTTTTTTAAATCTTATCCCGATTTTGTTATTTTAAAGTGGTAGGTTTTTGAGAAAGATACCCTATTTTGATCGTTAGTCTGTTTTTTTGATTTGAGTGGTCTAGATAAAAAATAATAAATGGGGTGCCTGTTTTTTCTTTTTTTATTTATTTTAGCTGGATTTTTTATTTATTTTGCAAGAAAAAAAGCCTTACTGTGCAATATTCTGTCGTTCAACAATCTCATTTTTTTCTCATCGTTCTGCTAGTTAATTAAAATTTCTATCATAATTACCAAAGGGTTTTACAAAAGATTTACAATAACAGTACCGAATAAAAATATTCATTTGTTATCATAAAAATCGAATTTCTTTGAGCGTTTGACAACAGCCTGTAAGAATTCAGCTGTTTTTGTGTTCCTATCTTGCTGGTCGAACAAAAGCGGCAAAGAGAAAAATAATGGAGGTTCTTTTTTTGATAGAAGTAGTTGGGTTGAAGAAGGTCTTTGACAACAAGTTTGAAGCTTTGAAAGCGGTGGATTTTACGATCGAGAAGGGCGATCTTGTTTGTTTACTTGGGCCTAGTGGCTGTGGGAAGTCAACGATTTTGAATTTGATCGCTGGATTGTTGAGTCCGACAGATGGGGATATCCGCTTTAACGGAAATTCCGTGGTGAAAACGGAGCCAAAGGATCGCAATATCGGCTTTGTCTTTCAAAATTATGCCTTGTATCCTCATATGACCGTTTTAGAAAATGTCATGTTTCCACTGACTGTTGGTGATAAAAAAATCAAGAAAAACGAAGCGCAGCAAATTGCTGAAAAATATATGCAGCTGACCAATATTGAAGAATTGAAGGATAAAAAACCTGGTACATTGTCTGGTGGGCAGCAACAGCGGGTTGCCATCACTCGTGCGTTAGTCCAAAATCCTGAAGTACTATTGCTGGATGAACCATTGAGTAATTTAGATGCGCGTTTGCGTTTAAAGATTCGCGAGGAGATTCGTCGCCTAGTCAAAGAAGTTGGGATCACGACGATTTTTGTGACTCATGACCAAGAAGAAGCGTTGTCTATCAGTGACAAAATCATTTTGATGAATGAAGGCGTGATCCAGCAAAATGATGATCCGCAAAATCTTTATTTAGAACCCAATAATTTATTCGTTGCAAAGTTTATCGGAAACCCAATTATCAATATCTTGCCAGTAGAAGTGACAGATGGTGTCATGCATCATCCAGAATTCACGATCCCTACAGAGCGCTTCGTGGATATCCGCTTCAAGAAACCGTTGACAGATGGTCATTATACTTTAGGGATCCGTCCAGAAGATGTGTTAACGACGACCCAAACACCATTATTCAATACCGAGATAAAAAGTGTTGAACTAATTGGTCGTGAACGGATCTTGAACTTTGATCTGGCTGACATCCACGTTAAATCGATCGTTAGCATCGAAGAAATCATTGAAGAAGGAGCACACTTAGCTTTTGACTTCAATTACAAAAAAGCGTTCATCTTTGATGAAAAAGGGGAGCGAGTTTATTGATGTTCAAGAAAAATTATAATCCCGAAAATCAACCCAAAGCTTGGCTGTTCTTATTGCCCTCACTAGTCATTATTTTGCTCTTTAGTGTGTATCCATTATTTCGTTCATTGTTTATGAGTTTTCAAAAAGGATCATTGATCAATCAGCGATATGCCGGATTAGAAAACTACCAAAAAGTGCTGACGGATCCAGTGTTTTTCAAGGCGCTAAAGAATACAGCTTGGTTTGCATTCGCCGTGGTTCCTATTGCATTAGTGATTTCACTAGCGATCGCTTGGATCATCTTTGAAAAGGTGAAACATAAGAGCTTTTTTGAGACGATCTTCTTTATGCCGTATGTCACCAGTACCATCGCCATTGGGATCGTGTTTCGCTATTTCTTTAATGGGTCTTATGGGATCATCAACTACTTGCTGGGCTTAGTGGGGATTCCCGCCGTCAATTGGCTGGATAATGTCAATATGAGTATGCCGACACTGATCATTTTTGGGATTTGGAGCAGTTTGGCCTTCAATATTATTATTCTCTTAGCAGGGATGCGTAACATTGACAAAGAACATTATAAGATCGCAAAAATGTTTGGCGCCAATAACTGGGAGATTTTTCGCAAGATTACTTTTCCGCAGTTGATTCCGACATTTGCCTTCTTGTTGACCGTTAATATCATCAGTGCCTTTAAAGTCTATACACAAGTCTATGCCTTGTTTGGTGGTCAACCCGGTATCGCCAAAAGCGCAACCACAGCTGTCTATTATATTTATGACAAATTCCATATTGCGGGCCGTCCTGGGATCGCAATGGCTGCGACTGTGATTCTCTTTGTTATTATTTTGGCGGTGACCTTTATCCAAAATAAAATTTTAAAGAAAGTAGGGGAATAAGATGAAAAAAGTCGTAACCCTCATCTCTCTGATTTTTTTGGCGCTCTTAGCGATCATCACGATTTTTCCGTTTATTTATATGATTCTCGCGGGACTGATGACTTATAGTGAGGCCACCAGTATTCCGCCTACGATTTTGCCGGAGTCCTTTCAATGGAGCAACTATGCCGAAGTCTTTACCAAAGCACCATTTCTCCGTTACTTTCTGAATACAGTTTTTGTTTCAGCAGTCACGACTATCGCCACATTGATTACTGCTATTCTGGCAGCTTTTGCATTGACTAGTTTGGAATTCAAATTCAAAGGGCTTGTGATTGCTCTAATGATTTCCTTATTGATGGTTCCTTATGAATCAATCATCTTTACCAACTACAACACGATTGCTCAAATGGGGTTGTTGAATACTTACAGTGCGTTGATTATTCCCTTTCTGACGAGTATCTTTTATATTTATTACCTGAATGGCTATTTGAAAAGCATTTCGAATACCTTTTATAAAGCAGCAAAAATCGATGGTGCAAGCGATATGGCTTACATACGGCGGATATTGATCCCAATGTCTAAACCGGCACTAGTGACTGTTGGCATCTTGACCTTTATCTCGAGCTGGAATTCTTTCTTGTGGCCATTGTTAGTCACGAATGAAAAAAAATATCGGTTGTTGAACAATGGGCTAGCGGCCTTCACATCAGAAAGCGGTAGCGATGTTCATTTGCAGATGGCAGCTGCGACATTGACTGTCATTCCGATTTTGATCATTTATTTGATTTTTAGAAAAGAGATTATTAAAGGAGTGGCAAAAGATGGCATCAAAGGCTAAAACAACAGTTACATTTCACAGTGGTATTCTCACGATCGGCGGCACCGTCATCGAAGTGGCATACAAAGATGCCCATATTTTCTTCGATTTTGGTTCGGAGTATCACCCAGAGCAGCCATTACCCGACGAAGCATTACAGACCTTAGTGGATCATCGCTGGGTCCCGCAATTGCGCAATGTCTATGATCCTCGTCTGTCTTATACGTATCATGGATCAGAACAAAAGGACTATCAAGAAACAGCTGTTTTTCTATCTCATGCCCATCTTGATCATTCAAAGATGGTCAATTATTTGGACCCTGCAATCCCTTTGTATACCTTGAAAGAAACCAAAGCGATCCTAAAAGCATTGAATCGCACCGGTGATTTTTTGATTCCTACTCCTCATGAAGCCCCTGCCTTTGTGCGGGAAATGATTGGCTTGGAACCCCACGATGTGATCAAAGTTGGTGAGATCGAAGTAGAGATCGTTCCTGTGGACCACGACGCCTATGGTGCCGCGGCATTGCTGATTCGAACACCGGATCACTTTATTGCCTATACGGGCGATTTGCGGTTGCATGGCTATCATCCAGAGCGGACAAAAGAATTTTGTCAGTTAGCCAAACACACGGATCTATTGATGATGGAAGGAGTCAGTATCAGTTTTCCTGAAAGAGAAAGCGATCCAGATACTATCGAAGTAGCCAGTGAGAAAGAATTGGTAGCGGCTTTTGTCGAGTTGGTCGAAAAAAATCCACAACGGCAAATCACTTTCAACGGCTATCCTGCCAATGTAGAGCGTTTTTTAGCTTTGGTGGATGCTTGTCCTCGAACGATCGTCCTTGAAGCACACCAAGCAGCATTACTGAAAGAAATCTTTGACAGA
Organism: Enterococcus sp. ARL09-542; assembly: GCF_005234805.1. Taxonomy (NCBI): domain Bacteria; kingdom Bacillati; phylum Bacillota; class Bacilli; order Lactobacillales; family Enterococcaceae; genus Enterococcus; species Enterococcus sp. ARL09-542. The sequence goes on from NZ_QPQX01000004.1 coordinate 158,680, forward strand.
GAAGTTCCCTATTACACGGTTGAAGGCGGAGCTTCCTTAGCAGAGTTAGATCCTGCGCTAGAAATTGATTATCGTTCTTTATGTGTCGACACTGGCCAGTATGTCTGGCAAGCAGTTGACCATTTTGAAAATTTACAACCAGGCAGTCTGTATATCCATAGCGATGCACAACCTTTGGGGGCTTTTGATCCTGCCTATGAAGAGTTTCTCGCTTTGTTAGCAAAGCTGGAAATTGAGTTTGTACGGCTGCCGGTTTCGGGACACGCAGTTCCTGAGGATCTTGATCAGATTATTGCGTGGATCGAACCAAAAAGATTGGTTCCAATCCATACCTTGAAACCAGAGAAACTGGTGAATCCGTATGGCGAAAGAATATTGCCAGAACGTGGCGAGAAAATAGAACTATAAAAGGATAGAGGAGAGTAAAGAATGAAATCAAAAAAACTAGCATTTGCAGCAGTGGCTGCGGCAACTTTAGTGTTAGGGGCATGCGGCAACAATGGCTCAAATGACAGTGCAAAAGGCAGCGATGAGATCGTTACAGAGGTTCCGAAAGATACTACTGTCACATTCTGGCATGCAATGAATGGTGCACAAGAAGAAGCACTGACGAAACTGACAGATGAGTTTATGGAAGCAAACCCAAATGTGAAAGTAGAACTGCAAAATCAATCTCAGTACTCCGATCTGCAGGCGAAAATCAATTCGACACTACCTTCACCAAAAGATTTGCCAACCATCACACAAGCGTATCCAGGTTGGCTTTGGAATGCAGCTCAAGATGAAATGCTTGTTGATTTAGGCGAGTATATCGATAATGATACGATTGGTTGGGGTGACCAAGAAGAAATTCGCTCTTCATTATTAGAAGGTGCACAAATTGATGGTGTCCAATATGGTATTCCTTTCAACAAATCAACGGAAATGTTATTCTACAATGCAGATCTTTTAAAAGAATATGGTGTAGAAGTACCGACAACATTAGATGAGTTAAAAGAAGCTTCAAAAACAATTTACGAAAAATCAAATGGCAGCGTTGTTGGTGCTGGCTTTGATTCATTGAATAACTACTATGCTATTGGCATGAAAAACAAAGGTGTTGATTTTAACAAGGATTTACAGCTAGACAGCGATGAATCGAAAAAAGTCATCAATTATTATGCGGAAGGTGTGAAAGACGGCTACTTCCGTATTGCTGGATCCGATCAATATCTTTCAGGACCATTCGCAAACGAACAAGTTGCGATGTTCATCGGCTCGATTGCTGGAGAAGGATATGTCAAAAAAGACACCGAAGGCAAATTTGAATATGGTGTCTCTGCCCGCCCAGAAAAAATCAATCTACAACAAGGAACAGACTTATATATGTTCACAAGTGCATCTCCAGAGGAACGTACCGCTGCTTTTGAATACATGAAGTTTTTGACTTCTCCTGAGTCACAATTAGAATGGGCAGTTTCAACAGGATACATGCCAGTTGTTCAATCTGTTTTAGATAGTGATGAATACAAGAACAATCCAGATACGAAAGTTGCTTCTGAGTTAAGTGAAGCAACAAAAGAACTTTTCTCGATCCCAGTAATTGAAAATGCAGACTCAGCTTACAATGAAGTTCGTTCCATCATGGAGAATATTTTGTCGAATACTGACAAAGATACCGATAAATTGATTAAAGATTCCATTCCACAACTTGAGGATGTTTGGAATCAATAGTTCTGCTCGTAAAAGGGCCAGACAATGACCCTATCAACCCGAAAGAGACCGTCAGATATCCCTGCGGTCTCTTTTACATAAATGTTAGAGGAGTAATGAGAAAATGCAAATCACCTTTCTTGAAACCAGCGACATGCACGGCTATGTCTACCCAACTAATTTCGCCGACGACCACGATCTGGCTATTGGGGCAGCGAAAGTCGCAACGAAACTAAAGCAGTTAAAAGCCGAAGCTGATGGTCCTGTTGTAATGATCGAAAATGGCGATTTTATCCAAGGATCCCCACTGAGTTATTATATTGCCAAAAGCCAGCATCCGGTAGCAGAATTGACCAAAGTGATCAATCACATGGCATACGATGTCCATGTTTTAGGAAACCATGAATTTAATTATGGATTAACGTATCTTCAAGAGGCAATCGCTAGTTATCAGTCCCCTGTTTTAGCAGCGAACATCTTAAATGAAGAGGGACAGCCCTATTTCGGCAAAGCCTATACGATCCTTGAAAAAGATGGGATTAAGATTGCGGTGTTGGGATTGGTGACCCAGTATATTCCTCATTGGGAACAACCAGCTACCATCAAGGGGATGCGGTTCGAAAGCATTATCCAAACGGCAAAAAAATATGTGCCTGAGCTAAGAAAACAAGCAGATCTTGTCATCGTCAGCTATCATGGCGGTTTTGAGAAAGATTTGGTAACCGGTGAAGCCACCGAATTGTTGACCGGAGAGAATGAAGGCTATGAGTTACTGCAAGAGGTGCCGGGGATTGACGCTTTCTTTACTGGACACCAACATCGGGAAATCGCCGCCATTGTCAATGGGGTCCCTGTGGTCCAGCCAGGTTATCGGGGCAGCCAAATCGGCCGAATCCAATTAACAATAGAGAAAAAAGAGGGTCAAACAGTGATTACGGATCAACAAGCGACATTGCATTCAGTGGCAGAAGTTTCAGCCGATGAAGCAATTTTGGCAATGATCGAACCAATTGAGACGGAATTGGAAAGCTGGTTGGATCAGCCGCTAGGGAAAGTGAACGGGGATATGCGAATTACTGATCCGATGCAGGCACGGATCGTGGAACATCCATACGTGGAATTTATCAATCGCGTTCAGATGGCTGCCAGCGGAGCGGAAATATCTGGGACAGCGCTCTTCAATAATGAAGGAAAAGGCTTCGGTACAACGATCACGATGCGGGATGTCATCACGAATTATATTTATCCTAATACATTGGCTGTCGTAAAAGTGACCGGAGCAGAGTTGCGTCTTGCGTTGGAACAGACAGCGAATTACTTAGCCGTCGAAGCAGGGAAAATCGTCTTTAATCCAGCCTTTATCGAGCCGAAACCGCAATACTACAATTATGATATGTACGAAGGAATCGACTATACGATTGATATGAACCAGCCAGTTGGCAAACGAATCACACGCTTGTTGTTCCATAATGAGCCTATCACGCCGGAACAGGAGCTGGAAGTTGTCGTAAATCAATACCGAGCGGTAGGCGGTGGGAATTACGCGATGTTTACAGCCGACAAAATTGTACGGGAGATCCAAGTGGATATGACTGAATTGATTGCTGATTATTTGAAACAACACCCAGTACTAGAAGCTGAGACGAATCAGAATTTCAAAATCGTGTACTAAAAAGCCAAAAAGGGCTGTGACATAAGTCATGCAACAAACGAACGATTCCGAGGAGAATGAGACTGTGCTTGCGCTTCAGCAAGTTTCCATCACCAATGTACGATGGATGACACCCAGTTATCCTCGGATCGTCTTGTCTAGTTGCTACTTATGACACAGACCCTTTCTATGTTCTTGTAAAAGAAAATCAGATTAGTTTTCTACATTGCGGACATATTCATCGAAGTAGCGAATCAAATCGGCTTTTACCTGCTGATAGTCTTCTTCGCTATAGTTTTTTTCCTCTAATTTTGCTTGGAAAAAAGGAAGTTCTAACTCTTCTTTTAAGCGCTCAAGCACTTCTTCTTGGTTCATGAGATCACCTTTTCGTCTATTTGGTACCATCATAACAAATTGAATGCGGCTGTCAATGCTTCATACATTTCTTTCATTTTTTCCAAACGACTTTTAAGAGAAACAAAGTCATCGTCATCATGGAAAAGGACTTGTTTCAATTCAAAATAGTAAATCTCAAAAGCATCAAAGAAGCCAGTAACTTCGGATGTTTGCAATTCTTTAAAGGTATCACAACGAATATAGGCTTTTTCTGCAATGGCATAGGTTTCAGCCGTAGTCAATAAGACGAGGGCTTCATTGTAACGGCGGCTAGTGACCAATTCATAAGTTGACTGGCACTTATTATAAATATTTGAAAAATCTTTCAGTAAAAGCTCGATGGGTGTTTTATCAAACATGGGGGAGTCCTCCTGATCGTTTTATTTTTCAAATAAGACACAAACACATTCAGGCGCGTAAACGTCTTTTTGAATAGTAGTGAGTTCACCAGTTTCGGCGTTGCGACGGTACAAAGTCAAGTTGTCGGAATTTTGATTGGCACAAACTAAGAATTTGTTGGTTGGGTCCAAGTCAAAGTCTCGCGGGAAGTCACCTTCCGTTGATAGACGTTGAATGAAATTCAATCCAGCGCCATCTTCAGTTACTTCAAAGACAACGAGAGAGTTGTGTCCACGATTGGATGAATAAACGAAACGTCCATCTTTTGATACTCGGACAGCAGCCCCACTATTAAAGTCGGTGAAATCTTCTGGTAAAGTCGGTACTTTTTGGATTTCTTCAAAGCTGCCGTCAGCTTCATTGTAGCGTAAAACAGTCAAAGAGCTGTCTAGTTCTCCTACCAGATAAGCATATTGGTGGTTAGGATGGAACACTAAATGACGAGGGCCTGTTCCGGCAGCTGCAACATAAACAGCCGCTTCTGTTAATTTTCCTTCAGCAGAAACGTCATACGTATACACACGGTCTGTTCCAAGATCACATACAGCTAAGCGTTGATCCGGCGTTAAGTCTGTGTAGTGTACATGAGGGGTGTCTTGATTTTCGTGAGGACCAACAGGTTCATCATGATAGATGTGATCAGTGGCTTCAATACTGCCGTCCGCCAATATTTTGTAGACGTTTACTTCACCTTTATGATAATTAGCACCATAAACAAGTTGACGAGGTTCATCTACTGCTACATAACACAATGGTGCGCCTTCTTCGGTCACAGTATTCAATAACTCAAATTCAGGCGTATAAGCACCACAACCGCCTGCGCCATCAACTTCGGTCACAGTATAAACTCTTTCTTTTTTACTGCGGGCAAGATACGTTGGGCTCTTTTCTTCCGCACGCAAGGTCAAGTCGACCAATTGTTCTTTTTCTGTATCTAAAGTGATCGAATAGATCCCTTTACTTTCGCGACGCGTATAAGTGCCTAGGTAGATCGTTTGCAACATAAAAAAAGCCTCCTAATAGTTTGATTTCTTATTAATTCTACCATAGAATGCGGAAATGGGCGGATAGAAAAACTTCTTATGTTATAATAAAAAAAGAACATAAAGGGGAGGTTGTTGTATGAAACAAGGAACAATCAAAGCGATTGGGCCACAAGCGATCGATCAAAAAGAAAAAATGCTGATTTTTTTCGGCGACCAAGCAACAGAGATCTTAAGGGAGTATTCAGTGATCCAATCGATTCCAGATTCTCAAGATTTGGTCGTAGAAAACGGCGATACACTTATTTTTGGGGATCAGTCGTACACCGTGACACATGTCGGTCCTATCGCAAATCAAATTTTGCAAACGATCCAGCATGTGACATTTATCTTCGATGAAGTACCCGAAGAGCAACTGACCAGCGCTATCTATTTAGAACCTTTCAATTTGCCGACCCTTGAAGTTGGTATGAAAGTTATCTACAAGTAGGAGGCGGGGAAATGAAGGAAACAGAGAAGCGCCCTTTGTCCTGGTTTTGGAAGTGGTTTTTAAATAATCAAGCAGTCACGAGTTTATTAGTGGTTCTACTCGTCTTATTGATCTTGTTTATGTTTACGAAAGTATCCTATCTATTTGAGCCAATTTGGCAATTTCTGGCGATTGTTGGATTGCCAATCATTTTGGCGGGGATTTTGTATTACTTGATGAATCCTGCGGTTGATTATCTGGAACGAAAGGGAATCAAACGCATCTATAGTATTTTCGGTCTTTTTATTTTGGTCATCGGATTGATCGTCTGGGGCGTTGTGGTGATTGTGCCGAAGATCCAAGAACAGTCCATGAGTTTCGTTGAGAATTTGCCCGGATATTTGGATATCATTGAAAATAAAGTCAATGAGATTTTGTCCGATCCGATTTTCTCACAAGTTCAAGATCAATTGGAAGCATCTAATGAGAAGTTGATTGCATCAATGACCGACATCATTCAAAACTTATCACGGAGCACGATTCAAAATATCGGCAGCTTTTTTGGGGCCGTTGCAACGGTGGTATTGGCTGTCATAACGATGCCGTTTATTCTCTTTTATCTTTTAAAAGATGGACGACAGTTAGCACCTTATTTCGTGAAATTTTTGCCGACAAAAATGCGTAAACCATCATTGACGGTTTTAAAAGAGATGAATGATCAAGTTTCTTCTTATATTCGCGGGCAACTAACAGTCGCATTTGCAGTAGCCATCATGTTTATGGTCGGTTTTAGTTTGATCGGCCTAGATTATGCCATCACATTAGGGATCGCAGCTGGCTTTTTGAACTTGATTCCATACCTAGGCTCTTTTCTAGCGATGGTTCCGGCGGTCTTTTTGGGTATCGTCGGTGGTCCTGTCCTGTTGGTGAAAGTCCTGGTCGTCTTTGTGATCGAACAGACTATTGAAGGGCGATTGATCTCACCACTCGTTTTAGGAAACGAGTTGTCGATCCATCCCGTGACGATTTTATTAGTATTGCTGACTTCGGGTAAACTCTTCGGACTTGTCGGCGTGATTCTGGGGATCCCGGTATATGCTGCGGCAAAAGTGATCATTACCCATATTTTTGAATGGTATACGACCGTATCGAGTTTGTATGAAGAAGAAACGGAAAGCGATGTTCAGCAAGAATAGTTCGAAGAAAATTTTTTGACGAAAGATCTTTGTGAAAATCACACTGACTCACACATTTTTCTAGTTTTTTATCGGAGTATAAAAAAGCTGAATTTAGAAGGCTGGAGCGAATTGCTTCAGCCTTTTTGTTATGTGCGATTTTTGACACATAGTTGCAAGAAAAACATATAGCTTCTGTTTCTAGAGAATGCTTATACTGAAAGCACATACAAGCAAAGGAGCGTTGGAATGAAGATTCTTGCAGTAGATATCGGAGGGACAATGATCAAGACGGGGTTGTTGAATAGTCACGGAGAAAGAATACAATTAGGAAGCTTTCCGATGAATAAAGACTATTCAACTGTGATCGACCGATTGATTTCACATATTGATAATGACTATCCAAAAGACTTTTCCGGAATTGCTATTAGTACGACAGGATTAGTAGATCCAGTGACACAACAGATTGGGATGGATTCACCGCTTTATGAGGGATTTGGTAATCGCATGGTTTCTTTTTTAACGGACTATTATCAAAAACCCGTCATCGCGGAGAATGATGGCAATTGCGCGCTTTTAGCAGAAAAATGGCTGGGAAGAGGAAGAGGCGCTAGCAGTTTTGCTGTCATTGTTTTAGGTACCTCTGTGGGAGGCGGATTGATGGTCGATAACTAGTTGATTCGTGGCAAACACTTTTTAGCTGGCGAGTTTGGTTATATGCTGTTTCCTGAAGTCGAAAAGAAAGATTGGGAAATTTGGAGTATTGCCGGTGCAACAAGAACATTGGTAGAACAAGTTGCAGCCGAAAAAAAGCCCCCTCGATTGATGGGTATAAAGTTGTTGCTTACTACCAGCAAAACGATCCGGCAGTGACGATTTGGGTGGATCGCTTTATTGAAAAGCTAGCCGTGGCCTGCTACAACCTACAATACATTCTTGATCCAGAAATTGTTTTGATTGGAGGCGGAATCAATGAAAGCGACTTTTTACTGCCGCTATTAGAAAAGAAGATTCAGCAGATTGCAGCGCAGATTCCTAGTACAGTTCGATTGCCAAATGTTGCCTGTTGCCAGTTTGGGAATGAGTCCAATTTAATTGGTGCTTGCTACAATTGGTTACTGCAAACTTTTGAAATGAAAACTAGCTAAAACAGTTGCAATTCTAAGATAAAAATGTAATAAAAAAATAGTCTCTATTTTTTTATTATGTAAGCGTTTAAATTGCAGCGAATGAAACAAGGGTCAGGTGATAAAAGTGAAAAAGTTTTACGATCAAAACGGGCAAAACACGTTCAGAGGGATCGCGCGCTCAATCAGTTCCTACTTGCTGGTATTCCTGATCCCCTTTTTAACGGTCTCGTGGATTTGGTATGCGACTTCTGTCAAAAGTATCAATGAACAGGTTGCATTAACGGCAAAGAATCAGTTGATTCAATTGAAATACTCCTTAGAGAACAACTTCCTTCAATTGAACTACCTGACCCAGAAAATGACGGATGACCATCAACTCTCATTAAATTTTTTGACCCATCCCTATTATTCAAAGGAAGGCAAAGCAAGCCTGCAAACCTACAAGATCACGAATGAGTTTGTCGAAGAAGTTTATTTATACTATAAAGAAGAACCGGAGAACTTTTTTTCTTCGATTGGCAAATTATCCGTCGAAGGTTTCTTAGAAAAAGTAATCCCAGATAATGATATGCAGCAAGGACAGCTGATCGATCAGCTAGAGAAAGCTTATCCAACGTTGCTGACTATCGAAGGGGCATCATTGGCACGGCATCATTCCCGATTCTTCTACATTGTGCCGTTACAAAATGATGAACTGACTGTCTATGGAGCAGCTATTTATGAGATCAAAGAAGCTAGCTTAGCAAAAATGCTGGACTTGACCAATAGTGATGGTGCGAGTACGAATTATTTGATCAATGATGAGTTTCAGATTTTAGCTAGCACAAATCATAACGATTTGACAGTTTTTTTGAATGATCCCCAAGAAATGGCTCAGATCACCACTCAGGACACCTTTCAGTTTAATCAGCAAAAGTACCTCGTTCAATCAATTCCCAATGAGGAACTGCATATCTCAGTGGTATCGGTGACCAATCCATCACAAGCATTATCGCTGGTCAATCGCGTTCAAGAACATTTCATTCTTATTTTTATGTGTATTCTATTCGTGGGGATCATTGCTGTTACATTAATGGGGATCAGAAATTATCGACCGATCCGCAAAATCGAACATTTGGTTCGAGAATTCCATAAAGATATGGAGATGTCGGTCAATTCGATGGATGATGTTCATAATACATTGGCTGCTGTTTTAGAAGAACAGCAGGAACTGCATAAAGAAATCCAGATGCAGACGCCGCATGCTCGAGAACAAGTTCTTAGAAAGCTGATGAGCGGTCGTCTGCGTTCGGAACAAGAAGTTGCAAGGCTGATCGAAGCCGTTCATATTCATTTTCCTGCGGACAATTATTTTGTCATCACGATCGATACCAAAACCGTGGCTTCAAAATATAAAGCCGGCGAGAGCTGTTTTCTGATTGACTATATTGAAGAAATCAGCAGCCAAGGGTACACAGCCTACGCCACAGAGATCCTTTCCACTGAAGTGATCGCATTGACTGTGGGATTTGATCACAGATACCAACAGGAAGAGATCGTTCAAGAAGTCGCGGCAAAAATAGCAGCTGCGATTGGACTGCTTCCAGCAATTGGGGTGGGAACCATCGTCAATGAATTGACGGCTATCAATGAATCTTATATTGAAGGATTAGCTGCATTGGATTATCATGTCAGTAACAACCAGCAAATCATTTATTACCTTGAAATTTCCGCAGAAGAACAACGCTCGGCGATCCAGTATCCCGACAGTCAAAAATTAAAACTGATCCAAGCATTGAATCAAGGAAATAGCGATATCGCAATTGAAACGGTGCATTGGTTAATCAAAGACGGGTTAAGTAAACAACGATCTCAGCCGGTCCAAAAGATGTATGGCTATTATTTATTGAATACGGTTGCACAAACTGGAGGCGAATTAGTGGGAGAGGAGATTTTGCTATTTGCAGCCGAACATGCAGATTTTACTAATCTGATGCAGCTAGGAACGGTGTTGCAACAATTGGTCCAGCATATTTGCGAAAAAGTGAGGGATCGACCACAAAATCAAGAATCGGAGTTGAATGAAACGATTTTTGCTTATATCAAAGCAAATTTTCAGTCTTCTCAGCTGTCATTGGAATCTATTGCGGAAGAATTTAAAGTATCTGTCTCTTATATTAGCCGATTTGTGAAAAAAGAAAGTGGCAAAACATTTTCTAAGTATATCCAAGAACTGCGGTTAGAAAAAATCAAACAAGAATTAGTCGAAACCGATCTACCGATCAAAGAAATCATTCGGGACAACGGTTATTATGATGTCTCGAACTATACGCGTAAGTTTCGAACGATCGTTGGTGTAACACCAGGACAATATCGCAAAATCAACCAAAAACGCTGAAAATGCGAAAAATGAAGGGAAATGTGACAATGAAAGAAATGACTCAAAAAGCGAGAGAACTTTATACTTCTATTGGTGTCTCATTAGAAGAGGAACCAAAAATTAAGATCGAACCTGCACTAACGGCAGATTTTATTCTTGATGAGGAACAAAAAACGATCACTGCGAAAGATCCCCAGCAATTATTTTATGGTCTGACAACCTACTATTTGAATCAAGTGACGAAGAAACAACAAAAAAACAGCTACACCGCCCAAATCAAGGAGCGCTGCCTAATGATCGATATTGGCCGCAAATATTTTTCCTTAAAAGAACTAAAAGCACTCGTTCACAGTATGGCTTTTTTTCAGTTCACCCATTTGCAAGTCCATTTTTCAGAAAATGAAGGATTTCGAATCGAGTCTGAACGTTTTCCGGAGATTGTATCAACCGAACATTTAACAAAAACAGAGATCCGAGAACTAATCACATATGCCAAAGGTTACGGTATCGAGATCATTCCTGATTTTGACTCCCCAGGACATCTCAAGCAAGTCTTAGCCACCCATCCCGAATGGTGTTTACCTAACGCGACTGGTGGGGTCGATGCTAGGGCATTGAACATTCTTGACCAAGAAGCTGTCGCTTTCATCCGAGAGATTTACAAAGAATACGCAGAGCTATTTGTAGACAGCCATTATTTCCATATTGGTGCAGATGAATTTGTTGATTTTGACCGTCTAGAAGAGTTTCCGACTTTAGTTGAAGCTGCCAAAGAAGCATATGGACCAGAAGCAAGTGGGATTGAAGTATTCATTGCGTATGTGAATAATTTGGTGGACTATGTGACTGACTTAGGTTTTGTTGTTCGTGTATGGAATGATGGGTTTTATCGCTTGAATCGAAAGGAACAGCTTTCCTTAACGAAAAACTGTGAGATTTCCTATTGGACACGCTGGAATCAAAATATGGCACCAGTCGCTCTTTATTTTGACAAAGGCTATTCTGTGATCAATCACAATGACAATTTCTTTTATTATGTAGTAGGTGAAGCTGCAGGGTATACGTATCCGACCTATGAAAAAATAAGCGATGAGTTTACATTAACGACTTTTGCCAACGGACAGCAAGTGACCCAAGAACAACTAGCACAAACCCCAGCGATCGCATTAGCGATTTGGGCAGATATCCCAGATGCAAAAGAAGGTGCGGCAGTGATCACAGAAGCTTTTTGGCTGCAAGCTATCATTAGCCTAAAAGTTTATGAAGAAACAGATCCAGGGAAAGAAACCTTTAGCCAACTATTTCAGAAATGGCAGTCGTTGTTGACTAAAGAGCAGTAAAGCGAAACGTTCTCTAGGAAAACGTGACTTGTTTTAAAGTGGACGATAAGAAGAGATTCCTAAGAAGAATACATGGAGAGAATACCTAAAGCGAGTATTTAAAGCAAGTACTTAAATAGTAGACGGCAGTCTAGTGAATCTTCGTCGTGGGTTTGCGAGGAAGATTTACTGTCTGCCGTCTATTTGCTAGAGATATTGGCTAGCGCTTTACGGTATTCTTTGTTCTACTCTTTTCACTTCAATGTAATCTCAAGGACTGGAATGAGAACATTAGGTGGCACTACCGGCAGCGTGACGACTAGATCATTAGGAGCAATGACAGCTTCCGTAGAAGTGATGACTTCATTAGGATCAAAGCCACGATAAAAAATTTCAGAGCCATCATGCAAGAAGCGGATAAAGCGAACTTGATCAGCAATTTCCGGCAAATGAATATGTTTGAAGGGATAGCTATATACATGCAAATAGAGTTTCTTGCCATTTTGAGTATAACGACAATCTTTAGGTACCGGGTATTTACTAGGACCACAATCGATGATAGCTTCTTTATGCAGCCGTATCCATGCACCAATCGCCTGCATTCGTTTGACTGCCCGCGGGTCGATCTCTCCTCGGGGATTAGGACCAATGTTCAATAAAAAATTACCCCCTTTTGAAACCGTATCGATCAACATTTTCACCAACATATCACTTGATTTCCATTCCAACGCATCGCGATCATAGCCCCAAGTCCCGTACATTGTCTGACAGGCTTCCCAAAGAACAGGTAAACCGTCTTTTTCCAGTGGTTTTTCTGGTTGAAATTGTTCAGGGGTGGTAATTCCCCGACCAAGTTCCAAGCGATCATTGATCAGCATATCCGGTTGGAGTGTCCGACAGATTTTTTCCAGTCGCGAACTGTCCCAGTCTTCTGCTCCTTTTCCTTTAGACCAGCCCCAATCACGATGACTGTAAGGAAAGTCGAACCACATATAATCGATCCTGCCATACTGAGTCAATAGTTCGGTCACTTGACCAGCAATGAAATCTTGATAAATAAGCATATCCCGTTGAGAATTGGACTCTCGAGCGGCTAAGTCACTTCTTTGAGGATGCAATCCATCAATCGTAAAATGAGGGTGGTACCAGTCAATCAGCGAATGATAGAGTCCGATTTTGATTCCCACATCACGAAACGCAGGCAATAATTCTGCGAGTAAATCTCGCTTAAAGGGTGTATTGGTGACTTTATAATCGGTCCATTCACTATCCCATAGGGCGAACCCTTCATGATGTTTCGTAGTAAAGACTATATATTGAACACCGCAATCTTTAGCTGTTTGGGCCCAAACAGCAGCATCAAATAAATTGGGATTAAATTGGTCGAAATAAGTTTCTCGATAAGTTTCGGGGGCAATTTCTTCGGTGGTCATAAACCATTCGTGGCGTGCACCAATACTAAATAAGCCAAAATGAATGAACAACCCAAACCGATCATGAATAAACCAGCTAGGATCGGGGTAATGATCAGGCCAATTCTGAAATGTTTTCATAGAGATACTCCTTAATCAATGAATTCGGTGTTTGTCATAACCGTTTCTTTAATCTTCCACTGCCCATTCTCGAGCACAAAGGTATGATGGGCTTGGGTAATATGGTCGCGATAGTCATTCTGTCCTTGGTTCACTGTTTTTTGCTGTGCAGCTACCAGCATGGAGTCTGCTTCTTGTTTGACAACTTCAAAAGACAAGAGTTCATGAGTCAAATCATATTTCGCAAAAAAAGCGTGCATTTCCTTTGCCGTAGATTCTCTTGCAGAAGTAACAAGGGTCGCTGTGTAGCCCTCAACGTCTTTCTGGGTGGCTGCCTGCAGGTTTTGCTTTAGTACGGTCAGACACGCTTGTGCTGCAGAAGAATCTGTAACGGCTCCTGTAACTTGCAAACGCGCTACAGTGGTTTCTGCTGAACGAGAAGTTATCTGTTGATAAAAAAATAGACCGCAAATGAAAAGTAAACCAACGAAAAATAAGGGATAACTCTTTTTTTTCATGCAAATCCTCCTTGTTTTCTGCACTATTTTTTGTACTTTTTTTGTACTTATACATCAGATATCTTGCTGGCACTATAAATGCCATGGAAAAGATTTCTTCCCAAACTGCCGACACTTGAGGGATCATCTACTGGCAACAGTGGCATCTCTAGTTCTGGTAATCTAGTGATGTGACCATCCAAATAGTTCTGCAAACGCCATTGTGCCATCTCGGCACGTTTAGATAGAGCGCCGTAGCGAAGATCGATCACTTCAAACCCAAAGGGGCGGTTCCATTCAAACCACAGATCTCGATGAGATTGATGCAAGTGTTGTAATTCCTGCTGATAGTGCTGAATCATCTCAAGGGCTTTTTGAAGGTTCTCACGTTTTTTTTCATGATAGGCTTCTGAGATCCAGGGACTCAAAGAAGCTTTCAAAGCTAGTACCACCGCTAATTGGTGATAAAAGCGGAACATCCGTTGTGTGTCCTGTGTCCCCGTGACTGCGGCCAATCGTTGGGCCAGTTCCTCATAATGTTGGGTCAATGGCACCTCTCTGAATGTCTTTTCATAAAGGCCATAAAGAATATCTTGATAAAGCAATAATTTACTTGGATTTGATCCAGAAGGATTTTCGGCAGCAACACCGGGAGTTTGGTCAAAAAGATCCAGCAAAAGAAAATCTTCTGCTTGTGATCCATGAAATAGTTTCAAGTGATCTGTGACTATCTCCCGCGATGGCGTGGCATAAAACTGGGCCTCGCTAAATAATTGTAGACCTAACAAGCTGGCAATCATCGGGGTCTCTGCGCCGTCATCTCCCCATAAGGTAGCATAGACTTCAGTGATGCCATTTGCTTTGGCACTTCTTAATGCTTGCTCCATTGTAGCGATGGTTTTGCCATAATTGGGTGCCAGTCCATTCCATGTCCAAATACCGCCAGCAAATACTGTGGGTTGGTTTAGCTTTTTATGTTCAGCAAACAGTCGTTGATATGTTTGAAAATCATGATGATAATAATCCCAGTACACCATGTTGACTGCTGGAATTTGCTGAATGACTTCTGGAGGAATGACGACTGCTGGATCATAGTAATCGCCTGTTGGAGAACCAATCCGAAAGAACATGTCACTCCACATCATGGGTTCTAATTGTAGCTGTTCACAGAGAGTGATGACGTGTTTTAAATGTTTAATCATGATGGCAAAGCGATCTTCTAAACCATTGTGTTCGAGGTAACGGCCTTTTCCTAATTGGTGTGCTTCATCCATACCAATATGGATTTTATTTGTTTTGAAGCAGCTGCGAATGGAACGAAGAGCGGCTTCAAGAAAAATGTAAGTTTTGGGCTCACCAACTAGCAGAATGTCTTCCGTGTCACGTATCTCTTTGGCAAAATGCCACTTTAATGGATTTGTCAAATGAGCGAGTGTTTGGATCGCAGGAACTAATGTAACGCCTAATTGGTCAGCGTAATGGTCCAATTCCCGTAAGTCAGATTGACTGTATCTCCCTCGCAAATGACCAAAATAAGGATATTCAGGAATTTCGTAAGTATCTTCCATATATAGCATGAGACTGTTGAGCCCCATTTTGCTGCTCAACAAAATGAAACGTTTCAACTGAGGTACTGTCAGTACTGCATTTCGAGATAAATCGATCATAGGACCGATTTGGTCAAATTGCGGAGTCTCTTCGTGGACAAAATCGGTATCTGCTTGCATCC
Source organism: Enterococcus sp. ARL09-542 (assembly GCF_005234805.1). Taxonomy (NCBI): domain Bacteria; kingdom Bacillati; phylum Bacillota; class Bacilli; order Lactobacillales; family Enterococcaceae; genus Enterococcus; species Enterococcus sp. ARL09-542. Next base: position 174,011 of record NZ_QPQX01000004.1, read on the forward strand.
ATAGAAGGAGCCCTCGAAATAAATGGGCTTTTTCCTGATAGTAAATCGTGGCTTTTTCTGTATTGGAAATGATTTTCAATGATCCTTTTCGGCGGATCAATTCAAGCGGTTTGCCGGTTTCTGATAGTGACAAGCCAAGTTCAGGAGCAACGATTTGAAAAAAAGCGGCGACGTTTTCGTTGGTGACAATCTTTATCTCCATGATTCACTTCTCCTTTAGTAAAAAATCGTCAGTGTTCATTTGTTAGCAACTCTGTTTTTTGGATCGCTTGATAGGCGAACCAACTGATTGGCCAGAGAAGCAAAGGGATGAAGGCAATGAATAACAAAATCGGCAAAAAGGTAGCGGCGAATGTAACCAAAAACACACCTAAGATCATGGCAATCGTTTGTGGCACACTAACGATCATTAAAAGAAACGCATTCCTGAAATAGACCCAAAAAGGAAGATGGTAGCGGACAAAGACCGGCAGCAAATAAAAGCTGATGAGCAAACCGCTGATAAAGAGTACCGTCAATCCGAAATGGAGAAAGGCATTTTGCAAGAATGTACTGGAGATCCGCAGCTCGATCCATAGCAGCAGCAAGATCGCCATTTGCAGCAAACCTAGTTGATTACTACGCCAAAAATTTTTGGCTGTCTGTTGTTTGAACCAATTATAAAGTTCAGCAGGCAGTGGTTTTTTTGCAAATAATTCAAAGAAATAGCGAATAACAGTAGCCGTCGCTGGAAAGAAGCCAAAAATGATTCCCCCCCGTAAGACAAAAAAGAACCACAAAAAATGCAATCGAATCACCATCAGCAAATAGTCACCCAACCGGTAAGATAGATCAAATAACCCTCGTGATTGTTTCATGGACACCCCTCTTTTAACTAATTGATAAAAAGTAGAAAACTACTAGCCAAATAGTAGCAAGAAATGGACCTTTTAGAAAGCGTATTCAAAAAATTACATAGCCGAACCAGCTAATACATACACCTTCCTAAAGCTATCTTTTGAAAACATTCGATTGCGACGAGGAGCGCTAGCCCGCAGGAGCAAGTTTTCTAGATAAAGAGAAAAGTACGACGAGGAGCGCTAGCCCGCAGGAGCAAGTTTTCTAGATAAAGAGAAAAGTACGACGAGGAGCGCTAGCCCGCAGGAGCAAGTTTTCTAGATAAAGAGAAAAGTACGACGAGGAGCGCTAGCCCGCAGGAGCAAGTTTTCTAGATAAAGAGAAAAGTACGACGAGGAGCGCTAGCCCGCAGGAGCAAGTTTTCTAGATAAAGAGAAAAGTACGACGAGGAGCGCTAGCCCGCAGGAGCAAGTCTTCTAGATAAAGAGAAAAGTACAACGAGGAGCGCTAGCCCGCAGTTTTCTTACAAATGAGAAAGGTGAAATTGCTAGAGTGAACATGGCGTCTGATACCGTAAGCTAAAACTTCAATTGAAGTGGTGTGTTTTTTAAAAAGAGTGCTCTTTTGTTACAAAAAAATAAAGTTTGACATAGCTGCTGAAACTACATATTGATAGCGCTTTATTTTTTCGTTAGATTAGTGGCGAAAGGGGTTGGATAAATTGACAACAATTCGTGGGGACATTGAGTCTGCGAAAAACAGTAAGCAGGATGATCGTTGGTACCCTGAGTCAGAGATGCTGGCCAAGCGTTTGGAATGGTTCCAAGATTTAAAATTTGGGGTAATTTTCCATTATGGCTTATACGCACAAGCGGGTATCGTTGAATCATGGCAACTATCAGAAAAAGATGAATGGGCAAGGGAAAATAAAGCTTATCGAGAAGATATCAACACATTGCGTCTTGATTATTGGCAACTGATCAAAGCGTTTGCACCGATAGAATTAGATACTGATCAGTGGGCTGAAACGTGTAAAAAAGCTGGCTTCAAGTATTGTTTGTTCACAACGAAACACCATGACGGCTTTAATCTCTTCAATACGCTGGAGTCAGAATTCAAAATTGGCGGTAAATTGAGTCCTTTTAAACGAGATATCCTAAAAGAAGTTTTTGCCTCGTTCCAGCAAGCGGGTATTGCTACTGGGGCTTATTATTCTAAGGCGGACTGGTACTCACCGTTTTATTGGCTGGATGATGAAACGATCAAAGGGCGTCACGCAAGTTATGATCCATTAGAACAGCCAGAAATCTGGTCGCGGTATGTGGATTTTGTTCATCGACAAATTCATGAAATCACTGGCAACTATGGAAAAGTGGATTTGCTATGGCTAGATGCCGGCTGGTGTGGGCAGGGGAAAGAAGATTTACAGATGGATCGCTTAGCGGAGATTGCCCGGCGAAACCAGCCAGAATTGATCATTGTTGATCGCATGATGGGCGGTAGACATGAGAATTATGTGACGCCAGAACGCAAGATTCCTTCTTTAGAAGAAATCCCAACAAAAGTTTGGGAGAGTAATATACCTATAGGCAATGACTGGGGCTATGTTCCCCATGACACCTTTAAAAGCAGCCAAGAGTTAGTCGATACATTAATCGATGTCGTCAGTAAAGGCGGAAACTTAATTTTAGGAGTGGGTCCAACACCAGAAGGAACTTTCACGAAAGAAGAGACCCAGCGCCTGCTTGAAGTGGGTGATTGGTTGGAACAATATGGGGAAGGCATTTACGAGACCCGAGCTAGACCAGAAGCGTGGACGGAGAATTGGCATCTTACCTATAGCAAAGATCAAAAAACACATTATGCCTTTCGCAGTATCACAACAAATTTGCAGCCGCGAATTTTTCTGAAGGAGATCCATGCAGATGAAAAATCCGTGATCACAGATTTAGCAACCAATCAATCACTGACGATTCATGGAACGGGTGAAAACGCCTATATTGCTTCATCAGAAGTGCATCAGCCTGAACTTGGAGCAGTTGGCATTCGCATTTCTACACATTGAAGAAAAAATACACATTGCTTTGAAAGCGAATTCATTTCATATTTAGTATACAAACCAAAAACACAAGGAGGAGTATGAATGGAAACAACAACGATCAGAGAGCCTGTGTCAGCATCAAAAAGTAAAATCAAAGAAATGAAGACTAAATTAAAAAAGAGTCGACAGTTATATTTGTTTGTCCTGCCTGCTTTTTTGATTATTCTGATTTTTTCTTATGGGCCGATGTATGGTGTGATCATCGCCTTTAAAGACTATATGCCTTCTTTGGGAATATTCGAAAGTCCTTGGGTAGGGTTCAAACATTTTCAACGCTTTTTTGATTCTTATTACTTCTGGGATCTAATGAAAAATACATTAGGTATCAGTTTGTACTCTTTGATCGTCGGATTTCCGCTACCGATCATCCTTGCACTGGCTTTGAATGAAATCAAGGATGGTCCATTCAAAAAAATTACCCAGACAGTCACGTATGCCCCAAACTTTATCGCAGTAGTGGTAATGGTCGGAATGGTTATTGCATTTCTGTCTCCTTCCACTGGGATCATCAATCACTTTCTAGATTTTATCGGCGTGGGAAGAATCAATTTTATGACTGAACCGCGGTGGTTCAAAACAATCTATGTATTATCAGGCGTCTGGCAAGGCACAGGTTGGGGATCGGTTATTTACTTGGCAGCATTGTCTGGAGTGGATACTCAGCTGCATGAAGCTGCCACCATCGATGGTGCTTCTCGGCTCCAAAGAGTTTGGTATATCAATATTCCAACGATAATGCCGACCATGGTGATTTTACTGATCATGAGTTTTGGTAGTTTGATGTCGGTGGGATTCGAAAAAATCATTTTGATGCAAAACCCATTGAATATGGAATCATCGAATGTCATTGCAACCTTCGTTTATCAGCAAGGGCTTTTAGATGCACAATATAGTTTTGCAGCAGCTGTTGGGTTATTCAACTCGTTGATCAATTCCATTCTCTTGATTTTAGTCAACGGGATTGCGAAACGGCTGAGCGATTCGAGTCTCTTATAGAAAGGTGGTATAGGAATGAAAACAACTTCATTAGTGAAAGATACACGTGCAGATAAAATCTTTTTGGTTTTTGTTTATTTCTTTTTAGCCATAGCATTACTAATCGTTCTCTATCCATTGATCTATATCGTTAGTGCGTCGATTTCAAATCCTCATTTAGTCAACTCGGGGGAAATGTGGTTATTGCCAAAAGGGGTCACCTTTGAAGGCTATCGAACTCTCTTAGGCAATAGCAGCATCTGGCGCGGCTACTTAAATACGATCTATTACACTGTTTTAGGAACATCCATCAATTTGTTGGTGACACTGCCTTGTGCTTATGCACTCTCCAGAGATGATTTTTATGGCAGAAGAGCTTTTACCAATTTCATGCTAGTGACAATGTTTCTTTCTGGGGGCTTGATCCCTAGCTATTTACTGATCCGCAGCTTAGGGATGTTGAATACGGTTTGGGCTTTGGTTATCCCAGGAGCTGTCTCTGTCTATAATGTGGTCGTTACGCGGACCTTTTTTCAAACGACGATCCCAAGAGAGATGGAAGAAGCGGCAATCGTGGATGGCTGCTCGGATTTTCGCTTATTCATGCAGATCGTACTGCCTTTATCTACGCCAATCATTGCAGTTATGGCACTTTTTTACGGGGTAGGACACTGGAACAGTTTCTTCAGCGCATTGATCTATCTGTCAGATAAATCCATGTATCCATTACAAATGATTTTACGGGAAATTTTGATTTTACAAGATATGTCATCAAATACTGTCAGCAATGTGACTTCCGAAATGGCCAGTATGTTATACAGCAAGCAACAGTTAGCAGAGGTCATCAAATACGGTGTCATGATCGTTTCATCATTACCGGTCATTATTGTCTATCCATTTTTGCAGAAATATTTTGTCAAAGGCATGATGGTAGGATCAATTAAAGGATAAAACATAGAGGAGGAAGAAGATGGGAATGAAAAAAATTTTAGGAGTAACAGGGGTGTTTTTGTGCAGTGCGCTTTTACTCAGTGGGTGCGGGAACACAAAAAAGGAAACAACCGGAGAAAATGAAGGGGTAGCCATCAATCATGACAGCCAATTTCCGATCATTAAAGAAGGCGAAGAACTGACGCTGAACATTATGGCGCCAGGAGTAGGTATGGCAGAATGGGAAGATATGCCGACGCTGCAGGATTATCAAGAAAAAACAGGAATCAAACTGACTTATACGACACCCCCTTCTGCTGACTTTAGTACCAAGTTGAACTTAGCATTTGCTTCAGGGGATCTGCCGGATATCGTTTATGGCGCAGGATCGAATTCGCTCACTTCTTCAATGGAGATCGATTATGGTTCCCAAGGAATTCTGCTGCCGTTAGAAGAATATATCACGCCGGAAATTATGCCTAATCTTTATGCATTGACCCAAGAAGATCCGTCCATCTTAAAATCGATCACCACACCAGATGGCCATATTTATTCATTGCCGATGATTTCGAGAAATGCGACATCTATTTGGTGGCAAGGTCCGATGTGGTACAACGGAACGTGGCTAGATAAGTTGAATGTCAAGGAACTGCCAAAGACAACGGATGAATTGTATGATTTGCTGACACGATTCAAGAACGAAGATCCCAATGGTAATGGCAAAGCCGATGAGATTCCTTTGACCGATGTCGATATGAATTCAACAAGGGTATGGCTGATGGCAGCTTTTGGGTTACGGACACGAGGCGTTCAAGTAGATGATGATGTGGTTTCTTATACACCAATCTCGGAAAACTATAAAGCATTCCTTGAGTATATGAACAAATTGTATAGTGAAGGTTTGTTGGATGCGGAAGTTTATGGCCAATCCGACGAACAGAAAAAAGCAAAAGGACAAAATGATCAGTTGGGCTTGTTCGCCGATTACTTCAGCTTCTTTACGACAGGCCGCAGCGAGATTGAAGCGATGAACGATGCCATGTTCCAACCATTGACTTCAAAATGGTCGCCAGAAGCAGTGATTCCAGGAAGTCCACGAATTTCTCGGGGCACCTTTGCCATCACAAATGTCAATCCATCGCCGGAAGCTTCGATGCGCTGGGTGGATTACTTCTATTCTGAAGAAGGTACGAAATATATCGAACAAGGACCTGAAGGCGTTCTTTGGGAGTACAAAGAAAATGCTGACGGCCAAAAAGTACGAGTTTATGCAGAAGGCATTGATACAGAAAATACAGAAGATGAACGTGGCAAGATCACACCAGCATACGGGTTGACAACACCGAACATTGTTATCGATACGACAGGTGAATATCAAATCTTGAAATCCGCGGATGAACAACCTGATACTCGTTTCAGTGACTGGGTGGCCAAAGAAACAGCAGATAAGATGGATGACATTGCGGAAGTGCCATTTCCATTACTTTATCTGACTGTAGAAGAAAATGATAAAGTGGCTGCTACGGCTACTGACTTGACAACGTATGTCGAACAAATGGAAGCCAAATTCATTACGGGTGTCGAGCCAATCAGTAATTGGGATAAATATGTTTCGACGATCGAGTCCATGGGGATCGATGACTACATTTCCGTTTACCAAACAGCATATGATCGTTGGAAAGAGAACTAGAGTCACGGCAATAGGAGAAGCGGGCTTGGACAATTTCTTGTCTACCCGCTTTTTTCCTCCTCAGAAACCGAGTAAAGGAGAGAATACAGCGTGCAGTTATTTGAATTTGAACGTATCCGTAAGATTTTATTTCAATTAAAGAATTACCGGATTCGCTATCAGGTGCCTGTTAATGACTTGCAGTTAAAGCAAGAAAACTGGGCACCCTATGTGCAAGGAACTTTTTTTGGAGAAAAGAATTGTTATTACACAATGAAAGGAACTTTTGAACTACCGGAAGATTGGAAAGAGATGTCGGTTGCTTTGCAAGTCTATTCTTCGCTCTCTGAATGGGACAATACGACAAATCCGCAAATGAAAGTGTTCTTGAATGGGAATTACATTCAGGCAATTGATGTCAACCATCGAGAAGTGCGGTTGGATCCCTCGGAGCTAACAGGAACAATAGCCTTACAGATCGATATTTTTTCGGGACGAGAAGAGAAGAAGTTTCCGCTTTACGTGAATCTATTGGCGATCGATCCTATCGTTGAGCAAGTCTGGTTTGATTTCTCGACGATTTTTGACAGTTGGCGTGCCATTAGGAAATTTGGCGGAGAAGAACAAATCTATCAAAGCTGTCTGTCACAAGCTGCCAATGCATTAGATTTTCGAGCCCCCTATACGCCGCGATTCTATGAAGGCCTCACAAACGCGCAAGAATGTCTGCAAGCGTGTTACAGCCAAGAGATTCGTCAAAAAGTGACCGCAGTCGGGCATACCCACATCGATCTGGCATGGCTTTGGACGGCACAGCAAGCGGTTGAAAAAGGAGAACGCAGTTTTCAGACCGTATTAAAATTGATGGATGAATACCCTGAATATACGTTTCTCCAAAGCCAACCCCAGTTATATCAAGCGATCAAAGAACAATATCCTGAGTTATATCAGGCAATCAAAGAGAAGATTAAATCTGGACGCTGGGAAGTAGAAGGTGCTATGTGGGTAGAAGCAGATTGCAACTTGACCTCCGGTGAATCATTGGTAAGGCAGATTTTATACGGCAAACGCTTTATCAAAGAAGAGTTTGATCATGAGAGTCAGATTTTGTGGCTGCCGGATGTTTTTGGCTATTCCGCTGCATTGCCACAGATCTTGCAAAAGACCAATACACCTTATTTCATGACAACTAAATTGTCTTGGAATCAATTCAATCAGATTCCTTATGATTCGTTTTACTGGCAAGGGATCGATGGCAGCAGAGTTTTGACTCACTTTATTACAACGATTAGTGAAGGCTACAGTCCAAGACCCTACTACACCACTTACAATGGGCTTTTAGACCCTTATACAGTCAAAGGCAGCTTTGAACGGTACCAACAAAAAGATCAGCATGATGAGATCTTGATTGCATACGGCTATGGAGACGGCGGCGGCGGACCTACTAGAGAGATGCTGGAGACAAAACAGCGGTTATCAAAACCACTCCCTCAGATGCCAGTGATCACTGGCGATCATGCGGGCAAATTTTTTGACCGATTAGCCGCAGCTTTTGCTCATTCAGAAGCCCCGGTCTGGTTTGGCGAACTCTATTTTGAGTACCATCGTGGGACACTGACCTCCATCGGTAAAAATAAGAAAGCCAACCGCAAAGGCGAATTTTTATTGCAAACTATTGAGAAGCTTTACAGTGCCTATCGAAGCGAAGCGTATCCGCAAGAGCTCCTCGAAAGGCTCTGGAAAAAATTGTTGTTCAATCAATTTCACGATATTTTGCCAGGAAGTTCGATTGGCGAAGTGTACCAGCAGACAGAAGAAGAGTATGCTGCTCTTTTTGAAGAAGGCGAGCAATTGATCCAGTCCCTCGTGGCAGGAGGAACCGCCAGTGATGCAAATCATCAGGTGGTCTATAATCCATTAGGCTTTACTCGTGATGCCGTAATCAAAGTTGATATTCCGGCGATTCAAGAAGATTATCTGACACAGCGAACCGAAGATGGTTGTTTGCTGGTCAAAGTTCCACAAGTCCCTAGCTTAGGTCTGCGTCCCCTAACGTTGAGGGAGACTATCTCAGAACCAGTAGAACAAGAGTGTGTTCCGTTGACTCGTCAACTGGAAACGACCGACTTTGTTGTAACATTTAACGCGGCATATGAAATGACTGCTCTTTTTGACAAAAGACACCAGCGAGAGGTCTTGCCAGCAGGAGAAGTGATGAATCAATTGATTGCTTATGAAGACTTACCGATGGATTATGATGCGTGGGATATAGACATCTACTACGATCGTAAAGCTTATCCAGTAGAGGATGTGACTGACGCATCAATCGTCGAGCAAGGCGAGATTCGTGACACGATCCGTATCAAACGGACGTTTGAGCAATCAACGATCATTCAGCTGATCCATTTCTATCATGGAACCGGCAGGATCGACTTTGAGACAACGGTCGATTGGCATCAGCATCATCTTTTATTGAAGGCGCAGTTGCCAATTGCCGTCAATACGCTAGATGCCACTTTCGATATCCAATTTGGGAATGTCAAACGTGCCATCCACAAAAATACCACTTGGGATTTGGCACGTTTTGAGAGTTGTGGGCAAAAATGGGTCGACTTGTCTGAAGATGGTTATGGCGTCAGTGTGTTGACGGATTGTAAATACGGATTCAGCACAGCTTACCAAAAAATTGGTCTCTCTCTTATCAAGTCGGCGACTGATCCCTATCCAGAAGCAGATCAAGGACTTCATTCGTTTACCTATTCTCTCTATGTTCATGAAGGTGACTGGAAAAAAGGACAAACGATGGAAGAAGCGTTGGCACTCAATGTACCAGCATATGTATTGGCAGATTTTGATCAGCAGCAAGAGCAATCTTTTTTACAAGTGGATCACAATAATGTGCTGATCGATTCGGTCAAAAAGGCTGAAGCAGATGAAGCCATCGTGGTACGTTTGTATGAATACCACAATCGCAAAACGACATGCCGCTTGACCGCAGCTAAAAAAATCAAACGAGCAGTGCTAACGAATTTATTGGAAGAGGAACAGCAGGAGTTAGTGGTCACGGGCGTGTGCCACCAAGTGGTGATTCCTTTCAACCCTTATGAAATTCAAACGGTCAAGGTCTATTTTGACTAATCGGCATTTTTGATGATAGGAGTTTAAAATGATCGAAGAAATTGTAAAGAAGATGTCCCTAAAAGAAAAAATCGGCCAGTTGAATCAGCGATTGTATGGCTGGCAAGTTTATCAGAAAAAGGAAGGAAAACTTTATTTGACAGACTACTTCAAGTCGGAAGTTGCTCGCTTTGGCTCGATTGGCTGGATCTACGGCGTTTTCCGAGCAGATCCTTGGTCGGGCAAGGACGCAACAACGGGTCTCTCGGTGGAAGAATCACGGGAAGTCAGCCGGATGATTCAGGACTATTTAAAAGAACATACTCGTCTTGGAATCCCAGCTTTTTTGACAGAAGAATGTCCTCATGGTCATCAAGGATTAGCAGCAACAACACTGCCGGTCAATTTCAGTACAGGGGCTAGTTGGAATCCTGATCTTTATCAGAGCGTGCAGACGTTCGTGGCACAAGAGTTACGAGCTAAAGGGGCGCAAGTTGGGCTGATCTCTACCTTGGATATCGTACGAGATCCTAGGTGGGGACGAACCGAGGAATGTTTCAGTGAAGATCCCTACTTAGCCAGTTGTTTTACGCAAGCTGCGGTCAAGGGAATGCAAGGGGAAATACTTGGTCATGAACCGACAACCCATGTACTGGCCGTGTTAAAACATTTTGCAGCTCAAGGTTCAAGTATGGGCGGGCACAATGCAGGACCAGTCAATATTGGGGAGCAAGAATTGCGAGAGATTCATTTACCCGCTATGCTGGCGGGAATTCAGGCAGGGGCACTAGGGTGCATGGCTGCTTATAATGATTGGGATGGTGTCCCTTGTCACGCGAACCCTCGCTTACTTCAAGAGATTTTGCGAGAGGAAGCCGGCTTTGCAGGAGTTGTGATGGCAGATGGTTGTGCGTTGGACCGTTTAGCGGATTGGCTAGGAAACAAACCAGAAGCGGCAGCCCGGGCCATGAACAGCGGCGTAGACATCAGTTTATGGGACAATGTTTTCCCTCAGTTGGAAGCTGCTGTTGATCAAGGGTTGATTAAGCAAGAAACCATTGATCGATCCGTGATGCGCGTTCTGAAACTGAAAGAGCAGCTAGGACTTTTTGACGAACCGGTGCCTACGGTGTCCGTTCCGGATCAAAAGCAGTTTCAAGAAAGTGCAACTCGTTTAGCAGAAGAAGCCATCGTTTTGTTGAAAAATGAGCAAGTCTTACCGTTAAAGAAACAAAGACAAACAATTGCTGTTATTGGTCCTCATAGCAAAAACAGCTATCATCAGCTAGGGGACTATACTCCTTTCAAAGAACTGTCTGAGTGCCGCAATCTGTGGGAGGGGTTGCTGGAAATCAAGGGGACCGAAACCACTTTTATTCAAGCAGATGGCTGCGGCATCACAGAAGGAACCAAAGAGCAACTGACTGCCGCATGCCAAGCGGCAGCAACAGCGGATCAAATCATTTTAACGATTGGCGGCTCTAGTATTCGTGACTTTTCGACGGATTTTGATAAGAATGGAGCTGCCTTGCAAGGATCTGCGGAGATGACCAGTGGGGAAAATATCGATCTGGCGTCTTTGGCATTGCCAGAATGTCAAAAACGATTGATTACTGAATTGAAAAAATTTCAGAAACCTCTGATCGGTATTGTGATTGCTGGCCGTCCTCATCTGTTAAGTGAGGTCAGTACCGCTTTTGATGCGTTGCTTTTTGCAGGTTATCCAGGGCAATTTGGCGGAAGTGCGCTAGCTCGGATTCTTTTTGGCGAAACGAATCCCAGTGGGAAACTAGCTGTTTCTATTCCAGATGAAAATGGGCAGCTGCCAGTTTATTACAACTACCGTGAGACTGCTTTCCAGAGAGATTACACAGATTGTTCAGGAACCCCTCGTTATGGGTTTGGTTATGGTCTAAGCTATGCAGAATTTATGCTTAAGGGAATCCATGCGCAGTATGCTCCGCAAGCAATCCAAATTAATGGAACAATCGAGAATCTTTCGGTGATAGCAGGAGCTGAAGTGGTACAAGTGTACCTTCGCAATTACTCACAGCAGGTCTTACCGCGTGTCAAAGTGTTATGCGGTTTTCAAAAAGTCTTTTTGCCAGCCAAAAGCACCGTCGACTTTTCTCTAACAGTTTCTTATGAAACGTTGAAACAGTTGAACATTTCACCAAATGAATTGCCAGCTGATTTTATCATCCAAGTCGAAGCAGCCAATCAGAAACAAGTATTCACGAAGCCATTGAAACAAGAAGAAAATGGAAAAGGAGAGAAATCATGTTAAAATTCCCGGAAGGATTTTTATGGGGAGCAGCTGCTTCTGCTCCTCAAACGGAAGGCGCTGCGGCGATTGATGGCAAAAGCCCTTCAACTTGGGATAAATGGTTCGAATTGGAGCCAGACAAGTTCTACGATCACGTAGGACCTAGTGATACTTCGAATACCTACCGACACTTTCGAGAAGATGTGGCGCTGATGAAAGCCATGAATCTGAACTCTTATCGGACGTCAATTGCTTGGACACGACTAGTACCTGATGGAAAGACGGTCAACCCTCAAGCAGTCACCTTCTATCGTGCCTATTTTCAAGAAATGGTCGATCAAGGAATCGAACCTATCATCAATTTGTTCCATTTTGATATGCCGTGGTGGTTAATGGAAAGAGGTGGTTGGGAAGCCAGAGAATCGGTAGATTACTTTGCCGCTTACGCTCGTATCGCCTTTGAGCAATTTGGCGACATTGTCAAAAAATGGGCCACATTCAACGAACCTTTAGTTCATATTGAATGCGGATATATGGGGGATGCCCATTGGCCTAAAGTTCATAATTTTAAACGAGCGATCCAAGTAGGCTATCATACACTGTTAGCTCACGCAAAAGCAGTAGCTGCTTTTCGCGAACTTGCGATTCCTAACGGAGAGATAGCGATTATCTTAAATTTATCGCCCGTCTATCCGAAAAGTCCGCAGTCTGCTGATCTTGAAGCTGCTGAATGGGCAGACTTACTCTATATTCGCAGTTTTTTAGACTGTACAGTCCTCGGACGATTTCCAGAAAAATTAGTCGCGATGCTGAAAAAGTCAGGTCTTGCTCCTGTAACAGAGGAGGGGGACCGAGAACTTTTTGCCTTAAATACGGTGGACTTTATTGGTTGCAATTACTACCAGCCATTACGAGTTCAAGCCCCGATTGCGCCGAACGATCCAATCACAGGGCCGAGGGATCTTTTTCGAGGCTATGATTGGCCGGACAAAAAAATCAACCCTCATCGCGGTTGGGAAATCTTTCCGCAAGGTATTTATGACATTGCCATGCGTCTAAAGAATAGCTATGGCACGATTCCTTGGTATATTTCTGAAAATGGTATGGGGGTTTCTCAAGAAGAACGCTTCGCAACGCAAGAGGGGGAGATTAATGACACCTATCGCATCGAATTTGTAACAGATCATCTCAAAGAACTGCAGCGGGCGATCGAAGCAGGAGCCCCTTGCTTCGGTTATCATATGTGGACATTTATCGATTGTTGGAGCTGGCTGAATGCGTATAAAAATCGTTATGGGTATTATCGAGTAGATTTGACAGATGATACCCGAACACCAAAAGCGTCGAGCTTTTGGATGGCGCAAGTAGCAAAGGACAATGGGATCGATTCAGGGAATGGACCTGATTAGCCAGCAAATAAAGCATGCTTCAGAGAGACGATTGGACCTCTGGAGCATGCTTTGAGTGTTTCAACTGATTTTATTTTATGCTTAAGTTTCGACCACTGAATTTAGCAGGCGCATTTGACGATCAGAGATATTTGTGACGATAGTCAGCAATGGCCTGTCTTGATTCGTAGATATTTTGAGCCAGCTGTTCATTTTTACTCAAAAAGACATAGAACAGCACATCAACTGCCAAAAGATGAGCAATAATCGAGTTGGTTGCTGCACTGCGCATATTGGCTTCTTTCGGTCGGGAAACTTGCAGCGGAACATCTGCTAATTTCGAAAGGGAATTACTGCCAAAGCGAGTCAAAGATAGAACTGGAATCCCCATCTCCTTCGTAAACTCCGCAAGGTGTAGGATTTCAGGTGTTTGACCACTGTTTGAGACAGCCCAGAGCAAACATTCTTTTTCGTGTTTGATCAATTGAGGCAACAGCGAATTATAGTCGGTTTCGAAAATAACCACTTTGCCTAAGCGAGTCCATTTTTGTTGGATATCTTGAGCAATCAAAGAGGAAGCACCGATACCACATACGAAGATCCGATTGCGGGTTTTCAGTAGGTCCGCTGCTGCCAGCATTACTTGTTCTTCTAAAAGGTCCGCAGTCTCATGCATAGTCACTTGGGCATTATGGCTCAATTTCGCAGTAATATCATGAAAAGATTCGTTCAATGCAACATCTGCATAGCCAATGATCTCCTCATGGGTTTGTCGGGAGCCAGATTCCGCAGAAAGCTGAATCTTAAGATCAGTTAGGCTGGAAAAGCCTGTTTTCTTTGCAAAACGAACAACTGTAGGGGCGCTGATCCCGGTAGCTTGAGCCAACTGACTCGCAGTCATCGAAGGAACTTTTTCAGAATTTTTTTTGATGTAATCAAAAAGTTTTTTTTCGGAATTGGATAATTCGCTCTGGATACTTTCAATGCGAGAAAGGACGCTCATAAGGTCACCTGCTTTAAGAAATTTCTAGATTCAGTATACCATAAGTTGGAGTGTTGCTTTCATTTTAAAATGAAAAGATTCAGCGAAGAAACTTGCATTTTTAGGTAGAATAAAGTAAAGTAATTACGTGTGAATACACGCTACCTGTTACTTGGTTCAACGAGTCACCAACGTTTTACTCAGTCGCAGGTGAAAAAAGAAAAAAGAGGTGAAAAACATGGCAATTACGAAAGAACGCAAAAACGAAATCATCAACAAATTTGCTCGTCATGAAGGAGATACTGGTTCTCCAGAAGTTCAAATCGCTGTTCTTACAGAAGAAATCAACCATTTGAACGAACATGCACGTATGCACAAAAAAGACCACCATTCATACCGTGGCCTAATGAAAAAAGTTGGTCACCGTCGTAACTTATTAGCATACCTACGTCAAAAAGACGTACAACGTTACCGCGAATTGATCCAAGCTTTAGGATTACGTCGTTAATCAAACAAAGAAAAGTGAGGTTCAACCCGAATCTCACTTTTTTGCTATGAATCACTGCGACTGGGCGGCACAAGCCGTACAGAGCAGATGATGAATAGTACTAGGCGACTAACCAGGAGCGTAGTCACCCGAGCGGAATCACTGCGACTGGACGGCACAAGCCGCACAGAGCAGATGATGAATAGTACTAGGCGACTAATAATAGTGGCCCCATCTTTTTAACAAACTCAATTAGCGGGACTTGACTGGTGAATCAAACCCGCAACTAAAAAAGAATCTCTGAGACACGGCGAGCAGCTTCCTACTAACCAAATGAAAGCAGCGGAAGCACCGATCCGCTTTTTTCATTTGTTTAGTAGTGACTTGCTTGGCTCAGAAAAAAAGGAGCAGATCATGACAGAAAAACAAGTATTCAAAACGACTTGGGGCGGGCGTCCGCTACAAGTTGAAGTTGGCCAATTAGCCAAACAAGCAAATGGCGCAGTACTCGTCCGCTATGGCGATACAGTAGTTCTTAGTGCAGCCGTTGCTTCAAAAGAAGCAAAAGATACAGACTTCTTCCCTTTAACGATCAATTATGAAGAAAAAATGTACGCAGTCGGGAAAGTTCCTGGTGGTTTCATCAAACGTGAAGGTCGTCCAAGTACCGAAGCAACATTGACTGCTCGTTTGATCGACCGTCCAATCCGTCCAATGTTTGCGGATGGTTTCCGAAATGAAGTCCAAGTGACAAATATTGTCATGAGTGTGGAACAAGATTGCTCACCAGCAATGGCTGCAATGCTAGGCTCTTCTTTAGCGTTGTCTATTTCCGATGTGCCTTTTGACGGACCAATCGCTGGTGTTGAAGTTGGCCGTGTCAATGGGGAATATGTGTTGAATCCAACCGTTGAACAAGCAGAGCAAACAGATATCGAATTGACGGTTGCTGGTACGAAAAAAGCCATCAACATGGTAGAATCAGGAGCGAAAGAAGTTTCTGAAGATGATATGCTAGGCGCTTTGCTGTTCGGTTTTGAAGCAATCAAAGAATTAGTTGCTTTCCAAGAAGAAATCGTTGCAGCAGTCGGTAAACCAAAAATGGAAGTGACTTTGCTTCAAGTAGATGCTGACTTGAAAAAAGAAATTTTCGATGGCTACTATCAAACAATGAAAACGGCTGTTATGACCGAAGAAAAATTGGCTCGTGAAGACGAGATCGACAACGTCAAAGAAACAGTTAAAGAAGTTTATGCAGAAAAATTTGCGGGTCATGAGGATGAAGGGCAGCTTCTAAAAGAAGTGAAACAAATCGCAGAAGACCTTGAAAAAGATGTTGTCCGTGAATTGATCACGATCGACAAAATTCGTCCCGATGGCCGGAAATTGGATGAAATTCGTCCATTAGCCTCAGAAGTCGGTCTGTTGCCTCGTGTTCATGGTTCAGGACTATTCACTCGTGGGCAAACGCAAGCATTATCTGCTTGTACATTGGCACCATTGGGTGAACATCAAATCATTGATGGTTTAGGGGTAGAAGAATCAAAACGGTTCATCCACCACTATAATTTCCCGCAGTTTTCAGTTGGTTCAACAGGACGTGCCGGTTCTCCAGGCCGTCGTGAGATCGGACATGGCGCTTTAGGTGAACGTGCCTTGGCGCAAGTAATCCCAAGTGAAGAGGATTTCCCTTACACAATCCGTTTAGTGGCAGAAGTATTAGAATCCAATGGTTCATCCTCACAAGCAAGTATTTGTGCGGGTACATTGGCATTGATGGATGCTGGTGTTCCAATCAAAGCCCCTGTTGCTGGTATCGCGATGGGACTTGTCTCTGATGGCGAAAACTATACGATCTTGACCGACATCCAAGGATTGGAAGATCATTTAGGCGATATGGACTTTAAAGTTGCCGGAACAAAAGATGGAATCACAGCCTTACAAATGGATATCAAGATCCAAGGAATCACCGAGCAAATCTTAACTGAAGCTCTATCGCAAGCGAAAAAAGCACGGATGGAAATCTTAAATGAATTGACTTCAACTATTGCTGCGCCACGGGAAGAATTGAGTCCATACGCACCGAAGATCGAGATGATCCAAATCGACCCAGCCAAAATCAAAGATGTGATTGGTAAAGGTGGCGACACGATCAATGGCATCATTGATGAAACAGGCGTGAAGATCGACATCGATCAAGACGGAAAAGTATCAATTGCTTCTTCTGATGCGGAAATGATCAAGAAAGCTATTAAGATCATTGAAGATCTAACAAAAGAAGTCAAAGTTGGCGAAGTTTATTTAGGAAAAGTTGTTCGTGTTGAAAAATTCGGCGCTTTTGTCAACTTGATCAAAGGCAAAGATGGGTTAGTTCACATTTCTCAACTTGCAAATGAACGGGTCAACAAAGTAGAAGATGTTGTCAAAGAAGGCGATGAAGTTCTTGTGAAAGTCACAGAGATCGACAAACAAGGTCGAATTAATTTGTCTCGCAAAGCATTATTGACTGACGATAAAGCAGAGAAGAAATAATTTTCTTAACTAGTTATCCGCAAGAGAAGATTTTGCAAACGTAAATCAACGTCCAACCCCCCAGTAATCGATTCGATTACTGGGGGGTTTTTACGACATAAGGCACAGACATTTCGCTGATAATAAGGTAAACTGACTCAAAGAGGTCGGGCAATCAAAAATTCAAAAAACGTATAGAAGGTGAAAAAATGAAAGCCACACAGGGAAGTGTTTTTCGACGACGAGAGGCCTTGATCACCTACTTAGATAAGTATGATTATGGGACTGTTTCAGAATTAGCGGATCGATTTCAAGTATCAGAAGTGACGATTCGCAGGGATTTGTTGTTTCTGGAAAAAAAGCAGTTGATTGAACGTTATTATGGCGGCGTGAAACGGATCAAGAAATCAGAAAAAAGAGAATCCCAGCAACTTGGATCGGTAGAAGAATTTCCTTGGCAGCGACTGCTTCCACCGTTACACCTTTTGCTGCAAGAAAAGAAATTGATTTTTGTGGGGGCTGGACGCTGGTCGAAAGAATTGATCCACGCAGTTGCTGATTTTGATTTAACGATTGTGACCAATGACCATTCCGCATTGATTGATCTAAAACCAGGACGGGCGATTGTTTGTCTGTGTGGAGGAGAAGTGGAAAGCAACTCCACTGCGTTAGTCGGAGATATAGCGACACTGGCTTTCAGCAAATATACGGCTGATTTGTGTTTGATTGAAGCCTCAGGAATCGACTCCCATGAAATCACAACAACGACACTAAGTGAATCCTTTGTGTATCGGACGATGCTTCAGCATACTCAAGGAGAGAAAATCATCTATACGGAAGGAGAAAATATCGGCCATGTCCGAGGATTTATGATTGATCGTACGTTTATGGCGAATCGCTTGTTTAGCAATAGGCAACTTACAGAGATCGAGACGGCGCAATTTTCTTCTCAAGGTCTGCAGTTTTCGCTGCTATGATTTTAATTTGGCATTGAAGCTTTTCTCAGACAATCAATTAAGGAGAATCGTTCATAAATATTCTTTCATGAACAGTTCTTGTCCGGCTATTGCTTTTGATCAAGGAGACGATTATCCTAAATACCAGAAAGCGATTTACTAAAAAAGACAGGAGAACATCATGACATCAAAATTTCCAACAGATTTTTTATGGGGAGCATCCATTTCCGCACATCAAACAGAAGGAGCTTATTTAGCGGATGGTAAAGGACTAAGTGTTCAAGATACTCGTCCCCGAGACAATAACGAGATCGCCGATTTTACAGTAGCGGTGGATCATTACCATCGGTACAAGGAAGATATCGCCTTGTTAGCAGAACTAGGAATCAAAGTTTTTCGCTTTTCAATTGCATGGTCACGGATCTACCCTGAGGGGCGGGGAAGTGTTAACCAGAAAGGATTGGACCATTATAGTGCTGTCATCGACGAACTGTTGAAGCAGGGAATCCAACCATTTATTACGTTAAATCATTTTGATTTACCACAAGCTTTGGAAGATCAAGGCGGCTGGACAAATCGCAGTACAGTTGAAGCTTTTGAAACCTATGCTAAGACATTGTTCAACGCTTATGGTGATCGGGTGACCCATTGGTTGACGATCAATGAACCGAATATCATGCTCTTAGTCGATCGCAAGATACTAGGCAAAACGATTCCTCTACCTGAGAAGTACCAGCAATTCCATCATCTGATGATTGCTGAAAAGCTTGCCTTCAAACATTGCCATGAACTCGTTCCAAATGGAAAAATTGGACCAGTCCCTAATATCTCGCTTGTTTATGCAGCAACCAGCAAGCCGGAAGACAATCAGGCGGCCCTTTATTTCAATAGCGTTCGGAATTGGGCGTATTTAGATTTTGCCTGCTTAGGACGCTACAATCCAGTCTTTCAAGATTACTTGAATCAAAGTGGGGTGAAGATCACTATCCACCCAGAGGATCAGGCTTTGATGACCAGTGCCTTCCCAGACTTTGTAGCTATGAATTTCTATACAACGGTCACAGTTGAACAGCCAACGATGGAAGGAGACATGACGAATGGGATCAGTGATCAACAAAGTGAAGACATCATGGAACGAGGGTTTTATAAAGGATTTACGAATCCCTATTTGAAGAAAAATGCGTTTAACTGGACCATTGATCCTCTGGGCTTAAAAACGACTTTGCAAACACTCTATGATCGCTACCATCTACCAATCCTCATCACAGAAAACGGTTTGGGAGCAGAAGATCATCTGGAAGAAAACGGCGCAGTCCATGATTCTTACCGTATCGACTATTTGCAGCAGCACATCCAGCAATGTCTAGCAGCTATCGAGTCAGGAGTGGAATTGATTGGCTATAGTCCTTGGTCTGCGATCGATTTGATCAGTGTCCATGAAGGCATCAAAAAGCGCTATGGTTTTATTTATGTGGATCGGAATGATGCCGATGAAAAAGAGCAAAAGCGTGTGAAAAAAGATAGTTTTTACTGGTATCAAAAGTTGATCGAAAACGGACATTGGGAGGGATAAGCAATGAATCATGTCTTTACTTTTTTAGAGCAGCGATTGATGCCGCCATTAAATAAAGTCGCTAACTTGCGTTTTATCCGGGCAATTATGCAAGCGGGAGTCATCACGGTTCCTTTCACGATCGTTGGCTCGATTTTTTTGATCATCAATAACCTGCCTCAAATTATTCCGCCGCTGGCCAGCTTTTTTGAACAGACGATTTTGAAATTTTCCCCGCTTTATAGTGTCGCGACAACTATGTCTATCGGCTCGATCGCACTCTTTTATTGTTTAGCCACTGCGTATTATTTAACGGACATCTATCGCAAAGAAGAAAAACTCCAATTGAGCAGCTTTGTTGGCGCAATTCTTGGGTTGTTTGCATTTTTGATGACGATCATTCAAGTCGATATTTCAGATAGTGGGGCACAATTGCTTCAAACAACTGGAGAGACAGCTATCATCTATAATGGTGTAGCACTTGGTTCTTGGGTGACACGGTTTAGTGGGGTCGGTATTTTTATCGGTATCCTTACGGCGGTGCTGGCAACCCAAGTCTATCGTTTTTGTGTTAAAAAGAAAATCACGATCCAAATGCCAGCGGGAGTACCAGATGGGGTCAGTAAAGCATTTGCTTCCCTGATTCCAGCGATTATTATTGCTTTTTTGATGATTCTGATCAATGGCTGTTTAGCCGTTTTTCATACCGACTTGCATGGTTTGTTGTCAAAACCATTTGAATTTGTAAAAGATTTGACAGGTTCTTGGCTAGGGATCATTGTAATCATGTTGTTGATTCATTTGTTGTGGGCCGTTGGTGTTCACGGAACAGCCGTCATCAAAAACAGTTTTATCAATCCTATTTTATTAGTTGCTTTAACCGAAAACATCGATGGAGCAACTAACATTTTTGCCGGTGATTTTGTCAATATGTACATTTTTATTGGCGGTGCTGGCAGTACGTTAGGGTTGGTCTTGTTGATGCTGTTTCGAGCTAAATCCCAACAGTTGAAAGTATTGGGCAAAGCGGCGATCCTTCCAGGATTGTTCAATATCAATGAACCAGTGATCTTTGGTGCGCCAATCGTCTATAATCCTTATTTGATTATTCCTTTTATTGTGACACCGCTGATCAATGTGACGATTGCTTATTTTGCTACATCCTTTGGCTTTGTAGCTAAAGTGATCACCGGGATTCCTTGGATCTCACCTGTTGGGATTGGAGCATTTCTTGGAACTGGCGGTGATTTTCGCGGAATCTTGATCGCTATCCTTAATTTATTGATTTCGGTTGTCTGCTATTATCCATTTTTCCGAATGTACGATAGTAAACTTTTTGCGGAGCAGCAAGCAAACGAAGCAGAAGCGACTCTCCATGATCAGTAGACAAAAAGAGCGTGGGACAAAAGTAAAAAACACTTTTGTCCCACGCTCTAAACACGTCTAAATGGCGGAAGCAGAAGCAACTCCGAGAAATTAATCGAACTACCCCAAAATTTGAAAAGCAATTTCCGTGTATTCCTCCTTATTTTGCGGAGTTTAACATTTCTGTCCCAGCCTCTTTTTTAGCGAAAACTATAATCCGACAACGAAATATGCCGGGCATGACACCAGTCTTTGACAGAACCGGAGAAAATTAGCGGTACATTGGTCAAATCCTGTGTCAGGGTTTGTCCGACCATGGTGTAGAGCAGCTGAAGCTGTTCTTTCCAAGACTGGATGGTGGCAATCGTTTCTTCAGGTCCTTTATCTAAGAGCATGGTCAAAATCGTAGCAGAGATTCCGACACTTTTGGCACCAAGACATAAAGCTTTGAAAATATCAAAGGCATCTCGAATCCCTCCTGAAGCGATTGTCGTGAAGGAGTGTTGCACTTCGTTGGCTTCTAGTAAAGAAATAACCGTCGATTGGCCGAAGTGATTCAAGTAAGCCATTTCTCGTTTTTTTCTGCGGGCATTTTCAATTTGGGTAAAACTCGTTCCGCCGCTACCAGCAACATCGATCGTTTGTACGCCTACCGAAATCAATTGCTGAATAGTCTCTCGGGTCATACCAAAACCGACTTCTTTTACGACAACTGGTACTGGAGCCGCCTTTACGATTTGTTCCAGCAGACTTAGCCAATTGCTGAATTCACGGTCCCCTTCTGGCATCACCAATTCTTGAGGGGCATTCAGATGGATCTGTAAGGCATCGGCTTCAAATAAGTCGATCGCACGCAAGGCATTTTCAACGGAACTACCAGCACCGACATTTGCTAAAAGAAAGCCCTCTGGATTGACTTGGCGAACGACTTGGAACGTGTCGGACAGCGCTGGGTCTTTTAATGCAGCTGAGACAGAACCAGTCGCCATCATCAGGTCACAAGCTTTCGCAACTTCAGCCAAGTCTTGGTTGATTTTTTTGCTTTTCTCACTTCCGCCTGTCATGGCGTTGATGAAAAAAGGGGTAGCGAAAGAGCGGCCAAAGAGTTCCGTTTCCAAAGTGACTTGTGCGCTATCGATCTCGGGAAAGGACTGGTGAATAATTTGAACCGCATCAAAATCATTCAACCGTGGCTTGTGAAAGGCTTTTGCCAATGAGACGTGTTCATCTTTTCGATTCATTAAATCTCCTCCCGATAATGATAGACATGCAGCGGCAATGGAATAATGTCGGCTTTTTCCCAAGCGCTCATCAATGGTAAGATCCCGGTTTTTTGATCGACGATCACAATGCCGCAATCCCCGCCGCCAGCGCCTGAAGACTTGGCGGCCCCGCGATAGGTTTCTGCTAAGTCACATAGTTTCTTTAAAGCGGGTGTTTCAATGGTTACACCAGTCAGACTAGATAATCCTACAAGTAATTTTCGATTTTCGGTAATCATTTTTTTGATTGTTCGGCTGTCTTCATTTAAAAAGCCATCAATCAAACGATTGACACAGTCTTTGCTGTCTGCCAAAAATTTGGCATAGCCCTTTTCTTTGGCTTCTTTTGATTGGTAGACTTGGTCAACTAAATCAGAAGTGGAAGCAGGACTACCTGTCCACCCAATCAACAGGCGCAATGATTTTGGGACAATCAATGGACGGATCGAAAGCTCTGGCCAATCACTGGTCAATAGCTGAGTCAATGTCCATTCCTGCTGTTTTCGTAAGACCCACTCATGATCAAATGTGGAAAAAGCCAGCCAGCCGCCATAGCAAGAAGCAGCAATGTCACCACACGAGCCATTCCCTTGCACGGCCAAATGGGCCAATGCGGCGATCTTGAATTGCGTCAAGCGATCCATTTTTAGATCATAGTAGAGGTTGAGTGCTTTGACGGTAGCAACGGTCACTGCACCGCTAGAACCAAGTCCATATTTTCGACCGTTGGAATTATCTAACTCACTCGTTACTTTTAAGTCATAAAAAGAGAGCAGGGTTCCTTTTTCTTGAGCGTATTTTTCTGTTAGACGAATAGCAGCTAGAATGTAATGAAAAGGATTTTCTCGGTGGTCCAGTACTAGTTCGCCATTGCGGCGGGTCCAGCGGATCGGCAAGTCACTGTACTGGGCAGATTGGATACTGCCGTTTTTGCGGGCGCCTTCGATCGTCACATTGATGAATTGATCCACCGCAACGATGATCGCTGGATGTCCAGGTTCAACGACCGCATACTCACCTGCAATAAATAATTTGCCGGGGACTGAAATTTCTATCATTTCGACACTCCTTCATTTGTCATAGACGGATCGGTCACTGTCATTGGTAAATCAACCAACCCTTGTCCTGCGTGAGCAACGATTAATTGTTCAGGATGAAAATCTTTTTTCAGCTGGGTTAATATAGCTTCTTCGTCTTTTCTTTGACAAAGCACTTTGACATTTGGTCCGGCATCCATCGTAAAGTAGCAGGCCAGCCCTTTTTGACGCAAGGAACGGACGCAATCCATTGCTCGCAAGGATTCAGGAGACCAGTAGGTGAACGGTGGAGTCGCCGCCATAGTAGTGGCATGCATTTTTAGGGCATTGGCTTCTGTCGTTTCACCTAATAACTGAAAGTCTTTTTCGCGGATGGCTTGCTTTAACTTTTTCAAATCGTGTGGTGTGCTTTCTAGCCAACCAGAATAATAGCTGGAAGTCTCTACAGTCCGACGCATCCCGTCACGACTGGAAACATCTTTTTCTTTGTCGTTGATCAAAATGAAAAGCATACTTAGCTCTTTTTCCCAGCCTTCCGAAGCAATCGGTGTTGCGTAAGACGTGTCATCATCACCAGTATGCCATTCGACAAAGCCGCCAAAAATACTGCGACAAGCAGAGCCAGATCCCCGCCGAGCGAGACGGGATAGTTCTGTTTGTGATAATTGTAAGTCAAGTGCTGCGTTACAGGCTCCGGCTAAAGCAGCTAGTCCACTAGCAGATGAAGCAAGACCAGCAGCTGTTGGAACGAAATTGCGGCTGTTGACTTGCGCGAAAAAAGGACAATTGGCTTTTGCGCGTACAAGATCCAAAAAAGCGGAGATTTTCTTCGTTGCAGCCTCACTCTGCTGTTTGTCATCCAGGAAAAAACGGTCTTGAGTATATTCCTCTGAAAAGGTAACAGAGGTTTCTGTATAGAAAGCATCTAACGTCAAAGATAAGCTGTTATTCATTGGCAAGATCAGTGTTTCGTTCTCCTTGCCCCAATATTTGATCAAAGCAATATTCGTGTAGGCTCGCGCCTTTCCTTTATACATGTTCGTAAGCTCCTAATCCTTGAATCCAAGTGGCATGGGCGCCATTGGACAATAAAATACGGCTGATCACTTCAGCCTGTGTTTTTGTTTGAGTCAAAGCGATCATACAGCCACCGCGGCCACCGCCCGTCAGCTTTGCGCCAAAAGCGCCGTTGGCTAATGCCAGTGACACGAGATCGTCCAGGTTTTGATTGCTGACACCTAGTTGCCGGAGGGTCTCATGTGCGTGGGTCATTGCCTGACCTAGCTGCGTCAGCTGATTATGTAAGATAGCTTCTTTAGCGGTCTTTGCTAAAGAACCTAAGCGGCTGATAGCCTGACTCGTTTGGTGTTTTTGCGTTTCAAACAGATGCGCGACGCTTTTGACAGCTGTGCGGGTCTGACCTTTGATCCCTGTATCGGCGACTAACAAAAAGCCATCGATCGTCAATGGAAAAGAAGTAATCGGCTGCCCTTTGGTAAAGTAGATCGCCTCGTTGCCGCTTGTTGCTGCAGCATCAATACCGCTAGGATTTCCATGCGCGATTTTCTCAGAAAAATCGACATAATCCAATAGCCGTTCTTTTTTTAACTCTTTGTGCTGCCAATCAAAAAAGGCCCGAGTCAACGCAACTGCAACTGCCGCACTTGAACCCATTCCTCGTTCTGAAGGGATTGTACTAACGATCGAAACAGAAAAGGGACCGGTTTGATGGTCTTGCTGCAAGCGATGAAGAAGTTCTTTCACATTTTTTAAATGCGAAGGAGCTTCTTCTAGTGGGCCGTGGTAATAATTGGAGGTTAAATCATTCGTTAGGCTGGCAGTGATCGTCACGTGGACCTTTGCGCCAGCAAATGGAAAAGCGATGGCGGGTTCACCATAGACGACCGAATGTTCACCCATTAATATGATTTTCCCTGTAGCTATGCCAGTACCGAGTGACATTCATTATCCTCATTTCTCTTAGAACTGCAGCAGAAGTCAAAAGAATGTCTCAGAGGAAGCAGCAGGCAAAAAAATAAAGGTTCCCCTTTGATCCTGTGAGTCATTCTTTTAAACTAAGCTGCAATCTACTTAATAATTACTAGTGATTTCATCATAGATCCTTGTTTTTCCGTTAGAACAGAAAAGTTCGCAGAAAAACGAATAAAAGATTCTTTCTTATTTTACTAGAAGAAGGCTGTTTCGTTAAGCATTCCGAAAAAGAAATCGTAAAAAACTGAAAATATTTAAACTTTTATTGAAAATTTTTTGTTTTTATGCTTCAAAAGCGCTGGGTTGACGATACAATATCTAGTAGTGTATAGTTGATTACGCAAATGAAACATACAATATTTAGTGATGAGTGAGTTGGGGGATATGAGCGTGATCGTATTAGCAGGAACTATCGGCGCAGGAAAATCAAGTTTAACTGCATTGTTAGCTGATCATTTAGGCAGTCAAGCATTTTATGAGTCAATCGATGATAATGAAGTGCTGCCGTTGTTTTATGCCGATCCAAATAAATATGCTTTTTTATTGCAGATTTATTTTTTGAATAAACGTTTTGATAGTATCAAAAAAGCATTGAATGATGATAATAATGTATTGGATCGATCCATTTATGAAGATTCACTGCTTTTCCATTTGAATGCTGATTTAGGGCGAGCAACGGATACAGAAGTTCGGGTTTATGATGATTTATTGGCCAACATGTTGGAAGAATTGCCTTATGCAGCTCATAAAAAACATCCAGATTTATTGGTCCATATTCGGGTTTCTTTTGAAACTATGTTAGAACGGATCAATAAACGGGGACGGGAATATGAACAGTTATCCTTTGATCCTACCTTGTATGACTATTATCAAGAATTGAATCTACGGTATGATCAATGGTATGAAGAATACCAAGAAAGTCCAAAAATCCAAATCGACGGCGATCAATTCAACTTTGTTGAAGATCCAGAAGCAGCCCAAAAGGTATTAGCGATGGTCGACGAAGCACTGGCAAAAGTGCGCAAATAAAGCAACAGCTGGAGTCCAGCCCATAAAAGTGGGGATTCCAGCTGTTTTCTTTTATAATAGAAGAAAGCGAACATGTAACGTGTGGAGGGAAACCAGTGGAAAAAAAACGATTTTACAATGGCCGTTATGAATGGATTCAAGTGGATCAACAAGACAGTAGCAGTATTGCGCGTTTACAAAGACAGCACCAGTTGACTGATGAGATGTTAACTTACTCATTAGACAAGAATGAACGTGCCCGTGTGGAGTTCGATACTGATGATCAAGCATTGTTGTTGGTGTTCAACGTACCTCAACAAGAAAAGAAAGACAATCATTTTGAAACAAGTCCGATGACGTTTATCTTAAAAAAAGATCGGCTGTTTACTTTTTCTTCGAGAAATACACAATATGTGATTCCGATGATGGAACGGATACTCGTGCAAAATCCTTTGCAAACACCGATTCATTTTCTTTTTAATAGTCTTTTTTTGATCTCAGGAACTTTTTTTCCTTTAGTCGAAGAAGTCAATAGCGATCGCGTGCATCTCAATCAACGGCTGCGGGAAAAGACCACCAATAAAAATTTGTTGGAGATGTCTGACTTGGAGATCGGACTCGTTTATCTGGTTTCGGCAACGAAACAAAATGCCGTTTTATTAGAACAGATCAAAGCTTTGTCGTTCTTTCGTTTAATGGACGACAATGAAAAAGAGCAGTTGGATGATGCACTGATCGAAGCGAAACAAGCCGTTGAAATGACTCAGTTAGCGTTTCAAATTCTGGAACAATTGTCAGGTACGTACAATAATTTGTTGAACAACAACTTGAACGACACGATGAAATTCCTGACTGTTTGGTCGTTGTTGCTGACGGTACCATCGATCGTTACCAGCTTCTTTGGCATGAACGTTCCATTGCCCTTCACGAATACCGTGTTTGGCTGGGGAATCGCTCTGCTGATCAGTTTAGTCTTGTCAGGATGGATGTTGATTGCACTCTGGCGCAGAATCAAGTGATGCTTCAGTCAATCACTAGACCTAACCCCGCTGCAATCACTAATGCTTGTTCTTGGTCAACGATCAATCCCCGCAACAATTCTTGCGAAAGAGCGATTTTCTGGAAAGGATTGGTCCGCAGATCCAGCTGATAGAGTTTGGTTCGGAACCAATTACTGTTTGTCAGCTGATTGTGCTGCAACTGGAGATTTTTCCATTGGACTTCGTAAAATTCTGTGTCATTCAGCTGGCACTCTGCAAAGCGGATCGTTTTGAGATTGGTGTTGCTGAAGGAAGCAAAATTGCCGACGCAAGATTCAAATGTACAGTCACGAAAATAACTTTCTGCAAAATTTGTACCGGTCAGCTTGCAGTTTTTGAAGTGTACTTGATGAAAGCTAGCGCCCAAACATTCCATGTTGGAAAAGTCGCAGTTTTCAAAGAAAACATTTTGGCATTCCCAATGCTCTAGTCTTGTCTTTTGCATGGTGACCTTTTTCAAGTGGCACTGTTTTAAAATGAGACCCGTACAAGCGTCATAACTGGCATCAGTTTCTGTAAAAAAAGCTTGTTCAAAAATTTCTTCATCTTCAAGATAAAAATCTTTTGTTTCTGAGTATTCAATAATCTGTAAAAGAGGATCCGGCTGCTTTTTTTTCATTTTGCACCTCAAAATTTTGTTTTTTTAATAGTATACCATGTTTTGAGCGATGCCTTTAGCAGTGCAAAGATGTTTGATGGATAGATTGTGAATTTAATTCAATAGGCTAACTTTAGTTGCTGAAATAGCAAGGTTTTATGAAAAATAAATACGCTTATATTCACAAGGTTATGAATTGTTTTAAGAAAAATCTTCATTTCAGAAGCATAATTCAAGGATAATTCGGCAATAACCAGTAAAAACTGTCATTTTTTTAACGGTTTGCGAAAATCTTGATAGTTTTTAAATTCACAATGTAGCTATAATGAAACCATAAACAAAAGGGGGAAATTTTTCCATGACAAAAACAGTGATTATTGGTGCGAACCACGCAGGGATTGCCGCAGCAAATACCTTATTAGACAATTACCAAGATCAAGAAGTTGTAATGATCGATCGGAATACAAACCTCAGTTACCTTGGTTGTGGGACTGCATTATGGGTTGGACGTCAAATCGATTCGTATGAAGGCTTATTCTATACAAAACGGGAAGATTTTGAGGCAAAGGGAGCAAAAATCTATATGGAAACAACTGTTGACCATATTGATTTTGAGAAAAAAACGGTTCATGCAGTAACAAAAGATGGTGAAGAAGTGGTAGAAACATATGACAAACTTGTTTTAGCAACAGGTTCAGTACCAATTTCGCCAAAAGTACCTGGTCGTGATTTAGCCAATATTCATTTCTTGAAGAGATTCCAAGATGGCCAATCTGTGGATAAAGAACTAGCAGCTGAAGAAGTAAAAAATGTTGCTGTCATCGGGGCCGGCTATATTGGAGTGGAAATTGCAGAAGCTGCAAAACGTCGTGGTAAAAACGTTCTTTTATTTGATGCCGCTAACCGTGCATTACCAAACTACTATGACAAATGGTTCACGGATGACATGGATCAAAACTTAGCAGAGCATGGGATCGAATTGCACTTTGGTGAATTAGCTCGAGAATACAAAGGAACCGACAAAGTAGAAGCAGTGGTAACGGATAATGGAGAATATCCAGTGGATCTTGTGATCAATGCGATCGGCTTCTTGCCAAACAATACATTAGGCAAAGAGCACTTGGAACTATTTACGAATGGTGCCTACTTGGTAGACCGTCACCAACAAACAAGTGACCCAGATGTTTTTGCGGTTGGAGACTGTGCAACGGTTTATTCAAATGCATTGCAACAAACGACCTACATCGCTTTAGCAACAAATGCCGTTCGCTCAGGGATCGTAGCTGGCCATAACATTGGCGGTACATCATTGGAATCAACTGGGGTCCAAGGATCAAACGGAATCTCAATCTTTGGTTACAACATGGTTTCTACCGGTCTTTCCGTAGAAGCAGCAGAACGTAACGGTGTGAAAGTGAAGTATTCAGATTATGAAGATACGCAAAAACCTGGATTCATGAAAGAAAACGATACCGTGAAAATCCGGATTGTTTACGAAGAAGAATCACGTCGGGTGATTGGTGCCCAAATGGCATCACGTACTTCAGAAATCGCTATGGGAATTCACATGTTCTCATTAGCAATTGAAGAAGGTGTAACCATCGACAAGATGAAATTACTTGATATCTTCTTCTTACCACACTTCAATCAACCATACAACTACATCACAATGGCTGCATTGAAAGCTGAATAATAAATAGCTGAGGGAGCTGTGACAAAAATCTTGTCGCAGCTTCTTTTTTCAAATAAACGATTAGAAGTAGCTTCTTTGGAACCAAGCCGAAACTTCAGGTGGCTGGTCACTTTTGTTAAGCGCTCTTTTTTGAAACAATCATGAAAATCATTGACAAGAACTAAAAAAAGCAGTATACTATAAAAGTTGAGAAATTAAAGCAGAAGCACCCGCTTCTCGCCTGAGTGACTGTATCGCTGGGCAGAATAGGATTCCTACATTTTGTGTATGGAGTACGTGCGGGTTCGTGAAGAACTCGTTTTTTTTATTGTCTGATTTCGAATCGACAAGCTTTTCTTTCTCTCAAAAAACTCGGAGGTGAATGACCATAGCAAAGGATATGATGGTAAACGACGGCATTCGTGCACGTGAATTGCGTTTGATTGATCAAAACGGCGAACAACTTGGTGTAAAGAGTAAAGCTGAAGCATTGCAAATTGCAGAACGAGCAAACCTTGATGTGGTATTGGTGGCACCAAATGCGAAACCACCGGTAGCAAGAATTATGGATTACGGAAAATATCGTTTTGAGCAACAGAAGAAAGACCGTGAAGCTCGTAAAAAACAAAAAGTAATCAACATTAAAGAGGTTCGTTTAAGTCCAACGATCGACGTCAATGATTTCAACACAAAGTTGCGTAATGCACGTAAATTCCTTGAAAAAGGGGACAAAGTAAAAGCTTCGATCCGTTTCAAAGGCCGTGCCATTACCCATAAAGAGATTGGTCAGAAAGTGTTGGATCGTTTGGCTGAAGAAACAGCTGATTTAGCATCCGTTGAACAAAAACCAAAAATGGATGGACGCAGCATGTTCTTAGTATTATCGCCAAAAAATGATAAATAATGACTCACTGAGTTTCAGTTTAAAGTCAGATAACGAAAGATTTTGAGGAGGAAATTAGTTATGCCAAAACAAAAAACACACCGCGGATTAGCAAAACGCGTAAAACGTACTGGCGGCGGCGGATTGAAACGCTTCCGTGCATTTACTAGCCACCGTTTCCACGGTAAAACAAAAAAACAACGTCGTCAATTGCGTAAAGCTTCTATGGTTTCAGCTGGCGATTACAAACGTATCCGTCAACAATTAGCACGCATGAAGTAATTGCGTCCCAGGCTTTACAAATTCAAACAACTATCGATTTTCATATTAGGAGGAATTATACATGGCACGTGTTAAAGGTGGAACAGTAACTCGTAAACGTCGTAAAAAAGTGCTAAAATTAGCAAAAGGTTACTACGGTTCTAAACACACTTTATTTAAAACAGCAAAAGAACAAGTAATGAATTCATACAACTACGCATACCGTGATCGTCGTCAAAAGAAACGCGACTTCCGCAAATTGTGGATTGCTCGTATCAACGCAGCGGCTCGTATGAATGGCTTAAGCTACTCAAAATTGATGCACGGTTTGAAATTAGCTGAAATCGACATCAACCGCAAAATGTTAGCTGACTTGGCTGTAAACGATGCAACAGCATTTACTGCATTGGCTGACCAAGCAAAAGACGCTTTAAACAAATAAACTCACGTTGTTCTACAACGATTGAACCCGCTCAATGAGCGGGTTTTTTGTTTCTTCCGCTAAGCAAAATACCAAATTCGCTTGACTAATGGTATAGTAGTCTACAATGAAATCGGATTCCTGTTAAGGCTGGGAGGATATCAAATGAAACTAGTAACGAGGAATGAAGTATTGGAAGAATCAAAGGCAGTCCTAAAAATCATCGCGGGTAATAGTTTGTTGGGATTTGCTTATGCGAAATGGATGAAACCTAATGGGATCATCAATGGTGGTGTCACTAGTATGGCGATGATTTTAGAAAAGGTGACCAATGTACCGATCGTTTATTTGACATCTGGTATTACGACCCTTCTGCTGGTTTTTTGTTGGCTATTTTTAGGAAAAGCCAATTTTTTCAAGTCCATTATCAGCAGTGTTTTTATAATTTATTTTTTGCTCTTTTTTATTATATGAAGATTGATTTTCAAGTAAACCTAATGCTTGATTTCTTATTTGCGAGCTTGTTCATAGCGGTAGGGTACTATTGCTGCATCACGGCTAACGCTTCAACTGTTGGGATGGATGTGATTGCCATGGCTATCAACAAAAAGCGGCCTGATTTTAGTATTGCTCGGGGTATCCGCTATATCAACTTTATGGTATTAATATTAGAATTTTTGACTTATGGCTTCAAATCAGTAGTAATTGGATTACTATTTAGTTTTGTCAATTCTTATCTATTAGATTTTTTGTTGAAAAGAAGCAGTCGGTGATCTATTTGGTGATTCTTGCTTCCTTTCATCCGCAACAAAAACGACAAACTAACAGTATTGATCCAATTCAAATTGGGGTTATTTCATTAATTGACTCGCCTCATAAATCTCTTGTTTATACGGAGATTTATGAGGTGTTTTTTGTTTTTTGTCTATCAACGAATAGAGAGAAACCGTTAAAAATGCGCAATATGACAAAATAAGTTGATTTATTTTGAATTTTGTCTTTTTCATAAACAGGTCAATAAGTGAAAGAGATTTCTCAATCCCAAATCATGTGATTTTTAACACATATTTCAGAAAAAACGAAGTTAAATGTCCTTATTTACTAAAAAAATGCTCAAGTCTGAGATAAAAATCGCTTTTATCCGTTCATTTCCAAGCGCAAAATGATAAGAATTACTCCTTTTTTAAAAAGATTACTAAGTAAGAATGAGACTCAAATACTTATTTTTTGAAAGGATTTTGTCAGTTCCTAATAGCAAAAATATCCGATAATCTGTTTAGATAATCTTTGCACTTTTTTAGGAGTGATCTTTATGTAAAACGAAAATGTTGGATTGGTTGTTTAGGCATGTATAGGTTAGGAAAGATTTAAAAAAATATGAAAGAAGGTACAGAAATGAAACGAAAGAAAAAATTAGTTACAAAGTTCGTTGTTGCAACAACTCTTTTCACAGCAGGTAGTTTGGTGGTTCCAGCTGTTTGCACTTTATCTGCCTATGCAGCGACTACAGGTCCTGTTGCAGATAATACTAGCCCTCGTTCCATTACACTTTGGAAATATGAAGTGAAAGATCTATCTGAACTGGGTGATCGTGGCGATGGAGAAAAGGATGATACAGTTACAAAGTAGCCGTTAGCAGGGATCAAATTCCGCATACAACGGGTAACGGCAATCGGTGATGCTGCTTTAACGAATCCATTAGATCAAAAAGAAGGAACCGATTATACGATTGACAACACATTTACTGCTCAAACAGTAACGACAGGAGCAGATGGGTCTGTCAAAGCGAATTTGGGTAGAGGCAATGCGGCAGATGGCATTTATTTAGTTACCGAATTAGAAGATGACCGTGGTGTCTCTCCTGCCGTTGCAAAACCAGCAGATCCATTCTTTGTGCAAGTACCTCAAACGGACCGTGATGATCTAGGCTCATTAATCTATGATGTAGTCGTTCAACCGAAGAACATTATGGAATCTTTGCTTGAACCAGATAAGACCGTTGAAGAAGGAAAAGGTTTCTCCAATAAAGCAGGAAATCATTTCACTTGGGAAGCCAATGCCACTCTTCCAAGCGGACTCTATCA
This sequence comes from Enterococcus sp. ARL09-542, assembly GCF_005234805.1. NCBI lineage: Bacteria > Bacillati > Bacillota > Bacilli > Lactobacillales > Enterococcaceae > Enterococcus > Enterococcus sp. ARL09-542. The sequence goes on from NZ_QPQX01000004.1 coordinate 207,405, forward strand.
AATTGCAGCGAAAGACATGGTTATTACACCAGTTTATGACAAAGATGGCAATCAAGTTGCGGATATTCCAGTCTCTGCAGGCGACGAAATTTACGCTGACTACTATACGATTCGCGATACATTGAACGAAAAGATTTTGTTGGATGGGTTAACTGTTAATACGAAGACAGATTCCAGTGACTGGGTAGCACTTGAATTTGGCACAGATTATACCGTCTTAGACTAGATAAGCATCATTTCCATTGTTTCGCGCGGGAATGTGCTATACTAGATGCTTGTAATCGCACCAAGAACCGGTGCTTGAAAGAAGGAGCATAAGAAATGAAAAATTTAAAAGTTCAAGACCTGATTGCTGTCGGGATATATACAGCTATTTATTTTTTATTGATGAGTTTTTGTCTGCTGATTTTACGGTTTGTTATTCCAGGATTTCATAATTTATTCATTCCAGCCGTTACAGCACTTTTTTCTGGGGTCATTTATCTATTGATGTTGAATAAAGTACCAAAGTTTGGCGCGATCACCATCATGGGCAGTGTGGTAGGTCTCTTTTTTTTGATTTCAGGTCACTTTCCGCTAGCCTTTATGCCGAATATTTTATGTGCAGTACTGGCAGATACGATTCAGTATAAAAGCAAGTGGAAAGGAAGTCTCAAGACAACTATTAGTTATACCGTATTCAGCTTTGGTTTAATGGGTCCCATCTTGCCATTGTGGTTCATGAAAAATGCGTATATTGATTCGCTAGTTGCTCGTGGAAAAGACCAAAGCTATATTGCAGGGGTCTTTGCTCATACTTCCACAGCGATGCTGGTGATTTGCGGGCTCGCTGTACTGGTTGCTTCGATTGTCGGGATAGGCCTCGGTGCTCGTCTATATCAAAAACATTTCCAACCAACGTTGCATCAAACAAACGGGAGATCGATGTGACTAGGCTCTCACTTGACCCCAGATGCAAATTATTTGTGACATTCTTTGCAAGTGTCACATTGATGATTTCATTGACGTGGACAAAAGAGTTGATTGTGATCAGCTTTTTGTTTATCTTGTTTCTACTTAGCGGTTTCTGGCGAAAGGGATTGTTGTTTTTCGGGCTGTTTCTATTATTGTCTTTGGTAGAAGGTTTTTTTGCAGGGCAAAACAATTCAATAGTAACCACCCTGCTGGATTTCTTTTCCGTAGGGTATCGCCGATTGTTACCGACGATCATGGCAGCCGTATTTGCGATGAGTGGGACGAAAATCAGTGAATGGTTAGCTGCTTTGCAAAAAATCCGCATTCCCTCGTTTTTGCTGGTACCGCTGGCCGTACTGTTTCGATTTTTTCCAACATTGTTGCAAGATGTCAAAAGTATTCGCCAAGCGATGCGCTTTCGCGGAATTGCTTTGAACGGCTGGTCCTATGTAAGACATCCTCTACAGACGGTGGAGTATTTTTTGATTCCTTTATTGATGTCTGCAGAAAATACTGCCACAGAATTGTCAGCGACCGCGTTAGTAAGAGGCCTGTCGGCTAAAAATCCTCATACATCGGTTTATACACTGCGGTTGAAACTTGCTGATTATGTAGTGTTTGGTACTGTGTTACTACTTATTTTTTTGTTTGTAAGGATGTGAAGGAATGATCACCATCGAAAAACTATCTCTTAAACGGGGCACCCAGCAGGTATTGAAAGATGTCTCTTGTCAGATTTTTGCTGGTGAAGTCATCGTGTTATGCGGTCAAAGCGGTAGCGGTAAGTCAACCTTGTTGAATGTTCTCAATGGCTTGATTCCTGAACTATATCCAGCAGAAATGACGGGGGCTGTTCAAGTGGCAGGGGATTCTTTGCCGACGGAAGACTTTCCCGCCTACGCCAGAAAAATCGGTGTTGTTTTTCAAAATCCCAAAACACAATTTTTTACAACAGATGTTTATTCTGAACTGGCGTTTACAATGGAAAATGCAGGGATAGAGCCAGTAGAAATACGAAAACGGATCAAAGAAGCGGCAGAACAATTTTCTTTGTCAGAATTGTTGGATGCAAGTGTTTTCGAACTGTCTGGTGGCGAAAAGCAGCGAGTAGCAATCGCTTGTGCAACGATGCTTTCTCATGATCTCTTTTTGTTCGATGAACCTTCCAGTAATCTTGATGAAGAAGCACTACAAAAAATTGCCGCAGCGATCCGCCTTTTGAAAGAGCAAGGGAAGACGATCGTCATTGCAGAGCACCGATTGTCCTACTTGACGGGGATTGCGGATCGTTACTTATTACTAGCAGAAGGGCGCTTGGTCACAGAGTATACCAGTGAAGCATTGCTTTCTCATACCCCGCAACAGATTCACAATCTCGGATTAAGGCGGATCAACGAGCCGCAGTTCGAGTTGGCAATCAACGAAACAGAGGGAGCGAGTTTCTCAGCTGATCTGATTGCGACGAATCTCCAAGTCACTTATCGACGCCAACAGCAACCAGCTCTTGATATTGCGAAACTTGTTGTGCCTACGCGACAAGTCGTGGGTTTGATTGGCCCGAACGGTGCTGGCAAATCGACATTGTTTCAAGTGTTCGCTGGCTTAAAAAAATGTTCAGCAGCTCAATTTTGGCTGCATGGTCAACCAATCAATCAAAAACAGTTATTGCGAGAAAGTTTTCTGGTTATGCAAGATGTGAACCTGCAGCTTTTTTTTGAATCTGTCGAAAAAGAATTGTTGGCAAAAGCTGCCAGACCGGAACGTTTTGAACAAGTCGTGACTTTGTTGGAACTAGAGCATTTACTGCGAAGACATCCACAATCTTTGTCCGGTGGCGAAAAGCAGCGAGTCGCGATCGGCAGTGCATTGCTTTCAGGTAAACGCTTGTTGTTTTTCGATGAACCGACTAGCGGATTAGACCTGAAACAAATGGAAGAGGTCGGAAATCTGCTGCAGGAAGTTGCCAAAGAAGTCGATCTGTTAGCCGTGATCAGTCATGATAAAGAGTTTTTGGATGAAACCTGCCCTTACGTGATCCAACTCGAACAGGGAAAGTTAGTTGATACCTATCAGTTAGCGACAAATGGGGGATAAAAGAAAAGCGGAGTGAGCATTGGTTCACTCCGTTTTTGTCTGAACATGAAAAAATCTTCATGATCTTTTTCTTTCAATCCGTTAGGAAGTTTTTACAAAATCCGTTATGATAGAAGCAAAAATAGGAGGAGAGCAGATGGCCTTGAGAATCTTGATAGTGGAAGACGAAGAAAGTTTAGCCAGTTTTATCCAGACTGAGTTGACTTTTGAGGGGTACGACACGGTATGGGCCAAAGATGGCCAAGAGGCATTGACCTTGTTCAATCAGCAAACTGATCTGTTTGATCTGATTTTGTTGGATTGGATGCTGCCAATCTATGATGGCATCACGGTGGCGCGGCGAATTCGCAAAGAAAGCGATATTCCGATTTTGATGATGACAGCCAGAAATCAAACTGCCGATGTCGTGACTGGTCTTGACGTTGGCCTAGATGATTATTTAACGAAGCCCTTTGAAATCGAAGAACTGTTTGCCCGGATTCGCGTGATTGAGCGACGGTTGCAGCGGGAAGCCCAACAGCAAAAGAACCAACAAAATCAGTTGGTGGTAGGCGAGTTGATGATGGACATCGCCAAACACTTGGTCCAGGTTGCCGGAGAGACCATTGAATTGACTCCTAAAGAGTTTGGAATCTTATATGAGTTGATGAAAGAACCAGAAGTAGTCAAAACCAGAGATGAGCTATTGAATGAGATTTGGGGGTATGAATACGATGGTCAAACAAATGTGGTAGATGTTTATATTCGCACCCTTCGCAACAAGCTGGATGTCTGCGGTAAAGGGAAAATGATCGCAACTGTTCGGGGATTAGGCTATGTGTTGAGGATCGCCCATGAAGAATAAGTTCGCCAACCCACGCAGAAAAACTGCCCAGTTTCAATTAACGAGCCGCTTTTCTTTGATTCTATTTGGTCTGTTGATTCTCTTCAATGTATTGTTTATCTTGTTATCCGTAGGGTATTTGTTTGAACATATCGAAAATCGTGCGAGCAATATTCTTGAGGCTATCGAAAACGGGGAAGCTTCAGGGGATGACTGGAATGATCTAGTCAATGCCTATGTTTCGGCAGATGAAGAAGATGCCTTGCAAGTGATCTTAGCTGATGGCAGTGTCATTTTATCAGAAGATGCAGCAGAGATTTTTGCCGAGATCAATCAAGGACGGATCATCCCATTTTTGGAGGGCATCGTCTTTACAGATGATGGTATCTATTATACGAAAACCCAAGAAATCGATAGGGATCAGGTGAAGATCGCCATCAATGGTGAGGACAGTGTGGAATTAGCCTATGGTCTCTTTATGATCAGCAGTTTCTTGAACCTGATCGCTGTAGTCGTTGGCAGTATATTGATTTATTGGAGCGTTGGGAAATGGAGCCGGAAATTAACAGGGATGGCGCAAGAAATTGCTGAAATCGAACAAAGCCAAAAAGGCGAATTGACGATTGTTGAAGAACCAATCGAGATTCGTTCTGTGGCGTTGGCTTTCAATAAACTACTGAAAGAACAGCGTGAGACGATCGCGCGAGAAAAACGGTTTGTTGCCGATGCTTCTCATGAGCTGCGGACACCTTTAGCCGCGATTCGCGGACATGTCCAATTGATCCAGCGGCGTGGAACCAAACACCCAGAAGTCATTCCTTCTTCACTGGCCTTTATCGATAAAGAATCGAAGCGTTTGGAAACATTGAGTAATCAACTGCTGGATTTGGAAAAAAACCAAACCCAAGAAATAAGTCTCGTTGATGTCTCGCAGATCGTGCGAGAAGAATGTGAAAAACAAGCAACGATCGTTCCGCAATCGATTGAATATTTTGTGGAAAACCAGTGTAGGAAGCAAGGGCACAAACGTGACTTCCAACAGATCATCCAAAATCTTTTAGAAAATGCAGCGAAGTATTCACCAGCAGATCAGCCCATTCATGTGAGACTGACACAAGATCAAACGCACTTGTCTCTAACCGTTGCCGACTTTGGTATTGGGATCCCCAATGATAAGAAAGCGTTGATTTTTGAGCGTTTCTATCGAGTGGAAGATTCTCGTTCCAGTCAAATTTCCGGTTCAGGAATCGGATTATCACTGGTAAAGCAGCTGGCCAACAAGTATCATGCTGAAATTACCGTCACGGATAATCAGCCGCAAGGCAGTGTCTTTAAAATTGATTTCCCAAGTGAAAGAGAAAGATGAAGATTTTTTTAGATTTTCTTCAAGCATTTTTGATTCTTTTTTCTGAAGGACTTGTTATTCTAAATATATAGAAAAAAGGAATAGACAATTAATTGGAGAAATGAAACATGAAAAAAACAACAATTTTGTTCGGAATCGCTGCCCTAGGATTATTGGCAGGATGTACACAAAATAACACTGGAAATTCTGAACCTGCACAAAACAGCAGTTCAAGCTCAGCAGTCGCATCATCAAATGAAACAACTTCTTCGCAAGCTGTGGACAGATCTTCAAGCAGTGCAGCCATCGCAAATGGCGGTTTGCCTACAGTGACAGTAGAAGAAGCCGTCCAAGTGTTCCAAAACAAATATCCAGATGCAGCAATCACATCGCTTGACTTGGATACTTCTTTTGGTAAGTACTTCTATCAAGTTGAAGGCGTAGACGACACGAATGAATTTGAACTAAAGATCGATGCAGAAACAAAAGAAACTTCTGAAGAAAGAACCGAAAAACTAGATGCGGACGAACAAAACGGTGTCAAAAAAGAAGCCGATCAATTGGATCTGACCAACTTGCTTTCATTGGAAGAGATTTCCGATAGTGCTGTGAAAGAAGCTGGCGGTGGACAAGCAACAGATTGGGATCTTGATAAAGAAATGAATGTGACTTATTGGGAAGTCAAAGTTGAAGACGGCAACAAAAAAACAAATGTTAAAATCAATGCGCAAACAGGAGAAATTTTAGAAACTGAACAAGATGACTAGCAAAAGCGATAAGCAATAAAAAAAGCAAGGCAGCGAATAATGAAACTTACGCCAGTAAGCGTTCTTTCGCTGTCTTGCTTTTTATTGATTTGGCTTTACTTCTGTGAGAGGTTTGACTCTTCCGCCTATTTTTGCTGCAAAGGCTTCCGACTGCTTCCGATCTTCAAAAATCCACAACTTGTCAGGTATTTTTTCACGAGTGCGACGACCATCTTTGCCAATGTAACCATGCAAGACTTTAACAACATACATTGTCATCATCCTCCCATAAAAATTACCTTTGATTATACAAAAAAGTGCTCTAAATGCAATTAATCTGTCTCGAGATTAATTTTTCGAGGCAGCCGATAATGTCGCATAATCTGAAAATACTTGATGGATCTCAGGAAAGCTGCGCTTCAAATGGACTAGGCGATAGGTCTCTTTACTCAAAAAACAATGTTTGGAAGCGCCAGTTGTGACTAACTGATTGTTGTCAGTTCTATAAATCTCATAACGAAAATCAAGTCGAGTACCGGTGTAATGATCGACGAGCACATCGATGCGTACTTGATCCTCATAACGGATCATTTCCTTGTATTGTGCATTGACTTCAAGAACGGGAACAATCAAACCCGCTTCTTCGATTTTATGGTATGGCAATTGTAAAAAGGCGAGCATATCTACTCGTGCTTCTTCGAACCAACGGATGTAATTTGCATGGTGAATGATTGCCATCTGATCGGTTTCATAGTAATGAGGTTGGCGGATATAGCCGGAATATAAGGACATCAGGGTTGCTCCTTTTCATAACTGTTTTCATCAGCATAATACAAAACAAGAGAAATGCAAAGTGCCTTCTCTTGTTTCGGGACTATTTAAATTCAGCAAACAGGTGATCAATCGCTTGATAATCGGTTGCGGATAAATGGATATCCAATGCCTGCGCGTTGTCAGCAACTTGACTGGCTTGTTTTGCACCTGGAATAACTGCTGCAACTGCAGGATTTTTCATGTACCAAGCCAACACAAGTTGAGGAATCGTTGCATCATAAGAGGCAGCGATTGGTCGCAATTGGTCGACAGCCGATACGATTTTTTTAAAGCGATCACCTTGAAAGTCCGGCTTTTTACTACGGATATCATCGTTTGAAAAGGTCGTTTCTTGTGTGTACTTTCCAGTCAACAACCCGGATGCTAGTGGAAAGTACGGAATAAAACTGATTGAATGTTCAGCTAAATAAGGGAAAAGTTCTGATTCAGCTTGGCGATGGATCAAACTGTACTCATCTTCCACAACATCAACGTACCCTTCGGCATTGGCTTCTTTTAATTGTTCAAGTGTGAAGTTGGAGACACCGATCGCACGGATTTTGCCAGCTTCTTTCAGTTGATGCAATGCGCGAATCGCTTCTTCTTTAGGGGTGGTTTCATCTGGAAAATGAATATAAAATATATCCAGATAGTTGGTTTTTAAGCGTGTTAAAGCTTCTTCAACGGCTTGGGTCAGGAATTCCGGCGAATTATCTTTTTTGTTTGGTTCTTCTGGTCGATGAGCTGCTTTAGTGGCAATGATGACTTGATTGCGATCGAACGCTTCTTCTTGCAAGACATCACCGATCAGTTCTTCTGATCGACCTTCACCGTAAATATAGGCAGTATCAATCAAATTGATCCCATTGCGCAGCGCCGTCCGCACAATTTCCTTGCCTTCTTCTTCATCTAAATTTGGAAATAAATTGTGGCCGCCGATGGCATTTGCACCTAAGCCAAGGGAGCGTACATAGACTTGTGATTTGCCGATTTGAACATCTGTCATAAAGCAATTCCTCCTTCTAATCTCTTCTTTTAGTGTAAAGGAAAAACTTGAAAAACGATATTCATAAGTATTGAAAAAGCCTATGAAACAGCTTGACATTTCCAAAGGATTCTTGTAGTTTATAGATAATATCAAAAATCTGTGAAAGATCGAGTACGTCATTATTGGACCTTCAAAGAGAAAACTGCCATGGCTGCAAGCAGTTTAGGACAAATGTCGGAAAGACAATCTGGAGATGAACAGAAGAAAAGCTGTTCCGTGAACGAGCGTTAATCGAAAGGAGAATGAAAGTTCTCGAATTTTAGGTGGTACCGCGTGTAATAACTCGCCCTTGTGTAGAAAACAAGGGCGAGTTTTTTGCTGTGAATCACTGCGATTGACCTGCGAAGCAGGGCAGAGCAGATGATGAACAGTAGTAGGCGACCGGAGGGAGAGTAGTCACCGCTTTTCGAATCATTGCGATTGACCTGCGAAGCAGATGATGAACAGTAGTAGGCGACCGGAGGGAGAGTAGTCACCGCTTTCCGAATCACTGCGACTGGTCGAAGACTATGCAAGTCCTTCTTAGCGACAGCTTAGAAGCGACGGTAGGCGTAACGCAGAGTAGACGAGCAGATGATGAACAGAAAATCGTTTCCCACAATGGATCAAATCAGTATAGTTGTAATGAATACATACGATCGTTTTTGATCGATCGAAGATACCCACAATAGGAGGATGAAAACAGATGAGTTATCAACGTCCAAAAGGCACCAATGATATTTTACCAGGAGAATCCGAAAAATGGCAGTTTGTTGAAGAAACAGCCCGTTTGGTTTTTCGTGATTACCAGTACAATGAAATCCGCACACCGATTTTTGAACATTTTGAAGTGATTGCTAGAAGCGTTGGTGATACAACCGACATCGTTTCAAAAGAAATGTACGATTTCTATGACAAAGGAGAGCGCCATGTGACATTGCGTCCGGAAGGCACAGCGCCGATTGCTCGTTCTTATGTTGAAAATAAACTTTTCGGACCTGAATACAACAAGCCTTACAAAGTCTTTTATATTGGACCGATGTTCCGCTATGAACGGCCGCAAAAAGGTCGCTTACGTCAATTCCATCAAATCGGTGTAGAAGCATTTGGTTCCGCAAATCCTGCGACAGATGTTGAAACGATGGCGATGGCGATGGATTTCTTTAAACAATTAGGGCTAAGTCAACTTCGATTAGTGATTAACTCTTTAGGGGATAAAGAAACGCGTAAGAACTATCGTCAAGCACTGATTGATTATTTATCGCCTCATGAAGCAGAATTAAGTGAAGATTCAAAACGTCGTCTGCATGAGAATCCACTGCGGGTTTTAGATAGTAAAGACAAACGAGATCAACAGTTCGTTGCGGATGCTCCTTCGATCTTGGACTATTTAAGTCCGGAAGCTAAAGCCCATTTTGAAACAGTCATCACGATGTTGGATGCTTTGGACATTCCTTATGAGATTGATTCAAATATGGTCCGGGGACTGGATTATTATACCCATACTATTTTTGAGATTATGAGTGAAGCGCCAAAAATGGGGGCGCAAGCTACGATCTGTGCGGGTGGACGCTATGACCATCTGGTCGAAGAATTAGGCGGCCCACAAACGCCAGGTTTCGGTTTTGCGATGGGCTTAGAACGTCTATTGATCACAATGGAAGCAGAAGAAGTCGTTATTCCAGCATTGAACGAATTAGATGCTTATGTTGTTGGTCTAGGAGAAGCAACCAATTTGGAAGCATTGAAAGTCGTTCAGGCGATCCGTAATTTTGGCTTTTCGGCAGATCGTGATTTTATGAATCGGAAAGCAAAAGCGCAGTTCAAATCGGCAGATAAGCAAGGGGCGCGTTTGGTGCTGACCCTAGGTGAAAATGAATTAGCTGAACAAGTGATCAACATCAAATCGATGGCAAGCCGGATCGAGAAACAATTTAAGTTAGCCGATCTGTATGATCATTTTGATGAAATCTATGATGAAATGACTACAATCTTAATCAAGCAAGGAGAAGAAGAATGAGCAAACGTACAGTATATTGTGGGCGCGTCTCAGAAGCCCATTTAGATCAAACCGTTACTTTAAAAGGCTGGGTCCAAAAACGTCGTGACTTAGGCGGAGTGATTTTCATTGATTTGCGGGACAGAGAAGGGATCGTGCAAGTTGTCTTTAATCCGGAAGTATCCAAAGAAGCATGGGCGATTGCAGATACTTGCCGCAGCGAGTATGTGCTAGAAGTGACAGGTCAAGTCATCAATCGAGCACCGGAAGCAATCAATCCTAAGATGAAAACCGGGCACTATGAAGTGATGGTCAGCGAGATCACTATTTTGAATACAGCCAAAACACCTGCATTTTCGATCGAAGATGATCAAATTGTAGGAGACGAAACGCGGTTGAAATATCGTTATTTGGATTTACGCCGTCCCAAAATGACTAAGAATATCATGATGCGGGCAAAAACGACACAAGTGATTCGTCATTTCTTGGATACCAATGACTTTCTAGATATCGAAACCCCTTATTTAGCGAAATCAACACCAGAAGGCGCCAGAGATTATCTCGTTCCTTCCCGGGTTTACCCTGGTCATTTTTATGCATTGCCACAATCGCCACAAATTTTCAAACAATTATTGATGGGTGCTGGATTCGATCGTTACTATCAAATCGTCCGTTGCTTCCGGGATGAAGACTTGCGGGGAGACCGTCAGCCTGAATTTACCCAAGTCGATATTGAAACAACCTTTTTGACGGCGGAAGAGATTCAAGCTTACACGGAGGAACTGTTAGTCAATGTCATGCGTGAAGTCAAAGGGCTAGAAGTAACTACGCCGTTTCCGCGAATGACTTACGATGATGCCATGGCACGTTATGGCAGCGACAAGCCAGATACTCGGTTTGACATGGAATTGATTGATTTGTCCGAAACCGTTAAAGATGTTGATTTCAAAGTTTTCCAAATGGCGCTTGAAAATGGCGGTGTGGTGAAAGCATTGAATGCGAAAGGTGCTGCGGATAAATATTCCCGAAAAGATATGGATAATTTGGGACATTACGCAGGACAGTTTGGTGCGAAAGGGTTAGCATGGGTCAAAGTAGAAGAAGATGGCTTAAAAGGACCAATCGCAAAATTCTTGACTGACGCTGCAGCATCGATCATTGCTGCTACGAATGCAGAAGTGGGCGATATCCTAATGTTTGGTGCGGATAAGTTTGAGATCGTTTCGGCGGCTTTAGGAGCAATCCGCAGCAAGTTAGGAAAAGAATTAGGCTTGATCGATGAAAGCAAGTTCAATTTCTTATGGGTAACAGATTGGCCACAATTTGAATACGATGCAGAAGCTGGCCGCTATGTCTCTGCTCACCATCCATTTACGATGCCTAAAGAAAAAGATGTACCCTTGTTGGCAACTGATCCTGCAAAAGTGTATGCGGAAGCTTATGATATCGTCTTGAACGGTTACGAGCTTGGCGGTGGGTCTCTCCGGATCCATCAGCGGGATGTTCAAGAACAAATGTTTGAAACCCTTGGTTTTTCTCGCCGTGAAATGGAAGAACAATTTGGTTTCTTGCTGACGGCATTAGACTATGGGTTCCCACCACATGGCGGAATCGCACTAGGCTTGGATCGTTTAGTGATGTTGCTGGCTGGTGAAGAAAACATCCGTGAAGTGATCGCATTCCCTAAAAACGGGAAAGCCGCCGATCCAATGTCACAAGCGCCAAGTAAAGTGGCGCCGCTGCAATTGTTCGAATTGAATATTGATGTCACGACAGTTGAAGAAGACTAAGTAAAAAGAAATGAACAAGTAAAGAACAAACGAGCGAATGATGAATGAAAATAGACGATTAAGAAAATTCCATGAGAATTTGTCTATTTCTTTCATTGTTCGTTTCTTTTTTTACTATCTGAAGTATAATAAGAGCAAATCAACAAAGCGAGGCTCTTGAATGAAATGAATACCCTCTTTAAATGGCTGCCACACCCTGATTATGCCAACAAATTATCGTTTTCGATCGTCTACGCCATTTTATCGGCGATCGCAGTCAATTTTTTTTATCAACCCGGCAAAATCTATTCTAGCGGGATCACAGGGATAGCTCAAATTTTGACCACCGTTTCCACGGATTGGCTTGGATTCTATATCCCCGTCTCAGTCGCCCTATTGTTGCTGAATATTCCGCTTTTCTTTCTCGGCTGGTTCAAGATTGGTCATAAATTTACGATTTTCACAGGAATTACTGTAGTCCTAACATCTTTGTTCGTACAGATTCTTCCCGAAGAAACACTGACGACAGATCCGATGATCTGCGGGATTTTTGGGGGAGCCATCAACGGAGCCGGTATTGGTTATGCGCTAAAAAGCGGACTTTCCTCTGGCGGCCTCGATTTTGTAAGTATCGCGATCCGGAAACGTACGGGGAAAACCATCGGGTCCATCTCGATTTTTTTCAATATTGCCATCATGTTTGCTGCGGGCATCCTGTTCGGCTGGCAGTATGCGCTATATAGTGCCATTGCGATTTTTGTCAGTGGTAAAGTCACCGATGCTGTTTTTACCAAGCAAAAGAAAATGCAGGTAACGATTATTACGAGAATTCCTGAAGAAGTCATCCATACGATCCAGAAAAGTCTGCGCCGAGGAATTACGATCATCAATGAAGCAGAAGGAGCCTACAAGCATGATAAACAGACAGTATTATTGACTGTCGTTACACGCTTCGAGTTGCCGATGTTACGTTCTGCCATGAAAGAAGCAGATCCCAAGGCATTTGTCAGTATTGCTGAAAATGTACAAATATTGGGTCGTTTTTATGAAGAAGAATTATAGGAGAGCTTGGATCAAAGCGTTTCGTGATGAAATGCTTTTTTCTTTTTGTAAAAATTAATTTTTTTAGAAAATAGAGTATTCTTGCTAGCTTTCTTGTTGCTTTATCTGGTAAATTATGAAGAAATGGGTCATTATTTTTTAATGGTTCCACATTGACTGTTTCTTACGAAAACAGTTGATCAAAAAAAAGAAAAGTGGTTGGAGAATGAACAAACGGTTAAAAACAAGCCGCTATATCACTGGTTTCGACGGTATCCGTACATTAGCCGTGATCGGCGTTATCTTATATCATTTATTACCTACTCAAATGCGAGGCGGGTATTTAGGAGTTCCTGTTTTTTTTGTAGTTTCTGGTTATTTGATCACCGATTTGCTTCGACAGGAGTGGGACCAGAACGGTCGTATTGCTGTCAAAGATTTTTATGTCCGCCGGATGAAACGACTGTATCCTGGCATGGTGGTGATGCTGCTTCTGTCTGCTGCCTATATTACATTGTTCCAGCGGAATTTACTGAATAATCTGCGGGGAGTCGTCGTCAGCAGTCTCTTGTATGTCAACAACTGGTGGCAGATCAATCACGGTCTTTCTTATTTTGACCGATTCGGCAATGAATCTCCCTTTACGCATCTATGGTCTTTGGCTGTTGAAGGACAGAATTATTTGATTTGGCCGTTACTCTTTATTTTATTGATGAAGTTAGTCAAAAATCGTGGGACGATTTTTAAAATCGTGATCGGCTGCTCGTTACTTTCGGCTCTTTTATTAGCGATCTGGTATTCACCAGGGGCAGACCCTACTCGAGTTTATTATGGTACCGACACGCGTTTGTTTTCGATTTGGATGGGAAGTGCGCTGGCTTTCATTTGGCCCAGCACCCATTTAAAAAAAGAAATTCCGAAGAAAGCGAAGCGGGTATTGAACCTAGCTGGTGGTCTTTCTTTTATTGGTTTAGTGATAACATTTTTTGTGCTAGATGATCATCTTTCCTTTGTTTATTACGGAGGAATGCTGCTAGTCAGCTTGCTTTGTACGATCTTGGTGGCGGTCACTGCCCATCCTGGAGCTAGTCTGAACCGTTGGCTGACAAATCCGTTATTCAGTTACATCGGCAAGCGGAGTTATGGGATTTATTTGTATCAGTTCCCTGTGATGATTTTTTATGAAGCAAAGATTGGGAATGTCGGCGAAAATGTTCTCCTGCATACATTGATTGAGATTGTATTGATTCTCTTGATCAGTGAATTGTCCTATCGGTTTATCGAAAATCCGTTGCGGAAATTCCACTACAAAGATACTTTCCGCACGGTGCGCAATTGGTTTAGTAAACCAGTGATCAGTCGACAAAAACCTTGGCTGCTTCCAGGACTGCTTGTTTCCTTAGTTGCTCTTTATGGAATAGCTACCGCTCCGGTGAATTATGTAGATGCGCAACAGCAGCAGTTAAAAGAAAATATTGCTGCCAATAAAAAAGCGGCAGAACAGACACAAAAAAATGCGAATGGCTCGGATACAGAAAGTACAGGAGACAATTCTTCAAAGGCAACGGAAGCCGAACAATCAGTAATGGAAAAATATGGGTTGACAGAAGCCCAGGTGAAGAAGGCTGAAGAGCTGGAAATTACCGCTTTTGGTGATTCTGTTATGCTGGATGCCACTGCCGACTTGCAAGAAATTTTTCCCAAAGCTGTCGTTGATGGGGATGTGGGACGACAATTGTATGAGAGTCCGGAACTGATCAAAGCGTTGAAAGAAAAAGATTTGTTACGAGATACGGTATTGATCGGTCTAGGAACGAATGGGTCCTTTACAGAAACCCAATTCGATAATTTGATGAAAGAAATTGGCGATCGCAAAGTCTATTGGATCAATGTGCGGGTACCTACGCAAAGATGGCAAAATGAGGTCAACAGCATGCTGGAGAAAATGGCTGCTAAATACGACAATATGACATTGATCGATTGGTATGATTTAAGTAATGAACATGAAGAGTGGTTCTATGAAGATCGAGTTCATCCAAATCCTGATGGCATGTTGCAATATTGTACACTAGTTTCTCAAGCTATTTTGCAATAATGGCGTTGACTATTTCTTAGAAAAATAAACTAACCGAGAGGTCTCAAGCACAGATTCTTGTTTATCTTCAAGAATCGCAAGAGATCTCTCGGTTTTTTGTATCGCCTTTCCTAAGTGGAATGAGGATCTTTATCCAATCGTTGCAACAAGCGTTTCAAACAACAATGCACTGGAAGCGGCACCTGGATCGATATGTCCGATTGCCCGCTCGCCTAAATAAGAAGCACGGCCTTTTTTAGCGACTAGGTCTTTTGTATGTTCTTTGGCTTCCTCGATTTGTTCTTTAGTCAGACTGCCGTTTTTTAACGCTGCGGCAACAGGTTGCCAGACATCGACCATCGTTTTGTCTTCGAATTCTGCTTTGCCTCGAGCTTTGATCCCATTAAGCCCTTCTTCGATGATGCTTCCTAATTGTTCATACGAATCAATTGTTTCTAGTTCTTTTGTAGCTTTGGTCATGTTCATGAATGCTGAGCCATAAAGTGGACCTGAAGCACCACCAACTTTAGAGATCAATGCCATCGAGAGTACTTTGAATGTGTCTGTGATTGTTTTAGGCTGTTGTTTTGCGAATGCTTCTTGATAGGCTGCGACGCCGCGAGCCATATTGTTGCCGTGATCGCCGTCACCAATAGGGGTATCTAGATCACTTAAATAGCCTTTATTTTCCTCAATGGCTTTTGTAAATGCATTTAACCATTGTTGGGTCATCTCTGTTGTCATTTGCATTGAAAATTCCTCCTTTACCAAGCAATCGTTTCAACAGGTTCGTTGAGCGCATCCGTCGCATCGTTGTTACTGAAATCGATCATGGTCAATGATAGACCTTGCATATCGATAGAGGTCATATAGTTGCCGACTTTATGGAATGTGACAGAAATGTCTTTGTCTGCGAGCAATTTCTGTACATCGTTGGCAAAGACGAATTGTTCCATCAGCGGTGTACCACCCATGCCGTTGATCAAGACACCAACTTTTTTCGGTGTTTGTTCATAATCAGCTAAAATTTTGTCCACCAATTCCTTGGCTAGCTCTTTCGATGGTTTCAATTTTTCTCGGCGATAACCAGGTTCTCCATGGATTCCCACTCCATACTCGATTTCATCATCTGCTAATTCAAAACCAGGTTTACCTACTTCTGGAACGGTTGCTGCTTTTAAGGCAACACCAATGGTTTTGATGGTCGGAACTAATGCTTCACCTAATTCTTTTAATTCAGTTAATGAACGTCCTTGACGAGCAGTAGCACCCAAAATCTTATGAACGAGAATGGTTCCAGCCACGCCTCGTTTTCCAGCAGTATAGGTACTGTTCTCGACGGCAATATCATCATCTACGACGACGATTTCAGCAGTGATGTCTTCCATCTCAGCCATATCTTTGGCCATTTCAAAGTTTAGGATATCTCCCGTATAGTTTTTAACGATCAAAAGCACGCCTTGCCCTTGATCGGCTTCTTTGATCCCAGTCAGGATCTGATCTGGTGTTGGAGAAGTGAAGACGTCTCCCAAGACGGCGGCACTCAACATACCATCACCAACAAACCCAGCGTGTGCCGGTTCGTGTCCGCTGCCTCCGCCTGAGACTAAGCCAACTTGTTCGTGGGTGGCGTTTTTTGCTACGACTCGGGAGTCTTCGACTTGATGAACCAGTTGCGGATAGCTGGCAACCAGACCAGCTAGCATTTCTTCGACGATCGCTGAAGGATCATTGATTATTTTTTTCATTATTGTTTCCATCCTTTCTCAGCTGCTTTTTGGGCTTCTGCTGTGATCTGGGATAGGTCATCACTGAATCCAGCGGTGATTGCTGCGGCAAAAGCACCTTCTACAAGCGGTGCATCAATCAAGTGATAGCGGGTTTGCTGTTCCGGTTCCAACATATCATAGGCTAGCTCTGCGTTTAGTATGGCACTACCCAAATCAGCAAAAACGAGAATCTGTTCGGCATCCGGAGACTGATTGACCGCTTCAACGATTTTTGTCGGATCAGACCCTAATTCGCCTTCAGCTGTTCCACCCAATGAAAAAAGAGTGACTGTTTCGCTGTCCGACATGTCTTCGATCATGGCTTTCAGTCCGTCTGTCAGTTGTTGACTGTGAGAAACAAGTAAAATACTTTTCTTCATTTCGATTCACCAACGCTTTCTTAAATAGATTCAGCGGCAGTAGACGAAACCGCCTTCACTAAAAGTATAACAAATTTTGTGAAACTTGCATGGATGACGATTGCTCCACTATATAAATAGAAAATAATTGAAGAACAGATAAAAAAACCGAGCAACTACAAATAAATATCCTTAATTAGGAGAATTTATCATAGTTGTCCGGAATCATTTTTTTCCATTGATCAAGCCGTAGCGTTTTGCTCTAGCCGGCGGGTGATCTGTGTTGCAAGGGCAGATAGCCCCCACTGCAATAAGCAGTTGATCGCCATCAATCCAACAAAGATTGGCAAGGTGATGCTAGTCAAAAAGCCTACTTCTAAAATGTGATGGAAGAGCATTGCGGCGATGTATGTTCCGCTAATCGTGGTTACGATCAAAAATAAGCGCAATGGATTTAGCGGCAAACAGCTGCGGATCACAGCTAAACAACTGATGCCGATCAGCAGATAATAGAACAATGTAGTTGCGGTCATTGGTTCCCAGCCATAGTCAGTTTGCAGGAACTGTACAGCGAAATAATTCAGAAGCACCAAAAGTGCGCTCGGCAACGCTCGCAGCAATGCGGTAGGCAAGTAACGGCCGGTGATTCGCTTTTTTTCTTCTTCAAAGGAAAGGAAGAAGGAAGGATATCCTTCAATCGCCAGGTCCAATAATGTGATTTGGATCGGAATAAAAGGAAATGCCGTAGAAGTGGCAACACATAGTAAGGACAATAGGAAGCTGTAGATCGTTTTGATAAAAAAGATCCCAGATACTTTCGTCACATTATTAACGACACGGCGACCTTCAAAGAGTGCTGCTGGCAGTGTCGTGAAATCGGAATCTAATAAAACCAGATTCGCGATTTGACGAGCCGCACTGTCCCCAGCAGCCATAGCGATACTGACATCGGCTTCACGCAGTGCCAACACGTCATTGACGCCGTCTCCAGTCATGGCGACCGTATTGCCTAGTGCCTTCAACTCAGAAACTAGCAGTTTCTTTCGCTGAGGCGTCACTCGCCCAAAAACGGTATAGGTTTGGGCAGCTTGACGAACGTCTGCTTCTTCTGTTAGTTGGGAAAGATCGATATAGTTCTCGGAATCAGGCAATCCGGCGCGTTTGGCGATGGCTGCAACAGTGATCGGATTGTCACCCGAGATCACTTTCAAGTCCACTCCTTCTGCAGACAGGTAGGCCAATGTGCTTTCTGCATTTTCCCGAATCACATCAGCAAGAACAAGTACTGCCAGCGGGGCAGCCTTTGCTGGATCAAAGGGCTGATTGGCGTCGTTATAATGAGGATCAAGAGCCAAGACGAGGACTCTTAAACCAGCCGATTGCGCTTCTTGAATTTGCGGCAGCTGTTGGTTGGCGATCGTCTTTTCAGGTGCTCCTAGATAGACTGCCCCTAATTCGTGAAATGCGATAGCACCCCATTTTCGATCAGAAGAAAATGGCATTGATGCAAAGGACTGGTAATGCTCAGATCCGGTGATGGTTTGGCGCAACGCTTGCATCGTCACATTGTTGTCGGTACTGGCAGCCAAATAACTGCCTAAGATTGCCGTTATATCTTGGGTGTCATCGATTGGCTGGATCGATTCGACGGATAATCGACCTTCCGTTAATGTGCCGGTTTTGTCTAAACAGAGGGTATCGACATGGGCCAGTGTCTCGATCGCGTACATATCTTGGACTAAGATCCTTTTTTTGGCTAGTTTGATGACACCCGTGGTCAAAGCAATGCTGATCAATAGGACGAGTCCTTTAGGCAGCATTCCCAATAAAGCAGCAGACGAAACGATCACTGCTTCTTTTAAGTCACTGCCACGAAATAAATAAGCTTGTAGAAATAGGATCACCCCTAATGGAACAATCACTAGACTGGTGAATTTTGTGACTTTGCGAATCGAAGAAACTAGCTCTGAACGCAGCGGTTTATGTGTTTTGGCTTCATTGCTTAATTTTGCCGCATAATTCTCTGCTCCTACGCGGATCACTTTTGCAGTGACCTCTCCACTGGCGACAAAACTGCCAGATAAGAGAGTCGCGTCGTTTTCTTTGACGACGAGATCGGCTTCGCCTGTCAGCATCGACTCATTGACATCGGCTTGTCCAGATAAAACCACCATGTCGGCTGGAATCTGTTCTCCTGCACCAATGACAACAAGATCATCAAGGACCAGGGATTTGGCATCCACCGACTGTGTAACGCCATCTCGTATCACACGTATTTCTTGTTGGGCGATGATCGAGAGTTTTTTGACTAGATTTCGAGCATGGATCTCTTGACTGATCCCTACAGTGATATTGATCAAAATGATTACCAGATAAAATAAATTGGAATAGGCGCCAACTGCTAGAAGACAGACACCAATCAACAAGTTCAGCAAATTGAACAATGTGAGGATATTGTCCTTAAAAATTGCTGTCGTAGACTTCGATGTTTTTGTTTCATAATCGTTGTGTTGGCCTTGTTCGGTTCGTTGTGTGACTTCTTCTGAGGTAAGTCCCGTATCTATTTGCTTCATATAATTCTCCATTTCTTTCAGATTCCTTGTTTAGTCTAGCATGCCAAGAAGTCATTGCAAGAAATGATGAAAAAATAATTGAAATCTTAAAAAACAGTAGCGGTTTGTTCGAAAGAAGGGGCTTTTCATTGACTTGTTCCCAGAAACTTGATATAGTCATAATGCTCAAATAGTAATGATTTCGATTTGTTGTTTTTGAATCGAAAATGGAGGACTCTGCTAGCTGATTTCTTTTCTTTTTAGAATGATGGATAGAAAAAACAAAGGAGAAAATAATGGCCAAAAAATCAAAACAAGCAAAAGCAAAAAAACAAGCCGCAATGATCGAGCAATACGCAGAGATCCGTTACCAATTGAAACAAGCAAAAGATCACCAAGCTTTAGCAAAATTGCCTAAAGATTCTAATCCGAATCGCTTGAAGAATCGGGATATGACTGATGGTCGTCCACGGGGCTATATGCGTAAATTTGGTCTTTCACGGATCACTTTTCGACAATTGGCACATGAAGGCAAATTGCCAGGTGTAAAAAAAGCTAGTTGGTAAACGTTTAATAGGTGTAACAAAAATAATACAATCAAACGATCTCCCTTCTAGATAGCTCAGAAATGCGCTGTATGGAGGGGTATTCAAGGAAAACTATCTGAATGCTGAGGCAGCTGATCTCCTAAAAAGACTGGGAGATAGACGCCGAGCGTTTAGGTAGTTTTTTGTTTGAATTTTTTGAGGGCAGCGATTCGACTAATCGGAAGTGGTCTCGTATAATAGAAAAAGCAAAGACGAAGGTCTGATGAACACATGTTGGATAGGAGTATATCATGTCTTTAAAAGAGAAAATCATCGCAGAAAGCAAGCGTTTAGGTATTGATAAAATCGGCTTTGCTTCTGCTGAACCGTTTTATGAATTAGAGTCCTCGTTGAGGGAGCAGCGCGCGAAAGGCCATACATCTGGTTTCGAACATCAAGTGATCGAAGAGCGGATATATCCAGAAAGAACCTTTGAAAATCCGCAAACAATCATTGCGATCGCTCTGGCATATCCGACAAAAATCAAAGAGAAAGTGCCGCGAGATGAGAAACGGGGGATGTTTGCCCGCGCCTCTTGGGGGATCGATTACCATGATATTCTACGTGATCGCTTAGAAAAATTGATCCAGTTTATCAAAGCGCAAGCAGAGAATCTGGAAGAAGCAGAAAACTGGCGGTTTGCCCCGCAAGTGGATACCGGTGAGCTGGTGGATGTGGCAGTTGCACAGCGTGCTGGTTTGGGGTTCATTGGCCGCAATGGCTTATTGATCACGGAAGAATTTGGTTCTTTTGTTTATTTAGGCGAGATCGTCACCAATATTTCCTTCGAAACAGATGAAGCGGTACCCTTTGGCTGTGGGGATTGTATGCGCTGTGTTACTGCCTGTCCTACAAAAGCGCTCTTAGGGGATGGGCGAATGAACGCACAGCGCTGCCTTTCCTATCAGACACAAACAAAAGGCATGATGCCTGAGGAATATCGTAAAAAGATGCATAATGTCATCTATGGCTGTGATATTTGTCAGTTGGTCTGTCCCTACAATCGAGGCAAGGATTTCCATTTTCATCAGGAAATGGAACCGGAAGTAGAAACCGTTTATCCTAAGTTGCAGCCAATGCTTTCTTTATCAAATAAAGCTTTTAAGAATCAGTTTGGGCATTTATCTGGTTCTTGGCGCGGGAAGAAACCATTGCAGCGTAATGCGATCATTGCCTTAGCAAATCTGGGAGATCGTACCGCATTGCCAGCCATCTGGCGGTGTGCGACAGAAGACGTCCGACCTGTCATTCGTGGAACAGCCTATTGGGCCATTGGACAATTAGGTATCAAAGAACCCGAACAATGGCTAGAACGCTTACAGCAATGCGAAGAACTAGAACCGGAAGAAGAAGCACGCGTTGAACTACAAGCGGCGATCGAACGCTTAAAAACGATCGTGGCATCCCCTGGTGCAGATCGGAAAAACAAGTCAGTTGATTGATTGCATGCTAGGCGGAACTCCATAAGCACGTGAGCAATCGTACAAAAAATTGAAGCACGCGATTTTTGATAATAAAGAGCCGAGCAATGTTTAGAATACGTCAACTATGCCGCAAATGCGACATGACCTGAAAGGTCTGGAAGTATTCCGACATTGCTCGGCTATTGGTCGAATGGATGCTATTTTTAGGGGAAGATTTTTCACAGTAGTCTATTTTTTCAGCTTAATCCAGCACATCATCGCTTTCAACGATTTCTTCTGAGTCTAATTCAAAGTCTGGTGCTGGATGGACACGTTCCGGTAATTCCATCTCTAGTTCAGCTGTTTGTTGGTATTCGTTGTCGCCATCAGCAACGTCAATCAATATATCCGTTGGCAGTTCTTGATCGATTCGATAGCCTTGTGCATGGCGCGCATCGAGTAGTTCTAAGAGGTGCTGCCATTCATCTTTGGCAATCACCACGACATCGATTCCTTCTTGATTTTGAATTTCGACAACAGAAGATAGATCAGTCCCAACAGTCTGAATGATTTCTTCTAATGACCATTTTACGTTTTCTAATGAAATTTTTTGTGCCATTTGGATACCCCTTTCTTGTCAATTGACTCTCATTTCATTGTAGCGGGAATTTGGTTGATTGCAAAATAGTATGATCGCAGGTCTATGAAAGGGGTTAAAAAAATGAGAAGAAGAATTGAAGTCTTTTGTGAACAAAGGTAATATGGTATTAAAAGAAATGAGGGAGTAAAGATGAAAGAAAAACAAACGTTTCATGTTAACGGTTACTTAGCACTGATCGTCTTGATCGCCTTAATGATCGGCGGCGGCTATCTCTTTTATGATGGGATCGTTCGCAATGCGGTTTGGGAGTTAGTCATCAGTGTCGTGTTGTGGATCATCGCTATCTTGTTCATTAGTTCATTGACGATTGTGCAGCCGAATCAAGCGAAAGCGATTCTTTTCTTTGGTCAATATTTAGGTACCATCAAAGACAATGGACTCTTTGTGACTGTGCCGCTAACACAGAAAATCAATGTATCACTGAAAGTTCGTAACTTCAATAGCTCTTTATTGAAGGTCAATGATTCTGATGGCAATCCGATCGAAATCTCAGCAGTCGTCGTCTTTCGAGTCGTAGATACGGCCAAAGCATTGTTCGATGTCGATTACTACCAAGATTTTGTTGAGATCCAAAGTGAAACAGCGATTCGCCATATCGCTACCCAGTATCCTTATGACACTTTTAATGATGATGATTTGACTTTGCGAGGCAATACCAATGAAGTTTCTGAAGAACTGGCACAAGAACTGCAAGAGCGTTTAGCGGTAGCCGGTGTCGAGGTGATCGAGACGCGGTTGAATCACTTGGCGTATGCCACTGAGATCGCTAGTGCCATGTTGCAGCGTCAGCAAGCCAAAGCAATTTTATCGGCACGACAAATCATTGTTGAAGGAGCGGTCTCCATGACACAAATGGCCTTGGAACAGATCGAAGATGGTCAGGATATTAACTTTACTGACGATCGAAAAGTCCAATTGATCAACAATTTACTCGTATCGATCATTACTGACAAAGGCACTCAACCTGTGATCAATACAGGCGATGTGAAAGAAAAGGCGGTGTAATCAAATGAAAAAACTTTACATCAAGCAAAAAGTCTTCAGTATCGGTGAAAAATTTACTGTCATGGATGAGCAGCAAAAGCCGCGCTATTTTGTCGAAGGGAGTTTCATGAAGATTCCTAAAAGCTTTGCGATTTATGATGAACGACAACAGCAAATCGGTGAAGTCACAAAGAAAGTGTTTAGTCTATTGCCCAAGTTTTTTGTTGAGGTACATGGAGAAGAAGCAATTGTTCTAGAAAAAGAATTCACGCTTTTCAAAGCGCGTTATTCCATCCATGCCCAAGGAATTGAAATTCAGGGGAATTGGTGGGACATGGACTTTGTCGTCAATCGACAGGGACGTCAAATTGCTGAGATTCATAAACGATGGATCTCATGGGGGGATACCTATGAAGTAACGGTTTATGAGGAAGATCTGGAGGACTTGATTATTTGTCTCGTCATTGCCATCGATCGCGTAAAAGCCGATGATGGTGCAGCTGCGAGTTCTGCCAGTACTTAAACAGAAAATGAAAGCAACGATGGAAAAGGAGACGAAAAGATGTACGGATCGATAGAAGCAGGCGGTACAAAATTTGTTTGTGCGATTGGTGATGAAGAAATGACCATTAAAGAACGGGTCAGTTTTCCCACCACCACACCAGAAGAAACAATGGCATTAGTGATCGATTTTTTCAAAAAGTATGAAGACCAGTTAGTGGGGATCGGTATTGGTTCCTTTGGCCCAATCGATATCCATCGAGATTCCGCAACGTATGGCTACATTACCTCCACACCCAAATTAGCTTGGCAGAATTTTGATTTTGTAGGTACGATGAAACAAGCCTTTCCCATCCCCATTGCTTGGACCACAGATGTCAATGCTGCAGCTTATGGGGAATATGTTTTCGGTAAAGGAAAAGGACTATCCAGTGTA
Organism: Enterococcus sp. ARL09-542; assembly: GCF_005234805.1. Classification (NCBI taxonomy): domain Bacteria; kingdom Bacillati; phylum Bacillota; class Bacilli; order Lactobacillales; family Enterococcaceae; genus Enterococcus; species Enterococcus sp. ARL09-542. The sequence continues at coordinate 231,342 of NZ_QPQX01000004.1, forward strand.
GTTTATTATACGATCGGCACCGGTGTTGGCGGCGGTGCATTACAAGATGGCCGCTTTGTTGAGGGATTCAGCCATCCGGAGATGGGACATATGCTGGTAGTGCCTCATCCTGATGATTCATTCGAAGGCAGCTGTCCATTTCATGGCAACTGTCTCGAAGGGATGGCCGCAGGTCCAGCGATTGAAAAACGCTTAGGAAAGAAAGGACAGGAACTGTCTGAAGATGAGCCTTTCTGGAGCATCGAAGCTGAATATATCGCGCAATGCGCCTACAACACTACATTGATGCTTTCACCGGATGTCATTATTTTTGGTGGTGGCGTAATGAAGCAGCGTCACATGGTGGAAAAGGTTCATCAAGCTTTTGAACGATTGGTCAACGGCTATGTCAAAACACCAGCAGTTGCAGACTACATCGTGACACCTGAATTAGAAGACAATGCAGGAACATTAGGCTGTCTGGCACTAGCACGAGAAGCTGTGTTACATTCCTGATACATGTGATCACACCAAAACATTGGTGTGATTTTTTTGTGATTGAAGGGATTATTTGGCAGGTAAGAGCAGAATGCGTATACTTAAGCAGAGGTGGAAAGAGATGAAAATTGCAGTTCGTAAAAGAAAAATCGGGAATATCCCAGTATTGGAAGTCGTTCCAGAACATTTGATCTATGAACCGTTGCCGTTGATCATTTATTATCATGGTTGGCAAACGAGTAAAGAATTGGTACTGACGCAAGGTCGAAAACTAGCACGGGAAAACTTTCGTGTGATTTTACCTGATGCCGCCAATCATGGCGAACGAAAGACCCAACTATCCGAGATTCCTTCATTGATTTTCTGGCAAAGCATTCATACCAACTTATTTGAGTTTTCTTATTTGGTGGATTTCTTTGAAAATCTAGGCTTGGTAAATGGGCAAATCGCTGTAGGAGGCGTTTCAATGGGAGGGATGACGACTTGCGGCTTGCTATGTCAACATCCGGAGATCACCGCTGCTGCGTGTGTGATGGGCTCGCCATCGATGATCGGTTACCGTGAACGGATCCAGAAACATGCGGGTGCTGCAGGTTTCTTTGTCCCAGATGACTATCAGTTGCTACTGGGATGGATCGAAGCTTATGATCTCCAGACGCAACCAGAAAAACTAGCTGGACGTCCATTGTTGTTCTGGCATGGGACGGAAGATGAGAAAATCCCTTACGCCGATGTAGAAACCTTTGTGCAAGAGAATCCAGAAGCGAATCTGACATTTATCTCTCGCGAAGAACGACATTTAGTTCGTGGAGAGACCATGGATCAGGTAACGGCCTTTTTTGTTGAACAATTAGGAAAAAGCACTGATTCACTCTGACAACAAAAAACGACAGGTATCTAGGTAAGCAAAGGGATTGTGTGGTTATGTACAAGCATAAAATTCGTGTTCTTCATTTTTCTTTTTTATACTGTAGGGTGGAAAAAAGGAGGAATGACTGTGAACTATCGCGTTTTATTATTTTATAAATACACGACCATCGAAGATCCAGAAAGTTTTGCGAAAGAGCATTTAGCTTTTGGGAAAGAGATCGGTATCAAAGGTCGAATTCTTGTTGCGAAAGAAGGAATCAACGGAACGCTTTCTGGAACGATTGAAGCAACGGATGCCTATATGGAAAAAATGGAAGCGGACCCCCGTTTCAAAGGAATCTACTACAAAATCGATGAGGTGGAAGAACACGCCTTTAAAAAATTGTTTGTTCGACCGCGAAAAGAATTGGTGTCATTGAACTTAGAAGATGATATCGATCCTTTAGAACTAACCGGAAAGTATCTAGAACCGAAAGATTTCAAAGAAGCGTTGTTGGATGAAAATACCGTAGTGATCGATGCGCGGAATGATTATGAATACGATCTTGGTCATTTTCGAGGTGCGGTCCGTCCCGATATCCGCAGTTTCCGTGAATTGCCTCAATGGATCATTGAGAACAAAGAGAAATTCATGGATAAAAAAGTGGTCACTTACTGCACAGGTGGGATTCGCTGCGAGAAATTCTCGGGCTGGTTGTTGCGAGAAGGATTCCAAGACGTAGCACAACTTCACGGGGGAATTTTTGCTTATGGCAATGATCCAGAAGTTCAAGGAGAGTTGTGGGACGGTAAGATGTATGTCTTTGATGAACGTATCAGTGTTGAGATCAATCATGTCGACAAGACCGTGATCGGTCGCGATTGGTTCGATGGCACACCATGTGAGCGTTACGTCAATTGTGCAAATCCAGAGTGCAATCGTCAGTTCCTCACTTCGGAAGAGAATCAAGCGGCACACTTAGGCGGCTGCTGCTATGAATGTGCCGCCAATGAAAACAATCGTTACGTCATTGAGCACAATATCTCTCAAGAAGAACAAGCAGCAGTTTTAGCACAACTAGCGTCTGAAGTGACGGTTTAAAAAGATCCTGAAAAGGATCTTTTTTTGTTCTTTAATTATCTGAAAAATCAAACGATTCCAATTGATTTTTTTAACAAATTTCACTTTAAAAAAGGCAAGCTCCTCGCATATTTGTTTGATTTGGAGTAAACTATACCTAATTGTCAGATAGGAAAGAGGAATAGAGATGAAAATTGTTATTGCTGGTGCTGGTGCCATGGGCAGCCGATTTGCCATTAAATTAAAAAGAGGCGGCAACGATGTAACGTTGATCGATGGTTGGCCAGCGCATATCGAAGCGATCCGTACCAATGGACTACAAGCAAATTTGGATGGAGAAGAAATCACAGAATCTTTCCCCATTTATCCACAGTCCGAAGTAACGGCGGATACGCCAGCGGATCTGATCATTGTTTTTACAAAAGCGATGCAATTAGACCAAATGATGCAAGACATTGCTTCACTAATCGGTGATCAAACAAGAGTACTTTGCTTACTTAATGGCATTGGACATGAAGATACAATTGAAAAATATGTCGCTACCGATAAAATTTTCTTAGGAAATACCCTATGGACAGCAGATTTGATTGGACCTGGACAAGTTCGATTGTTTGGGGAAGGATCGGTTGAACTGCAAAACATTGGTGAAGGCAAAGAAGCAGCGGCCAAAGAACTGGCTGAGGTACTAACTGCTTCTGGATTGAATGCGTCATACTCTGAAAATATTCGCTATTCAATCTATCGTAAAGCCTGTGTCAATGGTACATTGAATGGTTTATGTTCAATTTTGGATGTCAACATTGCACAGTTTGGAAATACAGCCACTGCACGACAAATGGTGCAAACCATTGTTGGAGAATTCGCAGCTGTTGCGGCTCATGAATCGGTAGAACTAGATGTTCCAGAAGTCGTTGCCCATATTGAAAAAACCTATGATCCTGCAGGTATTGGCTTACACTATCCTTCCATGTATCAAGATTTGATCAATAATCATCGTAAAACGGAGATCGATTACATCAACGGGGCTATTTCGCGTAAAGGTCGAAAATACAATGTTCCCACGCCTTATTGCGACTTCTTGACCCAATTGATCCATGCCAAAGAAGATGTGCTTGAAGCGAAGTAGTAGTAAAAATAAAAAACTATGATATAAGTCTAATAATAAAAGATCCGAATCATCTATGTAATGCCCTGGTAGTTTAGGAGAACATCGTCACACATTTTGGACGTTCAGGAGCAATCAAACATTTATGGTCCGGATCCTTTTTTTTGTTCATATCGTAGTGACTTTAATTCAATTGACGATAAAGAATTTTTCCTGCTATTGCTTATTACAAATTTTACTTGTGATTAATTAACTTTTTTTGAAAAGTGACGGTATTGAGTAGGAGTCATCTGCATTTTGTTTTGAAAGAGCTTGAATAAGGAGGGCGTACTCTTGTAACCTAAATTTTCAGCGATAGTATCAATAGTCATGGAAGATTCTCTAAGTAATCTTTGTGCTTCAATCAAACGTTTTTGGTCGATCATTTCTTGAAAAGTCGCGCCAGTTTTTGTCTTGAGCATATTACCTAAATAGTTTTGGTTATAACCAAACTCCGTGGCTAATTTTTTGAGAGTGATAGTTGTGTAATGATCGTTAATATATTTTAAGAGTGCAGCTAAATCATTTCTTTGAGAAGTTAACGACAGTTCATTCAAACTAGGAATTGCTGCTAATTCCAATAAACATGATCCTAAAAGGAGACTTAAGGAACGATGATAGAAGATTTCTTTGAGATAAAATTTGTGAATCATCAAGAATAAAAGCTGATTGATGATCGCGTGTTCTTTTAAATCAAAAACTAAAAAAGTATTATGAACACTATCCTTTTTAGCAGCATTCAAAAAGAAGTCCGTGACTGGATTACTTGAAGCGGGCAAGTGGTTCAAGAGCTCTGTTTGTAAAGTATGTTTGTCAATTAAAATATTGAGAATCAAATCATCTTTTCCTACATAATCAATTTGCTGAATCACTTCAGTGTCCATAATAATCAATTGCTGTTCAGTGAACCTCCATGCCTCCCCGTTTATTTTTTGCCGACAACATCCTCTTAGAAGGTAATTCATTTCAATGAAACTATGAGTATGAGCAGACGTATAAGAGTAGCGATGATGCTTATTGATATAAATAGATCCCTCTTCAAAAAAATCATTAACGGGTATTTTTGGAATTACTGATCCATGATAGTCTAAATTCATTTCATTAATATTCTTCCCAGTAGTTATTTGCTGGGCTTCAATTCGATCTTCTATATCAAAAAGTTTAATCAAACTTTCCATCCGTCAATCACCTAATTTTTTTATATAGTTAGTTCTATATATAAGTTATTCCCAATAAATAGTCAATATTTACTTTGCTATTAAAGGGTTTGTCAGATCAAACAAATAGCCTTTCAAAAAAATTCAAATTTATGACCTGTGAATTTGATAGTAAAGACCTACATTTTTGAAATTGTACCATTTTGTGTAAGCGTTTAATATAACCCTATGAACAAGAAAGGATGTTTCAAATGGACACAAATGGAAAGCAGCAATCATTAGTGAAAAAGTATTCTCCTTTAGCAACTGCAGCCGGTGTAGGTTCTATGTTGGGTTCTGGATGTATCGTTGGTCTCTCGGCAACCATACCGGTTTGGCAAAAAGGGTTGAACTTATCTGCGGGACAAGTTGGATTAATCTCTGGTGCACTAACCTTTGCAATTGCGTTCGGCTCTTTGTTTGCAGGACAAATTACAAAAATCTTCGGCCTGATTCGAGCGTTCAACTGGATCAATTTGTTTTATGCTATTGGAGCAGCAATTTGTGTATTTTCAGGAAATTTTGTGGCTTTATTATTAGGAGTCATCGTCATGGGGATTGCATCTGGGGCGGATTTACCAATCAGTTTAACCGTTGTCTCTCATGATGCACCAGATGAAAAAACTTCTGCAAGTTTAGTATCTTCGACACAAATATTTTGGCAAATTGGTATTTTTATTTCCTATATTTGTTCTTTCTTACTTTCCGGAGTCAATGGAGTTTTGGGAGCGCGTATTGTTTTTGTTATTTTATTGGTCTTTTCAATCTTTGCGTGGGTTTGGCGGACAGTCTCAAAAAAATTTCGGATGTTCCACGAAGAAGGTGCAGCACGTCAGTCTGCGTTGAATCTGGTTAGCAATCAACAAAAAATTTCACTAAAAGAGATTTTTAGTGGGAACAATGCAAAAATTTATCGCAACTTTTTCTTCGCTATTTTAGTCTTTTATGTTTGTTGGAATTTGTTAGCGAATACATGGGGACAATTTCAGACATACGCTTTGACTAATGCTGGTGCTACACAAATGCAAGCAACAGGGCTAGGTATTGTGCTGAATATCATTTCTTTAGTGACTACGATTATCTTTGCTTCAGTAGCGGGTGGAAAGCATCGGAATAAAGCATTTTTTGTTGGCGCTTTTGTTCAATTCATGGCAATGGTTGGTATGGCAGTTATTGGCGGTAGTGCAGGATTCATCGCATTGGCGATAACGATTGCTTTTTATAATTTTGGAAATCCATTAGCAGGGGAAGCCATCTATAAAGTTTGGACTCAAGAATCATTTCCAACAGAATCTCGGGCATTCTTACAAGGCGTTATCAATGGTTTTTCACGGTTGTGTTGCGGATTGTTTGCCTTTGTCACACCATTTTTGGTATCGCCAAACAATATTCAATTTTCGATGTATGGCTTTGCGGCGATTGTTCTAGTAGCAGCTATTGCAGGAGCTGTCATGATGAAATTGCAAAAAGGAGCTAAAACGAGAGCAAACAGTCGAAGAGATTCTAATCTAGCTGATTTAGTAAAGTAGTTGATCGATAGAATATAAATGAGTAAACGAAAGGAACGGATAATAGTGATAACAAATGAACGGCCACGATGGATCTGGTATGCTGGCGATTTTGAAATACGTCAAGGACTTTTACAAAATTTTTCTAGAGAAGAACGAGGATACGATTGGCCAGCTTACTGGTATATTGATGACTGCCATAAAAATGTAAAATTTAAACGTGAATATGAATTACAAAGTCCCACGACATTTGTTGTATATGCAACAGGGATTGGCTTTGTAGAAGTGAATGAAGTGAAATATTCTTTTGAACAAGAGATTGTCTGTCAACCCGGTTTTAATAAGATTAGGGTGAATGTAGGGAATCCAAACGGTTTGCCAGCCATCTATATTGAAGGAGAAAGAATCAAGAGTGATGAAGGCTGGTATTGCAGTAACTTTGTTGAAGAAGCTCCAGTAGGATGGAGCAATCTTTATATGAATAAAGAGCAAGACCCTAATAAAGTCTATTATGAAATAGAAACTTGTTTCCCTGTTTCGAAGACGGCGGTTGCTGGCGGCACGTTGTTTGATTATGGACGGACGATTTTCGGTTCATTAATGATCGATAAATTGTTGTCGGAGATACCGATATCTATTTGCTATGGAGAATCAGAAGCAGAAGCATGTGATAGTCAAATGTGTTATTACAAACAGGAAAATGTAAGAAAAGAAACAAACATTCGCAAACGTGCTTTTCGTTATCTTTTCATTCCTAATATAGCACCAGAAGCAATTGATATTCGTGCGATGCATGAATATCTTCCCATACACAATCAAGCCACATTCAAATCAGATGACTCTGTGATGAATCGAATATGGGATATATCTATAGAAACCTTTACATTGTGCAGTGGGCTTTTCTTTATTGACGGAATCAAACGAGATCGCTGGATCTGGTCAGGGGATGCTTACCAAAGCTATTTTATCAACCAATACTTATTCTTTGATGAAGATATCAATAAGCGAACGATCATGGCATTGCGAGGTCAAAATGAAGTAAAACAGCATATGAATACAATTGTTGATTATTCCATTTTATGGATCATAGGGATTGAAAATCACTATATGATGTCTGGGGACAGCTCATTTCTTGCACAGATTTATTCGAAAATGGTGACTATGATGGACTATCTTGAAAAACAAACCAATGAGTTAGGATTTATTTATGGTCGCGAAAAGGACTGGATTTTTATTGATTGGTCTGAAATAGATAAGGAAGGGACATTGGCAGCGGAACAAGTCCTGTTATTGAAAGCATACAAAGCTATGACTGTTTGTGGCTCTATCTTGAATCGTGATATTGATCACTATGTGACAAGATATGAACAGTTGAAAGCTAATTTAATGAGTTATTTCTGGGATGAAGAAAAAGGGGCATTTATTGATTCTTATCTATCTGGAAAGAGAAATGTGACACGCCATGCCAATATTTTTGCGGTCTTATTCGACTTTGTAGATGAAACGAAAAAGCAACAAATTTTGAAAAATGTATTGCTTAATGATGAAGTCACTCAAATCACAACTCCTTACTTCAAATTCTTCGAACAAGATGCCCTTTGTAAACTGGGACAGACAAGTCAAGTACATGAGATTATTCTTGACTACTGGGGTGGAATGGTGGAACAAGAAGCGGTTACTTTCTGGGAGGAGTATATTCCTGGAGAAAGTGGAAATGCTATTTATGAAATGTATGGGGATCCTTTTGGGAAAAGTTTATGTCATGCATGGGGAGCCAGTCCTATCTACTTATTAGGACGTTATTTCGCAGGAATTCAACCTATTCGACCAGGTTATGAAACATTCTTAGTTGACCCTAAGCTCGATTCTTTTCATCAATTAACGTGTATATTCCCAGTTAAAGGTGGCTGGGTGAAGATTGAGAAGACAGATACGTGCTTAACAATTTGTACAAATCGAGACGGTGGGATCTTGCGGATAGATGGAAAAGAGCAGCCAATGTTTGCCAATCAACCTGTAAGTTATGAGGTTGTAAAAAAGGTCTAAGCTGGATTCATCAAAGAAAGGAAGAAAGCAATGAATAGTGATCGGTTAAAAGTGTCTGAAAAACTCGGATTTGCCTTAACAAATCTAGGGAATATTCCTATTATGACACTATTAAATACGTATTTGTTAATTTTCTATACGGATGTCATTGGTGTTAATCCAGCTTTGGTAGGAATGTTATTCCTTGTTTCGAGACTTTTAGATGGCGTTAGTGATCCACTTATTGGTTTTGTGATTGATCGTTTTCCAAGAACAAAGATAGGGAAATACAAACCTGTGTTGATTTTAGGAGTCATCATCTGTTGCTTAAACTATTTGCTTGTTTGGTTTTCGCCTCTCCTATTTCCAGCTCAAAAAATCATTGCTATTAGTATTTCTTACATCCTTCTAGGAATTACTTTTGATTTTATGGATATTCCTTTGAATAGTTTAATCCCCGTACTGACGCAAGAGGATGAAGGGCGTAATCAACTTTCATCAATCAAAGGGATTTCATATACGGTAGGTCCAGCTATCTTAAATGTAGCAGCACCTTTGGCAATCGCAGCTTTTGCAACGTCTTTGAAAGGATACGTTTTATTGATTGTAGGGACGGTACTAGTTGTTCTATTTTTTACGATTGTAGGGACGTTGATGGTAAAGGAAAGAGGGACGGAAGCTGCCTATGTAACAAAGCCGGTAAAAGAAAAATATACAATGAAGGATGCGTTATCTGTATTCAAACTGCGTCCAGTTGTTTCATTGTTTCTAGCAATGCTATTCATTACAGCGGCAACGAACATCTTCAATGGTTCACTTCTATATTATCTTAGTTATATTATTAGCAACCCTAAATTATTGAGTGCAGCCAGTTTCTTAGGTATGCTGGGGGCATTGGCAGCAGGGCTTCTGGTTCCAAAATTATCGCAGCGATATGGAAAAAACATCTGTACATTACAGGTTTGGTATTGATTTCATTATGTATGCTGGGATTTCTGGTCATCAATCATCACTCAGCCGTTTTCGTTTTATGCTATTGCGGGGTGCAATTTGCATTAGGGTTGACGAATACACTGCAATACAGTATTTCGGCCGATAATGTTGATACGATAAGAAACGAATTAGACATAGAGGCGACAGCATTGATTGCTTCTCTCACTTCATTAATCATGAAATTTGCGATGGCTATAGGTGGTGCTGTTCCGGGATTTGTGTTAAGTTTTACCGGCTATGCAGCGAATCAGTCACAATCAAGCACTGCGGAAAAAGGGATTTTATTCGTGACTTTCGTTATCCCGCTGATTTTATATGTAGTGACGATCGCTGTGTTCAGCAGTGGTTTTAAAAGTAACAAAATTAAAAGTTTGCATGTGCAAAAACGAAAAACAATGAACTAAGAGCGAAGTAGCATTTTCATTAAAACGATCTTAAAGCGAGAAAAATCTATCTTGAAGATGGAAAGAAATAAATCCATTCTCCGGATAGATTTTTTCTGCTATTGTTATTCGACTAGCTATACGGATGCTTCGCAGGAAGAAGTTTTTGTTTACAGTATCCTCCCTCAACCTTCAGGCAAATCTGCCATGTATCTTTCGGTTCCTTGAAAGACGGCCAATTGTTCTACACCGAAGGAGCACAGCATCTGGCTCATTTCGGCAAATAACAAGCGATAATCACTGGACTTATGCGCATCTGAACCTAGTGTAAAGAGTTTGCCCCCCACACTTTGATAGAGCGGGATCGCATATTCGTAAAGTGATGCATTTTGATAAGGACCAAAGCTTTTGGCATTGACTTCAAAAGCTAGCTCGCGAGCGACGACTTTCTTGAAAATAACTGTCAGTTCTTTTTCGAAATGCTGTGCAAGTTCTTCTGCTGTAAAGTCGAAGCGCCGCAACCCGTAGTCAAAATGGGTCAGGATATGTCCGTCAGAAAAAGTATCTAAAACTGTGGCCATCTGATCAAAATAAGACTTGACGACGGTAAGTTTGTCTTTCTCCAATACGGCATCATCCATATAGTCAAAGGAACCGTTTTGATGGATGCTGACTAACTTCAGGTCATAAGGATGCTGATCCAGATAGTCGCGTATTTGTGTTTCTTGCCCAGGAACGACACCGATTTCGATCCCTTTCAAAAGTTTCGTTGCTGTTTGTTCCTGTAAAGTCTGATGGCATTGTTGAAGCTGTTCATAATCGGGAATATCATCGCGATAATTTGAATAAGGGTTCTTGAGATCAAAGTGGTCAGTCGCCACAAAAAATTCCGGTTGAAAAGCTAAATAATTTTCGAAGCGTTCTTCTGAATCAAAAGATAAAAAAGTATGCAAATGCTGATCGTAGTAATTCATAATAACCTCCTTTTTGTACAAGATACCATAAAAAGCGAGAAGCGACTATTTTTTCATAAAAAATCAGAAAAGCATTTCGTACAAAAATTCTTTGTTCTATAATGGATGAGAATGGAAGCAAAGGAGTAAATAGCAGTATGAGTATGTATCTTGAGATTCCGGAATTTGAAAGCGATTTTCGCTTTCGGACATTCCTTAATGATGGGCTGACGATCGTTTATCCCCATGTACATAAAGAAATCGAGCTGATTTATGCGAAACGAGGAAAAGTCAATATTGGGGTAGCTGATGAGATCATTGAGTTGGAAGAAGGCGAGCTGTACATTTTTGCCAGTGGCCAGCCCCACTATTTTTTGGCTTCTCCAGAGAGTGAGCGTTATGTGTATCAGTTTGATTTCGCACTGTTTGATGAAACCATTTTGCGAGAAAAAGAACTTTCTTTAAAAACACTTTTTGACGAGGGGGAACCCCACAGCAAGCATTGGCCAGTCAGTTTTACCGAAAAAATCACAGGATTGTTGATCGAACTCTACCAGTTAGAGGAAGAGCAAGTAGCTGGTAAACGCTATTTGACTATGGGTTTTTTGTATCAGTTGATCGGCGAATGTTATCAAGGGTTGCCGCCGCGTGCCAAAAAGATCGCTCCTTTAAAACGTTCTGCAGCTCAATACAAAGAAACGCTGCAACGTCTGGATGAAGTGTTTGAATATATTGAATCCCATTACCAAGATGTCTTAACGATGGAAGAAACAGCGAAGCATGTTGGATTCAGTCCCCATTACTTTACCCGCTTTTTTAAGACGAATACTGGAAAAACATTCATGCAGTTTCTGACGGAATACCGGATCAATCAAGCCAAATTCATTTTGGCAAACGAGAAACTTCCAATGGCAGAAGTAGCGGAAAAAGCCGGATTTGCCAGTGTCAAAACGTTCCATCACGTGTTCAAAGAGACCGTAGGACAATCCCCATTGCAGTATCAGAAACAATTAAATAATTGAATACTTGATGAAAGCTAGATCAACGAGCCAATCTTGTCAATCACTCGAACCCTTGAACAAGCGCAATTTTTAAGCGATTGTTCACTGTTTGTTTGGGTGCTTTTATTTGGTGTGAAGGAGTCTTTGATTCGTTTTAGTGAGAGTTCCATAAGATAAATTTCGGGAATTTTTTAAGAGGAAATTGGGAAGAACCTGTCAAATCCTTTCGCTATAATGAATGAGTAGAAAATAATAAGCGTTTTCAGGAGGAAAGAGATGACAGTAAGAATTGGAATCATTGGTTGCGGTGGGATTGCGAATGGCAAACACATGCCGGCATTATCACAAGTAAAAGAAGCGGAAATGGTCGCATTTTGTGATTTGATCGTCGAACGAGCAGTGGAAGCTAAAACAGCTTTCGGTACAGAAGATGCCCAGGTATTCAGCGACTACAAAGAAATGTTAGCAGAAGCTGAATTAGATGTTGTGCATGTTTGTACACCAAATGCTTCTCACGCGGAATTGTCCATCGCAGCATTAGAAGCAGATTGCCATGTAATGTGCGAAAAACCAATGGCAAAAACGACAGAAGAAGCAAAAGCAATGATCGATGCCGCTAATCGAACAGGCAAAAAATTAACGATCGGTTATCAAAATCGTTTTAGAAAAGATTCCCGCTACTTGCACGAGGTTTGTGCGGAAGGACAATTAGGCAATATCTATTTTGGGAAAGCCCATGCCATCCGTCGTCGTGCAGTACCAACTTGGGGTGTCTTTCTAGACGAAGAAGCTCAAGGCGGGGGACCATTGATCGACATCGGTACGCATGCTCTTGATTTAACATTGTGGATGATGAATAACTACCAACCTAAATTTGTTGTCGGAAAAGCTTACCATGAATTATCTCAGACAAAGAATGCGGCGAACGCTTGGGGGTCATGGGATCCAGAGAAGTTTTCGGTAGAAGACTCTGCTTTTGGATTTGTCGTGATGGAAAATGGCGCAACGATTTTCTTGGAAGCTAGCTGGGCGTTGAACAGTTTAGATGTCAAAGAAGCAAAAACAACATTGATGGGCAGCAAAGCTGGCGCGGATATGAATAATGGCTTAACAATCAATGGCGAAGACCATAGTTTGTTGTATGAAAAAAATATTGAGTTGGAAACTGGTGGTGTCGACTTCTATGAAGGGGACGGCGAAACGCCTGAAATCTTGGAAGCACAATCTTGGATCAACGCCATCATCAATGACACAGAACCTGTGGTCAAGCCGGAAGAGGCAATGGTAGTTACTGAGATTTTAGAAGCAATCTACAAATCCTCAGCAACTGGCGAACCGGTCTACTTGTAAAAGCAGTCGCTAAAAAGGAGCAAAGCATGAAACCAAAAATCGGACTACAGTTATGGAGCATCCAAGAAGCGTGTAAAGAAGACTTGTTCCAAGCACTTGAAAGTGTCAAAAAAAGCGGGTATGACGGAGTCGAATTCGCGGGTTACTACGGTTATTCCGCAACAGAGGTCGCAAACGCGCTAAAAGAATACGACTTGGGAGTTGCTGCTTCTCATCTACCCTTTGAAACATTGCGGGATCATTTTGAAGCAACACTGGCCTATGAAAAAGCGATCGGGAATCACCGACTCGTGGTTCCATATGCTTCATTTGAGACATTCGCAGAATGGCAACAGTTTGCCCGAGAGTTTGCAGAAGTTGCTAAGAAAGCAGCTGCTCAGGGCTTTGAATGCTACTATCACAATCATGCCCATGAATTTACCGAGATTCCTAATAAATCAATGATTGAAGAATTGTTAGCTGAAAATCCAGCACTTAAATTAGAAGCAGATCTTTATTGGATCGCTTATTCCGGCACTGATGTTTTCACTTGGTTGAAAGAACATCAAGAGTCCGTTGGTCTTTTGCATATCAAAGATATGCAGGAAGAACCAAAAGAAAGCACAGAAATCAATAATGGCATTTTACCTATCAAGGACTATGTCACAGTTGCGCAACAATTCCAATTGCCTTGGTTGATCGTGGAACAAGAAGCGTTCCAAAAATACGCACCTTTAGAAGCGACGGCCATCGATTATTTGCAATTAAAAGCTATCGTTGAGGAGGTTTACCAATGATCCATGTCACTGTTTGGAATGAATTTAGACACGAAAAAACAGATGAAACCGTTCAGGCAATGTATCCCGAAGGAATCCACGGACAAATCGCTGCCTTTTTGCAAGCAGATGATTTTCAAGTTCGCACAGCAACCTTGGATGAACCAGAACACGGATTAACAAACGAAGTATTAGCTGATACCGATGTGCTCGTTTGGTGGGGGCATATGGCCCATGATGAAGTACAAGACGAAATCGTTCAGCGCGTTCAACAACGGGTGTTAGAAGGAATGGGTCTGATTGTCCTCCATTCTGGTCACTTCTCAAAAGTCTTCAAGAAATTGATGGGCACTTCCTGTGACTTGAAATGGCGCGTGGATGATCAGCATTGTCGAATTTGGAATATCAACCCGAGTCATCCAATCGTAGAAGGTGTCGGCGAATTTATTGAACTTGAGAAAGAAGAAATGTATGGGGAACACTTTGACATCCCAACTCCAGACGAATTGATCTTTGTTAGCTGGTTCCCAGGAGGCGAAGTCTTCCGCAGCGGCTGCACCTTCCGTCGTGGCAATGGCAAGATCTTTTATTTCCAACCTGGGCATGAGACGTTTCCGAGTTATTACAACGAAAAAGTACAAAAAGTTATCAAAAACGCGGCACGTTGGTGCGCACCAACAGAAAATACGTACCCAACGTACGGCCATTATCAAGCCAATGAGGAGGTAGGCAAATGAAATTAGGAGTATTTACGCCATTATTCAATCATTTAACGTTTGAAGAAATGATCACAGAAGTTGCAGAAAAAGGATTGCAGACAGTTGAGATCGGTACAGGAGGTTCTCCAGGCAATGCCCACTTGGATATCGATAAGTTGCTTGCTAGTGAAGCAGACCGGAAAGAATATTTAGCTAAATTAGCCGACAAAGGACTAGAAATCTCGGCGTTAAGCTGTCACAACAATCCCATTTCGCCTTTAAAAAATGAAGCGCAGGAAGCAGATGAATTATTACGCAAAACGATCAAGCTGGCCAGTTTGATGAATGTCCCTGTCGTCAATGGATTCTCTGGTGTTTCGGGAGGAAATGCAACAGACACGCAAGTCAACTGGCCTGTTCTGCCATGGCCAACGGAATACGATGATAATTACAACTATCAATGGGAGCAAAAGCTGATCCCTTATTGGAAAGAAATCAATACCGAGGCAGAAGCTGCTGGTGTAAAAATCGGTATTGAGCTGCATGGCGGATTCTTGGCTCATACGCCTTATACGATGTTAAAACTTCGCGACGCTGCAGGTAAAGCAATTGGTTGTAACCTTGATCCAAGCCATTTGTGGTGGCAAGGGATCGATCCAGTGGCAGCAGTCAAGATTTTAGGTGAAGCAGATGCGATTCATCATTTTCATGCCAAAGATACGTATCTTGATCAAGATAATATCAACATGCATGGGTTGACAGACATGCAGCCATACAGCAATGTCAAAACAAGAGCTTGGACTTTCCGCTCTGTTGGCTGCGGGCACAGCTTGCAAGTTTGGTCGGACATCATTTCCGCATTGCGGATCTATGGGTATGATTATGTCTTGAGTATCGAGCATGAAGATCCAATCATGTCTGTTGATGAAGGATTGAACCGAGCAATCACTAATTTGAAATCGATTATGATCAAAGAAGAACCATCCGCAATGTGGTGGGTGTAACGAGGAGTATAGAAAATGAGTGCAATCAATTTTGTTGTCATCGGTTATGGCGGTATGGGTGCTTACCATGTGCACAACATCCTGCCGAATGAAAATGAACGGATCCATATTGTGGGAACCTATGATATTTCGGAAGAAAGACAAGCTATTTCACAAGAAAAAGGGCATAAAATCTATAAAAGTTATGAAGAAGTCTTAGCAGATGAAACCATTGAAGCAGTGCTGATCGCAACGCCGAATGATTTGCATAAGGATTTGTCGATCGCAGCCCTCAGAGCGGGTAAGCATGTTGTATGTGAGAAACCTGTTGCTTTAAACACTGCTGAACTAGACGAAATCGTTGCTGTGGCCAAAGAAACAGGCAATACATTTATGGTCCATCAAAACCGTCGCTGGGATCCAGACTTTCTGATCGTTCGCGATTTATATCGTAATAGGCAGATCGGTGATCTTTTCCAAATCGAATCACGGGTCCAAGGTGCAAATGGCATCCCAGGTGATTGGCGCCATGTGAAAAAACAAGGAGGCGGCATGGTATTAGACTGGGGCGTTCACTTGTTGGATCAAATACTTTGGTTAGTGGACAGTCCAGTGAAAGATGTGAAAGCTGACTTAAGCTATATTCTGGGAGAAGAAGTCGACGATGGATTCTTTGCTTTGATCACATTTGAAAATGGTGTCAAAGCAATCGTGGAAGTTGGGACCTCCAATTACACCCAATTGCCTCGCTGGTACATTAAGGGAATTGAAGGAACTGCTACGATCCAAGATTGGGCGTTGAATGGTAAGATGGTTCGGGCAACTGGCCGCGAAGATGTTGCCGCACCTAAACCTGTCCAAGCAGGTGTTGGATTAACGAAAACAATGGCACCGCCATCTGAATTGGCTGCAGAATCAATCCCATTTCCAGAAGCGAAAGCCGATTTTGATCCTTTCTACAAGAATTTTTATCATGTAGTCCGTCACGGTGCTGAACCAATTGTCAAAAATGAAGAAGTTCGCAACGTCATGGAATTGATCGAACGAATCTTTGCCGTAGCCAGCGCAAAATAAGAGCAATCAAGACACAGAAAAACGAATCCCGCCATAGCAAATGATCCCTGTTAAATCTTGCAGTCAAAGGAGAGTTAACAGAGATCATCAAGTGATGCAGGTGATTGTTTGCCTGTGTCTTTTTTTATTCCGAAATATAAAAATTGAAAAGCAGATCCTGCGGGTAATTGCCCCAACGATCGCCAAAAATAGTTAGACCGCCAGCGTTTTCTGCGGTTGCCGGTGCTGCAATTTTGAATGTAAAGAAATCACTGTGATCCAAATCGATCTCGCTTAAGTTATGGTCGGTCAGCTTTTCTCCGTCGATCGAAGTATCAAAACGGTTGATCCGCAGATGTTTCAACAAGCCGTATTGACTGAACTCATCGATCCACCATTGAGGGGTCAATGCCCCCCGTACATCTGAAAAGTTTCCTGGAACAGTATAGGTTCCTAAACAGACATCGTTGATATAGAAAGAAATATCACTCGGCCAATAATTATTGGAAATAGGGAATTCAGAAGCAATCTCCATGCTGATTTCCAGCATTTCGATTTTTTCCCCATTTTTTAGCGGTTTCGGAATTTTGTACTCTAAGAATCCATTGTTTAACCAGATAATACTGGCATCTACTCGTTCTTGTGCCAAAAAGGATTTAGGATCATCCAATGCGCCGATCAGGCGATCTTTTGTAGCCATTCCACAAGAAGCTTCGGCTCTAAAATCAGTGAAGTGACCAATTTTCACAGGTAATGAAGTCAAATTCATTTCTGGAAATACTTTTTCGGGGAAGTTGATGTTGATGAAATCAGTCTTTAAAGCTAGAAACTTCTTTTTCCAATCTTTTCCCGTTCCTTTTTCTAATCTGATCAATTGTGCCTGCTCTAATTTTTTGATGTGCTTGGTCATGAGTGCGTTGCTGATTGCCAGTTTTTCCCCAATCTCACTGATGCTTTTTCTTTCCCCGCCTAACTCTCTCAAAATTGCCAAACGCGTCTCATTGGCTAAAGCTTCATAAACCGGTAAAGAGGTTTTCTCTAAATTTAATTCCATTCTATTCACCTCGTTATACTTTTTTGTTAATTGATTGCGCAGGTTTATTATAACATAACTTGATGATTTTACACTATAGTTAAACGATATAAATATTTTATTTTAGTTGTTAAATAGCTGTTGATAACGCTTTATTTTGATGTTAATTTAACGGTGTAAACAGTTTGGTTTTTATTGTTGTTGAAAAAAGTAAAGTGAGTTGGAATATCGTTTTACAAATAAGTTAAATAATAGGAGCGTGGAAAAATGAAATTTAGTAAAGCAGCTATAGTAGTAGGGGCGACGTTGCTGTGTGGCATCGTATTGTCAGCATGTGGAAGTGGCGGCGGCAACTCAAGCAAGAGTTCTGAAATTTTGTTATGGTCATCCACAACTGGACCAGATGGGGAGAAAATCAAAAAGACGATTGACGAATACAATGCGACGGATCCGGATTTCAAAGTGAAATTAGTGAGTATGCAAGGGGATACCTTCACCTCAAAACTAACTACAGCAGGTAAATCGGGGAAAGGTGTACCAGATTTGGCTTTAGTCGCTTCAGAAGCACTTCCCACCTATAAGAACCAAGAGATGCTGGATTCTTGGGATGACATGATCAAAGGTACAGAGCTAGATCGCAGCAATTATGTTGAAGCAGCTTGGGATACCGGCACTCTTGAGGACAGCCAGTATGGGATTCCTGCCACCATGGGGTCGTGGGTCATGTATTACAACAAAGATCTGGTAGACAAATACATTCCTGGAGCATTAGATGATGGCATCGTGACCTATGAAGAAATTAATCAGGCAGGTGAAAAAGCAAAAGCAGATGGCGTTTATAGCTTTGGTTATACCTGGGGGATGCAGAATTATTCCAATCTATATCAGCAAATGGGCGGGCAATGGCAAGATCAAGATGGCAAGATCAATATCGATAATGAGTATTCGTATAACACGGTACAGGAGTTCAAAAATTTGTATGATGCGGGCTACATGGTGCCAGACGGGGAAGATGCCAATAAACTTTTTGCGAATCAACAGCTGATCTTCTTGCCAGAAGGAACGTGGATGTTGAGCAATATGGAAGAAATCAGTGACTTTGAGTGGGGAGAAACCTTTACACCGCAATGGGATGCGGAAAATATCGTTCAAGGATCGGGAGTTGATCAGTTTGCGATGTTTAAGACAAAAGAAGAACGGTCTGATGAAAAGAAAGAGGGAATGGTGGATTTCTTGACTTGGTTGCAGGCAAACCAGTTAGAATGGGTGAAATCTGGCGCCAATCCAACTTCACTAGCGATGCTTGACAATGAGGAATATGTCAAGATGCCGCAATCTTTCTTGTTGAAAACAGAAAAAGGACAGGCGGCGATCTCTGTGAATGCAGTCGATGGATTGTCTTACATTTTTGATGAATACGACAATCGTTCTTGGGACATGATCACTGGAAAAGCCGATATTAAAGATACCTTTGGTGAAATCCAAAAAGTCGTGGAAGAGAAAATGAAATAGTCGCAGGGTCTGTGACAAAAGCTGAAGGCAAAGAAGATAGTGCTCAGACATGTCGAGAAGGCACATACCAAAAGAGGACTCATATAAGATTTCTCAAAGAGTGGCCTTTTGATCTGGTTAGCTTGGCAACTTACACGAAAGAGCATCTTCCATGCAGAAGTGGTTTTTGTCACAGTCTTTTTCTAGTCGATTTTATCAAGGCATGAAAGGATGCGTAATGTATGAGTAGCAAAAAAAAGCTCAGTGGTTGGCCCGTTTTGTTTATCGGTCCCCACATGATTCTTTTTATTTTATTCTTTTTGGTTCCTGCTGTAATTGGTGTTTATGTTTCCTTTACCGAATGGGATCTTTTTAGTTCACCGATTTTTATTGGTTTAGACAATTTTAAGACGATTCTATTTGATCAAGACTCGCTGTATCATACGCAATTTTTCAATGGGATGAAAAACACGCTATTCTTTGCAGTGATATCAGTACCTCTGTGTATCGCGATTCCATTGCTATTAGCTGTGGCATTGTCCGCAAAGCCAAAGATGATGCGCTTTTTTCAATCGGTTCTTTACTTGCCGACATTGTTTGCCATCTCTGCTGTAATGATCATTTGGGGGTTTCTGTTAAGTAAATCCTTTGGCCCGATCAAAGAAGTTTTTGGGATAGATATCAATTTTGTCGGGGCACAACCATGGGCCTGGATCGCGATTTTGATCGTAACGATTTGGTGGACATTAGGAGGAAATTTGATCATTTATGTAGCTGCGTTGAACGGTGTGCCCAGGGAACAAATGGAGGCAGCCGAGCTTGACGGAGCCAGCAGTGTAGTGAAGTTTTTCCGGATTTCGTTGCCGAGTATTCGGAATCAGCTGATTTTTACAACAGTCATGACGACTATTGCTCAATTCAATATTTATGGACAGCCATTGATGCTGACCGGGGGTGGTCCGAACAATTCGACGAGAGTACTCATGATGTATATTCAAGAGAATGCTTTTGGCAGTAGTACGTCCGTTGCCGGTATGTCATCGGCGATGGCGATTTTACTAGGGATCGTTATCATGATCGTTTCGGTCTTTCAATTTATCATGATCAAAAAATTAGAGAGGTAAGGGGACAGCCATGCGAGAAAATAAAGTAGGAAAAAGAGTCGCATTTATCGTATTAGCTATTGTTTGTATTGTCTGGATTTTTCCTCTGATATGGGCTATTTTTACCTCTTTCAAATCAGATGCTGAGATTCAAAAAGTTGGCTTTAGCCTGATTCCTAAAGAGTGGACTTTCGCAAACTTTTTAGGGTTGTTGCAGGGGAATGATTCATCGCCAGTCTTTCGCTGGTTTTTGAATTCGATGATCATTTCAACAGCCCACATATTGTTGGTGATGGTGATCGTTTCTTTTGCGGCTTATGGCTATACACGGCTGACGTTTAAAGGTCGAGACTTGATTTTTGCATTATTGCTGGGAACGATGATGTTTCCTGGTGTCGTCAATTTGATCCCCAATTTCAAAATCGTGGATACATTAGGCTGGACCAACACGTTTCTAGCCGTGATCGTTCCTGGCGCAGCAGGTGTCTATAACATTTTTCTAGTTCGTCAGTTTATCTTAGGGATTCCTAAAGAATTGGATGAGTCGGCTGTAATCGATGGGGCCAATGAATTTCAGATTTTTTATCATATTATTCTGCCACTGATCAAGCCGGTTTTAACCGTCGTTGCGTTATTTAGTTTTACTGGTTAGTGGAACGACTTCTTGTGGCCTTCTATCGTTATGAGCGATATTGATAAACTGCCTATCACGCCGGGACTTCAGTTGCTGCAAGGGCAATATATGACGTATCCGGGAGTAGGAGCTGCAGGAGCTCTTTTAGCATTGATCCCGACATTCCTTTTATATTTAGTGGCGCAAAAGAGTTTCATGGAATCAATGTCATTGCAAAGTGGTATAAAATAAATTGTTTTTTGGAGGAACTATGAGCAGAAATGAATACCCTAGACCCCAGTTTCAACGAGAAAACTGGCTGAATTTAAATGGAGAATGGCACTTCGCCTTTGATGATAAAAATGTAGGACTAAAAGAGAAATGGTATCAAGAGGAGGAAGCCTATCCGCATAGAATCAAGGTGCCCTTCGTCTATCAAAGCGAATTGAGCGGGATCAACCAACGAGAATCTCGCGATATTGTCTGGTATTACCGGACATTCACAGTGCAGGCAATGGACAGTCAACGTGTAGTCTTGCATTTTGGTGCGGTGGATTACGAGGCGGATGTCTTTGTCAATGGTTGTCATGTAACGAATCATCAAGGCGGTCATACCTCTTTTGAAGTAGATATTACCGATTATTTGGTCGACGGTCAGCAAGCGATAAGTGTGCGTGCATTTGATCCTCATGCAGATGAAAGTATTCCTCGAGGAAAACAATTCTGGGAGACAGAATCTGCTGGTATCTGGTATACGAATTCTACCGGGATTTGGCAGCCAGTATGGTTGGAAGTCGTTTCAGAGACTTATTTGAAAGAAATCAATTTGACTCCAAATTTTGATGAGGGGACCGTGACTGTTGAAACGATCTTGAATCAGTTCCAGCCGCAGTGTGAACTGGACTATCGGATCTCTTTTAAAGAACAGCTAATCGCAGCGGGGAGACTGTCTGCAGATTCGGCAAAAATGAAGTTCAATGTCGATCTTTTTCAGGAACATATTTTCAGAAGCAATTTCCATCATGACGGTTGGTCTTGGACACCGGAAAATCCCCAGTTATTTGATATTAAACTTTCTTTAATCAACGATGGAGAAACAATTGACTACCTGAAAAGTTATTTCGGCATGCGTAAAATCCATACGGAAAACGGCATGGTCTATTTGAACAACAAACCTTACTATCAAAAGTTGATTTTGGATCAAGGGTACTGGCCTAGTGGCCTCTTGACTGCACCGTCAGATGAAGACTTTAAAAAAGACATCTTACTAGCAAAAGAAATGGCCTTCAATGGTTGCCGCAAACATCAAAAAACAGAAGATCCGCGCTTTTTGTACTGGGCGGATCAGTTAGGTTTTCTGGTTTGGGGAGAATGTGCGGCTCCGGCGATTTACAATGAAGATTCTGTTGAACGACTGATGCGGGAATGGACCGAGATCATTGCCAGAGACTTTAGCCATCCCTCCATTGTGACTTGGGTGCCGATCAATGAAAGCTGGGGCGTGCCAAAGATTTCCTTTGACCGAACACAGCAACATTTCTCTCAAGCAATGTATCATTTCTTGCACGCATTGGATAAAACACGATTAGTGATCTCAAATGATGGTTGGGCAATGACAGAAACAGATATTTGCGCCATTCACAACTATGCCCATGGCCAAAAAGAAGAAACTGAGAAATATGATTACTTTAAAGAAACCCTCCGAACTCGCGAAAATCTGATTAAGCGGCTTTCTACTCCGTGGCCGATTTTTGCCAACGGCTTTTCTTATCAGGAGCAACCAATCTTGTTAACGGAATTTGGTGGCATCGGCTTTGATGTATCGGGACAACCAGGTTGGGGGTATACGTCAGTCGACAATGAAGTTGAATTCTTAAAGGACTACCAACGGGTGCTGTCGGCTGTCTATGCTTCAGTAGGGCTCTGGGGATATTGCTATACGCAATTGACCGATGTCGAACAGGAGATCAATGGGTTATTGACTTATGACCGTCAGCCTAAAGTGGACTTGGCAGCAATCAAAGCTATCAATGATCAATTTCATGTTTCTCAAGTTGAATGATATGCAGACGGCAACATTGGAAAGGAGAGACAATGAGAAAAAATGGTATTATTTGTGCATTGATTTTGGCGACTCCTTTCGTAGGAGGTTGCGGTACTTCTCATGAAACGCTGGTTGACGATTTCACAGCGATCATCGACAACGATGGTGCAGACCCGTGGATTTTTCAAGATGAGAAATATTATTATTATACGAAAACTACTGGTAACAACTTAACCCTTTGGCGTTCGGAAAATCTGACTGAAGTAGCAGCGGGGGAGAAAAAAGTCATCTGGGAAATGCCTGCGGAGTTTGAAAGTATCTGGGCACCGGAACTTCATCAGCTGGATGGTACGTGGGTCGTTTATTTTGCGGCCAATCATCCCTCAGAAACCCACCGGATGTATGTACTAGTCAACGAAAACCAGGATCCTTACAGTGATGATTGGCAGTTGGAAGAAATCAAAGGACTGGATGACAAGTTTGCTATTGATGGAACTGTCCTCGAATTAGACGAACAACGGTATTTCCTTTGGTCAGGTTGGGAAGGATATGAAAATATTGCCCAAAATATTTATATTGCTGAAATGATCTCACCTACAGAAGTCATTGGTGAAAAGCAGCTGATTTCGACTCCGGAATACGAATGGGAAATGCGGCAAACGCCGTTGATTAACGAAGCACCTCAAGTGATCATCAAAGAAGATACGGTGAATGTGGTCTATTCGGCTAGTGGAAGTTGGGACAATGATTATGCACTGGGACTTTTGACAATGGATCGCCAAGATGATCCATTAGATACCCGAAGTTGGACGAAAGAATCCGAACCGATTTTTCAGCAGACAGAAACTGTTTTTGGTCCCGGGCACAATGGGTTTGCCAAGTCGAAAGACGGCACCGAAGACTGGTTGATATTTCACGCTGCTCGTTGGGATCATTCTGGCTGGCAACGCTCGATTCGTTTGCAGCCGATCAAATGGGAAGAAAACAAGCTGAAATTAGAAGTTCCTTTAGCGGATAATGAAACACAGAAGCTTCCCAGTGGTGAAGCAAAAAGGATCCGAATGACCGCCAGTGATGCGCTTCTTGAAGGTGATTTAGTAACAGTGACAGACGAGGAAGCATTGATGAAAAAAGTGGTTCAAGGGTTTGAATCGATCGAAGATCGTTTGGTTTTTCAACCAACAATGGGACAGGCTAGTGAAGCGACGATCATCGTTTATCTTAAAACTCAAGATTATTTGTCATTGAATGAGCCCGTGTATGTTCAACTGAAAACAGATGATGACAGCCAACGTTTGGCGGTCTATCCGTCACAATACTATCAGCCTATCCAAACTACTATGAATTTGAAAGCAGGCACTATCAAAATCGAAGTGTCTTCAGAAATTGGGGTCGACACACTGAGTGTCGATCGGATGGAGATCATACCAAAAGAGGGAGAATAGTTTCTAGAGCTGCTTTCAGTGGTTTAGATATCATAACACTGAAAGCAATGGCGTGGCTCAAATGGCCATGCTGTGATCTGTCTTGTTCAATTTAGGGCTGTTCTTCGATCCGAATGAAGCAAACTAACATCCTAAAGCAGTGTCATGGACAGACGTGCCATGATACTGTTTTTTTTTGAGTAATTAGGATGAGCCGCTGATAGAGCTCTAGGCCAAGATAGGCAGTTTTCCTTCTTCCATGTATAATAAAGACAAATGGGACGGAGCAAATCGTTTTACAAAGTAGACGTAAAAGTAAATGCAAATGAGGTGAATGGATGAAAACCAGGCAAGAAATGATTCGATCTTCAAACGGCAAAGATCAACTTTATGTGAAAATTTGGCAGCCGGAGGGACAGTCCAAAGGAATGCTTCAGCTGATCCATGGCATGATTGAACACATTGAACGGTACGATCCGTTTGCTCAATATCTCGTTTCAAAAGGATTCACAGTGATCGGTCATGATCACTTGGGACACGGGAAAACAGTAGCTGAGCAAAACGAGTATGGGACATTTGGAGAAACAAATGGTGCGGATTATCTTGTAGCAGATGTGGGATTGGTTCAGCGTTTTGCGTTGGAGCAGTTTCCAGCTCAACCTTATTATCTTTTAGGTCATAGTATGGGCTCTTTGGTTTTGCGCAATTTTTTGTATCAGAAAAATACAAAATTGGCAGGAGCAATCATTATGGGGACGACACTGGAAGCGCCGGCCAAAATGACCAGTGCCGCTTTATTGACGAAGTCGTTGATGCCTTTTCGACAGCAAGCATGGCCCTATCGCGTGATGGAAAATCTGGTTTTTGGTCAACATAATCGGCGGTTTCAGCCCAACCGAACGGCGAAAGATTGGTTGTCCAGTGATCCCCAACAAGTAGATGCTTATTTAGCAGATCCGCATACGCAATTTCATTTTTCATTAAGTGCCTATCGAGATTTGTTTTTATTGACAAAAAAAGCGAGTGCCCCCCGCCTGTTGCAGAAAATCGATCGCGAATTGCCGTTACTGCTGATTTCAGGAAAAGAAGATCCTGTGGGCCATTATGGCAAGAGTGTCCGTAAGCTAGCAAACTATTTGAACCAGCAAGGGCAGCGGCATCTGACAGTTTATTTGCTGGAAGGCGGTCGTCACGAGATCTTAAATGAAACCAATAAACAAGTCGTATTTCATGAAATCTGGCAATGGTTAGAAAGCAATTGAGGAACGTTATCAATTGCTTTCATCTTTTTTTCAGAAAATTGAGAATTTTAATTATTTTTAACCTTTTTTCATATTCCTCCTTCTGCTATAATGGGTGTCACATCTAACAACAAAGGAGAGATTTTTGTATGACTGTTTATAACTTTTCAGCTGGTCCCGCCGTCTTGCCCCGCCCCGTATTGGAAAGAGCTCAATCCGAGCTTTTGGATTATCGTGGCAGTGGGATGTCCGTTATGGAGCTGAGTCATCGGTCTTCCTTGTTTGAAGAGATCATTCAAGACGCAGAAGCCCTCTTGCGGGAATTGATGGCGATCCCGGATAACTATCGGGTGCTGTTTTTGCAAGGTGGAGCAAGTCTGCAATTTAGTATGGTGCCATTAAATTTAGCGAAAAACAAAAAGGCCCTTTATATCAACACGGGCTCTTGGTCAAAAAAAGCGATTCAAGCGGCTGAAGCAGTTGCTACGGTTGAGGTGATCGCATCAAGTGAAGATAAGCATTTTACTTATATTCCAGAAATCACAGTAGATAACATCGACCAAACAGCGACTTATCTGCATATTACTACGAATAATACGATTGAAGGAACAGCTTTTCAGACGATTCCGGATGCTGGCAAAGTCCCGATCATTGCTGACATGTCATCAAATATCTTGGCCAATGAGTATCGTGTAGAAGATTTCGGTATGATCTATGCAGGTGCCCAAAAGAACATTGGACCAGCAGGATTGACGGTGGTTATTATTCGAGAAGATTTATTAAATGAAGAAGCGGTCTTTGCTCCAATGTTGGACTATCGTCTTCAAGCTGACAACGGTTCCCTTTACAATACGCCGCCTACTTACAGCATTTATATCGCAAAACTGGTTTTTGAGTGGTTGAAAGAATTAGGCGGTGTAGCAGCGATTACTGCGCAAGACCGACAAAAAGCTGCACTGCTCTATCAAGCGATCGAAGCATCGAACTTGTTTAGCAGTCCCGTAGACAAAAATAGCCGCTCCCTAACGAACATTCCTTTTATCACTGGCGATAAGGAGCTGGATCGACAATTTAATGAAGCTGCAGAAGCAGCCGGCTTTAAAAACTTAAAAGGACACCGTTCGGTAGGCGGTATGCGAGCAAGTTTGTACAATGCGTTCCCTATCGAAGGCGTTCAGGCACTTGTCGATTTCATGAAATCATTCGAAGCGGAGGTCAAATAAATGTATCAGATCAAGACATTCAATGCGATTGCACCAGAAGGGCTTCAAAGGCTAAACAAAGAAAAATATGCCATCAATGAAAGTGATGAGCCAGAAGGAATCTTGCTGCGAAGCCAAAAGCTGCATGACTATCCTTTTCCAAAAAGTGTATTAGGGATTGCGCGAGCTGGAGCTGGTACGAACAATATTCCGGTCAAAGAATGTACAGAACAAGGCATCGTCGTCTTCAATACCCCAGGAGCTAATGCAAATGCAGTCAAAGAGTTGGTTATTGCAAGCTTGTTATTAAGTGTTCGCCCGATTCTCCAAGGTGCTCAATGGGTCCAAACACTGAACGGATCAGATGTAGAGGAACAGGCAGAAGCCAACAAAAAGCAATTCGCCGGTACGGAACTAGAAGGCAAAAAGCTTGGTGTGGTTGGGTTAGGCTCGATTGGTGCCATGGTCGCTAACGATGCCTACCGCTTAGGGATGGAAGTTGTGGGCTATGATCCTTATGTTTCGGTGGACACAGCGTGGACCATCTCCCGCAGAGTCAAACGGGCCAATGATTTAGCAGAAATTTTCACAACCTGTGATTTCATTACTCTTCACGTGCCATTGATGGAAAACACCCGCCATTTAGTGGGCAAGAATGAATTGGCCAAAATGAAGCCAACGGCTAAACTGTTTAACTTTTCTCGTAGTGAGATCGTTGATACAGCTGCAGCTCTTGCTGCGTTAGATAATAATGAGATTGCTGGTTATACAACTGATTTTGCAGATGAACGCTTACTGGGCCATGACAACGTGCTAGTTCTACCGCATTTAGGAGCATCGACAGAAGAGGCTGAGATCAATTGTGCCAAAATGGCTGCCCGCACATTGAAGAAATTTTTGGAGTTTGGGACGATCAAACGCTCAGTGAATTTTCCAACCGTAGAAATGGCGTTCCATTCGCCGTATCGTTTAACAGTGATTAACCGCAACGTGCCAAATATGCTAGGACAAATTTCCTCGATCATCGCTGAATCTGGAATCAACATCGATAATATGTTGAATCGCGGACGTGACGACTATGCCTACACATTGGTGGATGTCGGAGCAACAGATGCTGCATTGCTTGAAGCGGTGGCAGATAAATTACGAGCTAAAGAAGATATTATTCGCGTGCGAGTGATCAAGAATCAGGAGGTAGGCTATTAATGGTTCAAGTTTTTCCTTTTAAAGCAATCCGCCCACAAACTGACTTAGCAGAGAAAATTGCGGAGTTGCCCTATGATGTAGTCAACACGCAAGAAGCAGCGGCATATGCTGCCGGCAACCCTTACAGCTATTTTCATATCGATCGCTCAGAAATCGATCTGCCAAATATTGCTCCTTATGATCCGCAAGTGTATGCGAAAGCAGCAGAAAATTTGGCTGCTTTTCGAGAAAAAAAATGGCTGATCCAAGACAATGCACCGTCCTATTATTTATATGAGCTGACAATGGCGGGGCGGAGTCAAACTGGGCTTGTTGTTTGCACATCGATTGAGGATTATGTAGCTGGTAAAATCAAAAAACATGAGTTTACTCGACCAGAAAAAGAAGTTGACCGCATCAATCACATCCAAGCTTGTGATGCAAACACGAGTCCAATCTTTCTAAGTTACCGTCAGCCTGAGTCCTTAAAAAAAACGATCCAGGATTGGCAGAGTCACCATCAACCGATCTATGATTTCACGAGTTACCATGAGGTCCATCATCGGGTTTGGCTGATCGATGATTCTGCGGTGATTGCTGCTTTATCACAAGAATTCTCAGCGATTGATGCGTTGTATATCGCTGACGGCCATCATCGTACCGAGTCGGCAGTGAAAGTCGGCTTGCAAAAGCGCAAGGAAAAAAACAATAGTGAGGAAAGCGAGCGCTTCTTAGCGATTTTGTTTCCGGAAAATGAATTGGCGATCTGGGAATACAACCGAGTGGTCAATGTACCGATTCCAGATCATTTCTTCGATCATCTAGCAGAGAAATTTCACATTGAGAAGCCAACTAGCAGCAAGCCTTCTCAAAAGGGAACCTTCTATTTGTATTTGGGCCACGAATGGTTCTCTTTAACCATCAAAGAAGCAGGGAATGACGCAGTCGAAAGTCTGGATGTTTCTCTTTTGCAAAAAAATATCTTAGCGCCATTACTCGGTATTGAAGATGTCCGCACAGATAAGCGCATCGATTTTGTAGGAGGAATTCGTGGTCCAGAAGAATTGGAACGGATGGTGGATTCCGGAGAATGGACAATGGCCTTTTTGATGTATCCAACGCAGATGAAAGATTTATTGGCTGTTGCCGATGCGAATGAGATCATGCCGCCTAAATCTACATGGTTTGAACCCAAATTGTTAAGTGGTCTGTTTTTACATGATTTAGAAACCAAAAGCTAGAAAGCTAAAAAGAAAAAAGCCGCACGTCTGCAGAGAAAACTGCGATCGTGCGGCTTTTTTCTTTTTTTAAAAAATACCAGACATTGTTTCGATGATCAAGCGAATGTTGAGGACTGTTAATGCGATGGCGCAAATCCAGCCCAGAGAAGTGACCCACAGAGGGTTCTTGAACTTTTCGCCCATGATTTTTTTGGAACTAGTAAAGTAAACCAATGGAATCATTGAGACTGGTAATGCAATACTCAAAAAGACCTGTGAATAGATCAAAAGATTATCTAGTGCCTGTTCATTACCGCCAAAGTAGAGGGTACATAGTAAAACAGGTACGACAGAAAGGCCACGAGTGATCAATCGTCTTGCCCATGTTGGAATCTTCATATGGATGAAGCCTTCCATGACGACTTGTCCTGTCAGTGTTCCAGTGATAGTTGAGTTTTGTCCGGAAGCCAGTAATGCTACGGCAAAAAGAACACTAAGGGCTGGACTAGCCACCGCTCCCGCGATCGCTGAATTTTGTAAGGCATCATACAGCGCTGAAAAAGTACCGACTTCTTCGCTGTGACCGAAGAACAATGCGCTCCCTAAAATCAGCAACAGACAATTAACGACAAAAGCAGCCGAAAGCTGAATATTTGAATCCCATGTGGCAAAGCGAACAGCTGTAGCGACTTCTTGCGGATTCGTCCGATCAATCTTTCTTGATTGTGAAATCGACGAATGCAAATACAAATTATGGGGCATGACGGTCGCGCCAACGATCCCTAATGCCATGGTCAGCTGTCCAGGGTTCAATACTTGTTTTTGGGGAATGAAGCCTTGAACAAGTGCCGGAAGATCAGGTTGGGCAATAATCACTTCGTAAACAAAAACAAGCAGAATCACCAATATTAAGGTCATTACGATGGCTTCGATTTTTCGAAAGCCTAATTTCATCAAGAAAAGCAGTAAAAAGACATCGAAAATCGTCAAAAAGACCCCTACAACTAATGGTAGACCGAATAATAGATTCAAAGCAATTGCTCCACCGATTACTTCGGCGATATCTGTTGCCATGATCGCCAACTCGGTAATAATCCAAAGGAAAAAGCCCAGCTTTTTACTGGTGTGTTTACGGGTTGCTTGTGCGAGGTCCATATGGGTGACAATCCCTAGTTTAGCTGCCATGTATTGGAGCAACATCGCAATCAGACTTGAAATCAAGATGACGGATAGCAGGAGATAACCATATTCGGCACCACCCCCGATTGAAGTGATCCAGTTACCAGGATCCATATACCCAACCGCGACTAACGCTCCGGGACCAGAAAAAGCTAAAAGATTACGCCAAAAATTCCCATCCTTGGGAATAGCTACGGTATTGTTTATTTCTTCCAAGCTAGGTCCATTTGCTGCCTGGATCAATTTTTTTTCTTCATTCATTCTGTCACATCCTATCTTTTTAGGTGTACCTAAAAACAATCTTATTGTATTCCTTGTTTATGAATTTTTCAAGAGAAAAACTTCTGAAAGTTTGCATTAACTAAAAAAACAGATATTAGAAAAGGACAGATTTCGTTTGCCAAGGTGATTGGTGATTGTTGGATTGATCAATCCTAATCTAAAATAGGGAATGTTGCTCTACATAGAATTGATGAATGAAGGAAATCTATTTGATCCCACTTGTTTAGAAAGACCGAAAATTTTCTTAAGAAACATAAAAAAACAAGAAGCACTCAAAATTGATGATTTTGAGTGCTTCTTGACGCTGGATTGTATGTCGAGGATGAATGAACTTTTATCAGGATCTTTTTTATATTCTTATTATGTCAAAAGAACAAGAAGAGCAGCCTTTAGAATGTTAATAACCAAGTTTATTAATCAAAGAACAGCCAAGAGGCTGCCCACTATTGTGCGACGTGTATGGCTATCAATAATAAAAAGTATCATTGTTTTGTGTTGTTGCTGATAAAACACTGTGTCAGCGTGTCTACAAATTCATCGAAGGTGGTTATGGCACTTAATTTATGAATGTTTTGTTCATCTGTACAAATCATGGCCAGATCATCAAAAATTTCCCGAAACACATGACGGTTATGGTAATTGATGGAAATCAAAAAAACCAATGTGACACGATTATTTCCCCACTGGATCCCCTTTGGATTGACGGCAATCGCAACCCCCGTACGATTGGCATTCATTGTCAGTGAATGTGGAATAGCCACTGAACCAAAGGCAGTAGAAGAAAGTTGCTCCCTCTCAATTACTTGTGGATAAAAGGTCTCGTCCACGATTCCTTCTTCTTTCATTTGACCACATAATTGTTTGAGCAATTCTGCGGAGTTTTGATTTTCAGTTGTATATGAGAATCGCTTTTTATCAACAAGCGATAGAAAGGTTTTCACAAATTGTTCTTTTCGTTTTTTTTCTTTGATATCAAAGATCTTGGCGGTAATTTGTTGCCGATCTTCAAGGGTAAAAAAAGGATTAATGATCACGTATGGGGTAGCGATCACTTGCTTCAGTTTAACAGCAGACACAATCAGTTCTGTATCTACATACTGCAACTCTTTTTCACTAGTAAGAATATTCTGGATCTCAAGGTCATCAGAGAAATTTTTCTGAAGCTTTTCCATCACCTGAATATTCATGTTGTAGTAATGAGGCACTAGAATCGTGCAGTTTATTTTATTCGTACGCTGTTTTTGAATTTCTAACGCATAGCCTAAATGAAAAGCTATGTAGGCAATTTCGTCTTCACTAATCGTATAACCGATTTCTTTTTGAATGACATGAGAAACCTGGACGGCACAATCATAGATGAGCGGACATTCTTTTTTTAGTGTTTCTGTCATTGGGTTTCTACAAGAGTAGCCGTTATTGATCCGATACAGTAAATTCTTTATATGGAGGGCAAATCGAATGAAGAACTCAGGTTCATTGCCATCAATAAAGTATAATTCATCCACTTTTGCTAGAATTTTTCTTACTAAGTCAAGGCAGTTTTTGTCCGTGACCTTCTCTAACTCATCAGGTGAAATTTGAGTGAAATTCACGCTAGTTCCATTCGCTGAAATTAGGATAGCTAAATCACGAATTTCTTCTTTGGGAAAACGAATACCGTACCGTTCCGCTACTTTTTCCGCGATTTTTTCGGAAATTTTTAGTACTGTCGGATGGATTGAGTGAGGCGCTTGAGCTTCTGCTTCAGGAGACTGAAAATTTCCTTTCATACGGTCTACGGCAATTGCTAGATGAATAACTATATTTGTTAACGCATAATCATTCGTGAAAAAATCATAGTCTGAAAAAAGTTCGGCAATAATTTCCTTGATATAATCAAGGTCAAAATCTATAAAACTTTCTTGTAGCTTAGTCATATCAACGAAATGATTATCCAATTCGGATAGCAATGTCTGATGGATTAATTGTCTTTTCGCTTTTTCTGTCCCAATCAACTGTAGTGTATCTTTGGTTAGTCTGACTTCGATAGCCAGTTCAGAACATTTTTTTTTAAGTTTTTTTGCATCACTCAATAATGTGGACTCGCTGATAAATAGTTCTTCTGCTAGATCATAAACAGATAGAGCTTCCTCGGTTGAAATCAGTCGCAAAAGGAGATAAGCAGTTCGTTCAGTAGGTGTTTCAGGGACACTTGTTTCTGTGTTATTGAAAAAAGTGACCAGATTACTTGCTATCACTCGATAGCCTTTGTTTGAAGAAAGGATCAAATCAGATTCATTGTCTTGAATATCTGCGATATACGATTTTATCGTCCGTTTGGATAACCCAAATTTTTCCGCTAATTGAGTGGAGGAAACCCAATTGTCTTGCTCATTTAGATAGTGAAGAAGTTTTATATACTTTGCTTTCATTGGCTGACACCCTCTCTTTCACCACTGCAGTGCAAAAGAATATTTGTTTCACCGCTGTAGATTGACTATAGTATAACTGTAATTGATAGCGCTATCAATGAAAAATGAATTGGGGGAGAAAAATCATGAAAAAATTGAATGTTTTACTTGTGTGTGGATCTGGAGCCAGCTCAGGTTTTATGGCTGCTAATATTCGCAAAGCTGCTGCTGAAAAAGGATTGGACATAAAAATTACTGCTCGCGGTGAAAGTGAGATTGAAAACTACATTGACGACATTGATGCGTTAATGGTTGGTCCCCATCTGGCGTATATTTTGGATGAAGTAGAAGAATTTGTTGGTGATGCACCAGTGAAAGTGATTTTGATGAAGCCTGAATACTATGCCACATTAAACGGAAAACAAGCTTTGGATCACTTGTTGGAAGAGGTACAGTAGCTTTCAGAATGGAGGGAATAAAATGCAATCCTTAATTAACTGGCTGGAAAACAGCTTTACGCCCAAAATGAATAAAATCAATCATAACGTTTGGATCGTGACTCTTAAAGACTCAATCATGCAGGCTTTGCCATTAATTTTCTTAGGATCGGTCTTTTGTATGCTGGCAATTTTAAATGATTATTTTCCAAGTTTACCCAATTTCTGGACGCCATACGGATGGACGATGGGGATGATCTCACTTGTCATATCTTTTCTGATTCCTTTCAACTTGATGGAGAAAAAAAGACTGCGTAAGCAAAGAATCAATGCTGGAATGTCTGGAATCATCTTATTTTTGATTATTATTTCTCCACAAGTCATTGCTGACGGAGAACCTGGTTTTAGTCATAGTGCGCTTGGTGCAGGGGGAATGTTTATTGCAATTGTTGCAGGACTATTCGCTGGTATGGTGTTGAATTTATTTGGAAAGTTTTCTTTTTTCAGTGAGGAATCGGTGATTCCCGATTTTGTCCGCTCTTGGTTTGATGCTATGCTGCCAATCGGTATTGTTGTCCTTACCGGATGGATCTTCGTTGATCTTCTTGGCTTTGATGTCTACAATGCTGTTCTAGCCATCTTTATGCCATTACAAAGTGTGATTGAGACGCCATGGGGCTTTTCATTGATGATGTTGATTGTTTGTTTCCTCTATTCGTTGGGAATTTCAACATGGGTATTAACGCCTGTTTTAAATCCAGTTTTATTGACTGCTATTCAAGCAAATATTGACGGAAAGGCAATGAATTTAGTAACTGATCCAACTATTTATTCTGCTTATCTATGGATTGGCGGTATCGGCTGTACAATGCCTCTTGTTTTTATGTTGATGCGCTCCAAATCAAAAAAATTAAAAGCCTTGGGTACGGCTTCGGTTGCTCCGACGATTTTTAATATCAATGAACCGATTGTTTTTGGCTGTATTGCTTGGAATCCACTATTGATGGTCCCGATGTGGTTACAAGGGTTGATATTGCCATTAATTGTCTGGTTATTTACGAAAGTCATTGCTTTTGCACCTATTCCAACAGTCATGTTTCAAATGTGGTACTGTCCATTTCCGATTGCCACTTGGCTAACTACCGGAACAATTTCAGGCATTCTGCTAATGCTGATTGTTTTTGTCGTGGCGGCAGCGATTTGGTATCCATTTTTTAAAGCCTATGAAAAACAAGAATGCGAAAGAGAAGCTGCTGAAGCAACTGAAAGAGTATAGAAAGATAATTGTGAAAGAAGGTCTTAGAATGGTGAAAGAACAAATCGTTCAACATGCCATGCAGATAATTCTACATGCTGGAGATGCCAGAAAGCATTGTATGGATGCCTTGAAAGCGATTGAATCATATGATTTTGCACTGGCTGAAGTGGAAATAAAGCAAGCAAATGAGGAGATTGTACAGGCACACCGCATACAGACAGATGCAATTACGGCTGAAACATCTGGTGAAGATGGAGAGTATTCTGTGTTGTTCGCACATGCACAGGATACATTGATGACTATTTACAGTGAGATAAATATTGCTAAACGCATGCTGGCAATTTTTAAAGCCTATGATCGGCGCATTGAGCAATTGGAGAGTAGACTGGAAAGAGAGGAAGAAAATGACTAAAATACCTGAAGGTTTTCCAAAAGATTTTTTATGGGGCGGTGCTATTGCAGCTAATCAAGCTGAAGGTGCGTGGGATGTAGACGGAAAAGGCTGGTGTGTGGCAGATATTAATGAGTTTCTTCCAGATGTTGACTTAGAAAAGAAATCTAATATGGAAATAACGACAGCTTATATCAAAGAAGCAATGAACAGTACAGAGCGAATTTTTCCAAAACGGTGGGGAATTGATTTCTATCACACGTATAAAGATGACTTGAAATTGCTTGCTGAATTAGGGCTAAAAACATTTCGGACTTCTATCAACTGGGCAAGAATTTTTCCAAACGGAGATGAGTTGGAGCCGAATGAAGCGGGTTTGCAGTTTTATGACGATTTATTTGATGAAATAATAAAAAATGGTATGGAACCAATGATCACAATGTCTCACTATGAAATGCCACTTCATTTGACAACTTCGTATAAAGGCTGGTATTCAAGAGAAGTTATTGATTTCTTTGTCCGTTATGGTCAAGTTCTGCTAGATCGCTATCATGACAAAGTAAAGAAGTGGATAGTGGTTAATCAAATCAATTTAATTGTCCATGAATCGTTCAATCATCTTGGAATTCCTGAGGATGCAGTAGAGGATTTGCTTTCTGCTAAATATCAAGGAGTACACAATGAAATGGTTGCTAGTGCATTGATTACAAAATATGCGCATGCACATTATCCAGATAATGAGATCGGCATGATGCTTTGTGGCGGTCCATCTTATGCCGCATCTAGCAAGGCGGAAGATGTTCTAGCTGCATTAAAATTAAATCAAATGGAGTATTTCTTTGCAGACGTCTTACTTCGCGGCCGCTATCCTGGTTATGCTTTCCGTTACTTTGATGATAAAGGCATTCATGTAACTTTTGGAGAAGATGACGAAGAAGCACTGAAGCATACGGCAGACTTTATGTCTTTTTCTTACTACTATACACAAATATGCGATCAAGACTCTTACGATAAGGATTTAGGACCACACAGAAATAAGGAACTACCAGCAAATCCTTGGGGGTGGACAATTGATCCCATTGGCTTGAGAATTCTTTTAAATGAGTTTTATGATCGCTATCAGTGTCCAATTTATATCACTGAAAATGGGATTGGCTATTTTGATAAATTGGAAAATGGGAGCATTCATGATTCCTATCGTATAGAGTATTATCGAGATCATATTCGAGCCATGAAAGAAGCAATCAAAGATGGTGTGGATCTGCGCGGTTACTATGCTTGGGGACCCATTGATATAGTCAGCTGTTCGTCTAGTGAAATGAGCAAACGCTATGGATTTATTTATGTAGATAGTGATGATTATGGAAAAGGCAGTGGCGAAAGAATCAAAAAAGATAGCTTTGCTTGGTATCAAAGAGTTATCCGCAGTAATGGAGAAATCATTGACTAAGATTAAAGAGAGTTAAAGAGAATAGAAGATAAGTGCTGGCTGCTCTAGCTGAATGCTTTCTTTTAGTGGAAGCAGACCATCCACAAACTCAAAGGAGCAGTCCTCTATAGCCCGGATTTTCAGGTTACAAAAGAGCTTATCGCAGGCATAAAACAAAAAGTACTCGAAAATGACTTTTCGAGTACTTTTTGTTTTGCTGAGAGCACCATTAACTGACAGCTGTAATGCTCTCTTTAGCTGTGACTAGTTAGAAAGAATTAATCTGCCCGCAAAGCGATCGCAGCATCTTTTTTTGCTGCCATCCGTGCTGGGATATGGCCGCCGATCATGGTTAGGATCGTGCTGACCAGAATTAAGATCAATCCATGGACTGGATTCAGTTGTGCAACATTTTCCAGATCAGTCATATTGTATAAGACCGCGTTGATTGGGAAAGTAGCTAACCAAGCAATCAAGACACCTAATGCACCAGAAGCAATCCCAAGGATACATGTTTCAGCATCGAAGACACGAGTGATATCTTTTTTACGCGCACCTAAAGCTTTTAGGACGCCGATTTCTTTCGTACGTTCCAAAACTGAAGTATAGGTGATGATACCGATCATAATCATGCTCGTCACTAATGAGATAGCGGCAAAAGCAATCAGAACATAAGTGATGGCATCCATCAAGCCGCCGGTCAATTGCGTCATGGTTCCAGCTAAATCAGAATAAACGATTTGATCTTTACGATCTTTGCCTTTGTTGTAAGCATCAAGATAGTCCAAGATTTTTTCTTTGGAACTAAAATCATTTGGATAGATCATAATACTGTTTGGCAAGTCGCTGCCACCTAAGTAATCGATTAGAGAATCGCGCGTGCTAGCATCGATTTTTTCGTTGGTCATAACATTGATATCACTGTCTTTTTGGGCTTTGACGATTGCCGAGTTTTTGTTTTCTTTGATAACTTCTTGGGCTAATGCATCGCTATAAGCGATCCCGGTAGAAAGCAAATTCATCGTAGATTTTTCTTTGATACGTAAAATCCCGCTGATTTTTAATTCTTTATTTGCACTGTTGTCATAAACAGCTGTTAAATCTTGATTTGGGATAAAGTTCCCAGTTGGCAATTCAGTATAAAAGGCATCGTTAAGTGCCAACTTGACTGTTGTTCCTACGATATCATCGAAAGACACTTTATCGCCGTCTTTGATATCAAATCCTAAGTTGATCAATGCGTTGACGTTCGTCACGTTGTTCTCGTCAACGATCAGTACAACGTCATTTGCTGATGCAGGATATTCTCCCTGCAGCAAATCATAGTTGTCTTTCAGGAAGTTGCCGTTTTCCTCAGATAGTTGTTCTGGGAAGGTTGAAACGCCGATTCCCGTCGAAGCACTCATTGCGGACATCATGGCATTTGTCTGCTCGTTATCAGCTGAAGCATTTGAAAAGCTGACTTGTTCTACTTTATCATCGACCTTACGCAGTAAGTTCAACGAAGTCGAACGAGTGTAGCCAATGTTGTTGCTTAACTCAGGATCAATTTTATTGAGATAGTCAAGAAAGTCCTGATCAATATTATTGATATGGGTTGCCCGGTCAGCGTCACTCAGTTTTGCGGTCACTTCTTTAGTGGACGGGAAATTCTCTTCTTTAGTACGAGTACTGATTGCAGAAGGGTCTTGTTCCGTCGTTACTTTAGAGATCGTGATCGGGAAACGGGCCAATGTTTCAGACTGTGTATTATCGATTTGCTTTTGGAATCCGGTCGATAAAGACAAGACGATGGCAATGCCGATGATCCCAATGCTTGAAGCAAATGCCGTTAAGAAAGTTCTGCCTTTTTTTGTCCGGATATTATTGAAAGAAAGACGCAATGCAGTGAGGAAACTCATCTTCGTGTGCTTTAATTCAAATTGATCTTTCTTTTGTTCTTCAATATGCGGGTTAGAATCTTTTAAGATTCGACCATCCTTGAACTCAATGATTCGATCTGCATACTGATTCGCTAGTTCCGGGTTATGGGTAACCATGATTACGAGCTTTTCATTGGAAAGCTCTTGGATCAGCTTCATGATTTGGACGCTAGTCTCTGAATCCAACGCACCCGTCGGTTCATCACAAAGCAGAATATCTGGGTCGTTGGCTAATGCTCGGGCAATCGCTACCCGCTGCATTTGCCCACCAGAAAGTTGATTTGGCTTTTTGTGCATATGGTCCGCAAGACCAACCCGTGTCAGCGCATCTTCGGCTTTCGCTCGTTTGACTTCTTTTGAAACACCGCTTAGTGTCATTCCTAGCTCAACGTTATCAATAATCCCCAAATGACTGATTAAATTGTAACTTTGGAACACAAAACCGATCGAATTGTTCCGATAGGCATCCCAATCACGGTCCTTGAAAGATTTGGTCGATTTTCCATTAATGACCATGTCTCCAGAGTCGTAGTTGTCTAATCCACCGATCACATTTAGCATGGTGGTTTTTCCAGAGCCGCTTGGTCCCAAAATGGCTACAAATTCTTGTTTTCGGAAAGCAACCGAGACACCGTCCAATGCTTTGGTGGTACTTGATCCTACTTTATAATACTTCTTGATATCTTTTAATTCTAGCATGCTGTCACTCTTTTCTTGCCATTTTCATGTTTTTTTCATCCTGTTTAAAAGCTATCATAACAGTTAACAAAAATCAACAATCGTTATTGTTTTGCAGAAGTTCTTATACTAAACTATAGAGAAGAAAAGAGGGAGAAAATGACAAAAGCGATAGAGAAGTTTGATATATCAGTATTTGCAGAAGTTTTCTCACTACTGGGAAACCTTTTGTTTGAAGAAGTTGGGTTTGAAGATTTAAAATTGACAAAGATGGAAATACTTGAATTGGTTATCATCGCAGCTAATGAAGGGATGACGATGTCGGAATTAGCAAGACAAATCGGCACATCGAAGGTCCAGATTAGTCGTTCGATTGCTGGATTGGAAAAAGCTGGGTTTGTCATTCGCAAAACCAATGAAACGAATCGGCGCAGCGTCAATGTCTTTATGTGTGAAGCGGGAAGAGAATTGTTTAGTCGCAAAAAACAACAAATTGAGGATCGCTTGAATGAGAAGGTTTCGGCAATGCGCCCTTCGGATTTTACAGAGCTTTATCAGGCGCTGACTACAGTGATTGGTTTGTTGCGGAAGTATGACATTTTAAAAGAACACGCTTGCTCGAACAATTCTAAACCAAGTAAATGATCCCCAATTTATAGCAATGCAAACGATTGCTTCGTTTGTGTTATTTGATGTTTCTATTATATTTCTCGCCCTTTTGTAAAAAGAATAGGATAAAGCAATCGATTGCATATTTTGCTTGTATTCTCTTCTTGTGTGTGGGAAAATAGAGGCAACAAATAATTAAAGGAGTCTGCTATGAATACTACTGCTATTTATCATCGTCCAGAAAGTGAATTTGCTTATTTATTTGAAAAAGACAAAATGCACATTCGGCTGCGCACAGCTCGTCAAGATGTGCGTCACGTGCAATTATTATGCGGGGATCCGTATACCTTATACAAAGAAGCTTGGTACCAACGAAGGATCGAAATGGATAAAATCTTGTCTACGGACTTGCATGATTATTGGCAAGTGACTGTAAGTGCAGAATTTCGCCGATTGTCTTACGGCTTCTCAATTGAAAGTTTTGACGGTCTCCATGTTTTTTATGGGGATCATGGGGTCTATCCTTTTGAAGAGCAATACTTAGAAATGAACAACAATTATTTCCGGATGCCTTACTTTCAAGAAGCGGATCGGTTCAAAGTGCCGGAATGGGTCAAAGAAACCGTCTGGTATCAAATTTTTCCGGAGCGCTTTGCCAATGGCGATCCATCGAATGATCCTGAAGGCACATTGCCCTGGGGGTCCAAAAATCCTGATCGGCAAGATTTTTTTGGTGGAGATTTACAAGGTGTGATCGACCATCTGGATTATCTCGTTTCGCTAGGGATCAATGGGATATATTTCTGTCCGATTTTTGAAGCCTACTCCAACCACAAATACGATACCATCGACTATTTAGCGATTGATCCGGCATTTGGGGATAACGAGACCTTTAAACGGTTGGTGGAGGAATGTCATAAACGAGGAATCAAGGTCATGCTTGACGCAGTTTTCAATCACATAGGAGATACTTCCCACCAATGGCTCGATGTCATTAAGAATGGTGCAGATTCTCCCTTTGCCGATTGGTTCCATATCAATGAATTCCCTGTCAATTATAAAGAAGGCGAAGATTTTGAAGATGCTTATGATATCACGTATGATGTGTTTGCATTTACCCCGCATATGCCGAAGCTGAATACAGAGAATCCGGATGTTCAAGACTATCTCCTGAAAATTGCTCGTTACTGGATCGAAGAATTTGATATCGATGCTTGGCGCTTGGATGTAGCCAATGAGGTGAGCCATAATTTCTGGAAGAAATTTCGTCAGGTCTGTGATGAAGCCAAAGACGATTTTTATATTTTAGGAGAGATATGGCATTCTTCTCAAAGATGGCTCCAAGGGGACGAATTCCATGCAGTCATGAACTATGCTTTTACAGATGCAATCATTGAATACTTCGTCAAAGGCGAAATATCAATGACAAAGATGGTCTCGGAACTAAATAATCAATTGATGCTTTATCGGGACCAGACAAATCAAGTCCAATTCAATATTTTGGATTCTCACGATACGCCGCGTCTATTGACATTGGCACGAGGCGATAAGGACCTGATGCGGCAGGTGATGGCTTTTACCTACTTGCAGCAAGGGGTTCCCTGCCTGTATTATGGCGATGAAATCGGCTTGACCGGGGATATGGATCCGGATTGCCGGAAATGTATGGTTTGGGAAGAAGAAAAACAAGACCGCGATTTGTTGCGCTTCACAACTGATTTGATTCATTTGCGCAAGAGTCATCAAAAAATCCTTTCAGAGGGCTCTTTGAATTGGAACGTGATTTCTGAAGAAGAA
Source organism: Enterococcus sp. ARL09-542 (assembly GCF_005234805.1). Taxonomy (NCBI): domain Bacteria; kingdom Bacillati; phylum Bacillota; class Bacilli; order Lactobacillales; family Enterococcaceae; genus Enterococcus; species Enterococcus sp. ARL09-542. The sequence goes on from NZ_QPQX01000004.1 coordinate 272,719, forward strand.
GGATTGATCATTTTTGAGCGGGAATTAGGTGCGCAACGAATCATTGGAATCTTTAATACCGGGGAAGACCAACTCACATTGTCTTGCCCAGAGGAAATTTTATTAGATCAGTTTATGCAGATCGAAGATGAGACAATGATCATTGATAATAAAGGATTTGTCATTGCAAAAATCAACAATGAAATCAGCAATAATTAAAAAATAAAATGAGGCAAGATCTGTTAAAACAGGTCTTGCCTCATTTAGGCTGATTGGGTTTTATTTCCCCATGCACGTTGGAAAGAATCTTCCCCAAAATTCTTTCTACTAATATTATAGCCTATAACCCGTAGATGTGACAAATAATAACAGTCGAAAAATAACCCTTTTTTGAAAAAAAGCGAAAGAAGAGGGAATTTTCAGATTTTTTCTTTTTCTTTCTGAGAATGCTTATGTAAGGTCTTTTCTTTTTGCTTAAATATGATAAACTAGTAAAAATGTATTTTTATTCGAGGAGTGATCAAATGGATAGAGGGTACCGGGTAGCTGTTGTTGGTGCGACTGGCGCAGTTGGAACAAAAATGATTGAGATGTTAGAAAAGACTACATTGCCGATCAAGGAATTGATTCTATTGGCTTCAAAGCGATCAGCTGGGAAAACCTGTGTCTTCAAAGGAGCCACTTTGGTCATTCAAGAATTAACTACGACCTCATTTATTGGAGTAGATTTGGCTTTATTTAGTGCTGGCGGCAGTATCTCCAAGCAATTTGCCCCAGAAGCGGTTAAAAGCGGTGCGGTCGTAATCGACAATACGAGCTACTTCCGAATGGATCCGAATGTCCCTTTAGTGGTTCCCGAAGTAAATGCTCATGCTTTAGCAAAACACCAAGGGATTATCGCAAACCCAAATTGTTCAACGATTCAGATGATGGTGGCATTAGAACCGATTCGGCAACACGCAGGTTTATCGCGGATCATTGTTTCGACGTATCAAGCTGTTTCAGGTGCCGGTGCTAAGGCAATGGCAGAATTGACACGGGAATCTCAAGCTTACTTGTCAGGAACACCAGCTGATCAGTTGGCACCAGAGATCATGCCAGCGGGCGGTGACAAGAAACACTATCCCATCGCATTCAATGCCTTGCCGCAGATCGATGTTTTTGCGGAAGATGATTACACCTATGAAGAGTGGAAAATGATTAATGAAACCAAAAAGATCATGGAAGACTCAGCGATCCAAGTAGCGGCTACTTGTGTTCGGATCCCAGTCTTTAGCGGGCACTCAGAATCTATTTATATCGAAACAAAACAACCTGCGGAATTGACTGCAGTCAAAGAGTGGATCAAAGCAGCTCCCGGAGCAGTTCTGCAAGACGATCCAAGTCAGCAGATTTATCCACAAGCACTGACGAGTGTCGGTAAGACAGAGACCTTCGTCGGTCGGATTCGAGAAGATTTAGATGTAGCGAATGGTCTGCACCTTTGGGTGGTAGCGGACAACTTGCTGAAAGGTGCTGCCTGGAACTCTATCCAAATCGCAGAATCGCTGCATGAACAGTCTCTAGTTCGAGTGTAAATCATAAGTTTTTCAGAAAAGTGTAGCGAATGCCACGCTTTTCTTTTTTTTGTTGTATAATGAAAGAGACGGCTTAGGCTAGGGAAATAAATAGTGTAAAAAAATCAAGAGGTGAATAGATTGGAAACTATCAAAATCATTCCTCTCGGTGGTGTACGTGAAAACGGAAAAAATATGTACATTGCTGAAGTTGGAGAGGATATATTTGTTCTGGATTGCGGTGTCCGTTATCCAGAAAACGAGTTATTGGGAATCGATACGGTCATTCCTGATTTCACGTATCTAGAAGAAAACGCAGATCGCGTAGCGGGGGTCTTTTTGACTCATGGACATGCCGACGCCATTGGGGCGCTGCCCTATTTCTTGGAGAATGTTCCAGTTCCGGTGTTTGGAACAGAGCTAACGATCGAATTGGCAAAATTGACCGTAGCAAAAAACGAAGCAACAAAGAAATTCAAAGATTTCCATATCATTGATGAACATTCAGAAATCGATTTTGGTCATGCAACCATCAGCTTTTTCCGGACAACGCATTCGATTCCTGATTCTGTCGGAATCAGCGTCAAAACCAGCGCTGGAAATATCGTCTATACAGGGGATTTCAAATTTGATCAAACAGCTATCCCAATGTATCAAACGGATTTCGGACGTTTGGCAGAGATCGGTAAAGAAGGCGTTCTGGCATTGCTGAGCACCTCAACAAATGCAGAAAACCCAGCACCGATTGCTTCTGAATTGACGATTCAAGATGAAGTGTTTGACAACATTCGCTATTGGGAAGGTCGGATCATTGTCGCAAGTGTAGCCAGCAATCTGCAGAGGGTTCAACAAGTGCTGGATGCAGCATATCGTTCCGGACGAAAAGTAGTTTTGACTGGTCAGGACTTTGGACGGATCATCCGCACTGCGATGAAGTTGGGTAAACTAAAATTACCAGCAGAGGATTTGCTGATCACCCAAAAAGAAATGAAAAAGTATGCCAATGAGCAATTGCTTATTCTAGAGACTGGCCGTATGGGTGAACCGATCAAAGCATTGCAGAAAATGGCGAACGGAACACATCGTACATTACGGATTCAAGAAGGGGATCTCGTTTATATTACGACGACGCCTACGACAGCTATGGAAACGGTCGTTGCCAAAACGGAAGATATCATTTACCGAGCGGGTGGAACCGTGAAGCAAATTTCAGATAATTTTCGTGTTTCCGGTCATGCGAATCCGAATGATCTGCAATTGATGCTGAATTTAATGAAGCCAACGTATTTCCTACCAATCCAAGGAGAATATCGTCAGTTGGCAGCACATGTGGACTTGGCTCATGAAGTGGGCATTCCGTTGAAGAATATTTTCATTACCGCACGCGGGGATGTTTTAGAATACAAAAAAGGCGAAATGCATTCAGCTGGTGCTGTACCAGCTGAGAATGTCATGATCGATGGGATCGGTGTCGGTGATATCGGCAATATTGTTTTACGCGATCGTAAAGTCTTATCTGAAGACGGTATTTTCGTCGCAGTCGTAACGATCAACCGTCGCGAAAAGAAAATCATTGCAGCACCGCAAATCACTTCCCGCGGCTTTGTTTATGTCAAAGCAAGTCGTGATTTGATTCGGGAAAGTGGTGAGATCGTTGCAGAGATCGTTGAAAAACATTTGCATGATGAAGAGTTTGAATGGAGTAAATTGAAACAAGACATTCGAGATCGCTTAAGCCGCTTCTTGTTTGAACAGACAAAACGCCGACCAGTGATCTTGCCTGTGATCATGGAATCCAGTCAAAGAAATCGATCACGCAAATAAAACATCCAGAAAACTAGGACGCCAGCTACAAACGTCCTAGTTTTTGCTTTGATTTTTGTGGTGTCTCTTTAGATACATAGCGCAGAAATACGAGAACATTGTCCGATCGATAATATCTAGGTCTTCATTGACAGGGTGTTGTCTAAAGCAAGTGTTCCAATAACCAAACATTGAAATTGCTCCTGTTTTCCGGTGCGGATTGGTGGGGTCTCTCAAGGCGTGTCAGTTATTTTTGTTAGTCTGGCTAATTTGACTTGTCCGAATGCTGGAGTGATGTCTGGATAAAAAACAATTCCACGAAGAAACTCGTGTTAAAAGAAAATTGATTGGATCGAAAGGATGGTTTTGAGTGAAAAGTTATCAAGAAGATACGCTTGTCCAGCAGAGAAAATGGTGGATCTTGATTGCTGTTGCGATGTTCACGTTTATGTCTACATTAGACGGCAGCATCGTGAATATTGCGTTGCCGACGATATCGGCAAATATGTCCGTACCCATGAACCAAGCGGAATGGGTCGTGTCGGTTTATTTGATGGTGGTTTGTGCTTGTTTGTTGCTATTTGGTAAGATTGGCGATAGTTGGGGGAAAATCAAGGTCTTTCGTCTCGGCATGTTGATTTTTACCATCGGTTCTTTATTGTGCGGGTTCAACCATTCGTTGGCTTTTTTGCTCTTTGCACGAGTCGTCCAAGCGATCGGTGCAAGTATGACGATGGCAACAAATACTGGAATCATTACGGAAGTATTTCCTATTAGTGAGCGAGGACGGGCACTGGGGATGATCGGCGCTTTCGTGTCGCTAGGATCAATTGCTGGTCCAGGACTAGGCGGGATCATATTGTCTCATTTTTCATGGCCTTATATTTTTTGGATCAATGTTCCTGTCGGAATTCTGACTATGATTGCCGGGGAGAAAATTTTACCCAAAGATATCACCATGAGCCGCAACTCCATCGATAAAAGTGGATTTGGTCTATTCTCTGTGGCGATCTTGACCTTTTTCGGTGGAATTTTCATCGGTCAGGAGCAAGGCTTCTTGACATGGTTGCCATTAGTATTGATTTTCGTTGCAATCATTGCTTTTATTGCTTTTATTCAAGTAGAAAAACGGGTGGCGATGCCGCTGATTACTTTCAGCATTTTCCGAAATAAAATTTTTACGTTAAGTTTGTTTACGGCACTTCTGATCTTTTCTGCTAATTTTTTTGTTAATGTCGTGATTCCATTTTATCTGCAAAATGCCCGTGGGTTGACTCCAAGTGTAGCCGGGATGTTGATGATGGTCTTTCCTTTGATGATGGTTATCGGATCGCCTATCAGCGGTTATTTGACAGACCAAGTCGGTCCAGAAATCTTGGTGTTGATTGGCTTGGCCTTACTATCGATTACCCAACTGATGTACATGTTTATGAACCAGCATACACCTATTTGGTATTATGTGGTGGCTACAGCAATCATGGGATTAGGAAATTCCTTGTTCCAATCGCCGAATAATACCATGGTCATGAGCAGCGTGACCAAAGAAAATTTGGGAGTGGCCGGTAGCTTGAACTCTTTTGCTCGTAATCTAGGCATGGTGCTAGGGATTGCAATGTCCACAACGATTCTATATTCTGCGATGAGCAGTGCCTATGGTCAGCATGTGACGACATATATCAATGGACGACCAGATATCTTCAATTATGGAATGAAAGTTACTTTCTTCGGTGCGTTTCTTTTATGTGCTGTGGCCCTATTGATGACTATGTGGCGTATCAAAAAACAAGGTGGCTTCCAGAAACATTCTCTGTAAGCTGCGAACCTAAAAAAACTGTTCTAGTTCTTTTTTCTGAAGACTAGAACAGTTTTTTTGTGATTTCTTGACTAAGAGAAGAATAACGTCATGAATGAAATGGATACACCGAATTGATTGTTTGGAATTTTGTATTAGTCTGTTATAATAGAAAATATTAGTCTGTATTACTTATGAATAGGAAAGGGGTAATTGTTGTGAAGATTACTTTTCATGGACACGCGGTTCTTTCGATCGAGTTGGAAGATGGACAAAAGTTGTTGTTTGACCCTTTTATAAATGGAAACGCTATGACTGATCTGGATGCAGAAACAGTTGATCCAGACTGGCTGCTGATCACTCATGGGCACAGCGACCATGTAGGAGATATGGTGGCGATTGCCAAACGTACAGAAGCACCTATTATCAGTGTAGTGGAAGTTTGTCAGTATGCAACAAGTAAGGGAGTAACGAAGACTCACGGTATGAATATCGGCGGCTCATATACTTTTCCCTTTGGCAAGGTACGGTTCGTTCAAGCTCAGCACAGTTCCGGTCTGGAAGAAGACGGCAAGATGATCTATATGGGAAACCCAGCGGGAATCATTTTAGAAGCGGAAGGCAAAACAATATATCACGCGGGGGATACAGCCCTCTTTGGTGATATGGCACTGATTGGCGAACAATTTGCGATCGATGTGGCTTTCTTGCCGATTGGTGATAACTTCACTATGGGACCTAAAGATGCAGCCGCAGCTGCCCACTTATTGAAAGCAAAAAAAGTTGTACCAGTTCACTACAACACATTCCCACTGATCAAACAAGATCCCGCCGCTTTTATCGACTTGCTGCCTGAGGGAGTAGGCACCGTTTTGGCTGTGGGAGAATCGATTGATTGTTGACCGTCTGATTGACGGATTTTATTAACTAGGAGAAAATTATGGCGACGAAACATGACTTGATTTTAGCGCATATCGAAAGTTTGCCGGTAGGAGACCGTATTTCAGTACGGGGAATCGCAAAGGATTTAGGTGTCAGTGAAGGAACCGCCTATCGGGCAATCAAAGATGCAGAAAATATCGGTCTGGTCTCTACCATTCAACGGGTAGGAACCATTAGGATCGAGCGTAAGTTAAAAAAACATATTGAAAAATTGACCTTTGGAGAAGTCGTACAAATCATTGAAGGAGAGGTTCTAGGAGGCGCAGCCGGTCTAGATAAGGACTTGAATAAGTTTGTTATCGGTGCGATGAAAGAATCAGCAATGGAACGATATATCACCCCGGGATCGCTCGTGATCGTAGGGAATCGAAATGAAGTTCACCAATTAGCATTAGAAGATGGTGCTGCTGTCTTGATCACTGGTGGGTTTGAAACATCAGAAGAAAACTGTCGTTTGGCCGATAAGCTGGAACTGCCAATATTGCAGACGACTTATGATACGTTTACCGTTGCAACGATGATCAACCGGGCATTGAGTGACCAGCTGATCAAAAAAGATATTATGCTCGTTAGCGATATCTATATGCCGCTGGAAAAAACAAAGTATCTGCATACGTTTGACACTGTCAAAGACTATAAACGTCTTTCAGAAGAAACCAATCATTCTCGCTATCCGGTAGTTAACAAGAACATGCGCGTGGTTGGGATCATTACGGCAAAAGATGTTTTGGAAAAACCCGATACGCAAATCATTGAACGAATCATGACTCGTGAACCGCGAGTCGTGAAAAAAGAGATGAGTGTTGCTTCTGCCAGTCATCAAATGATTTGGGATGGCTTGGAAGTGATGCCAGTAGTAGCAGATGACTTATCTTTGATCGGAATCGTGACTCGGCAAGACATTATGAAGGCGATGCAACTAGTCCAAAGACAGACCCAGATTTCCGATACGATCTCTGATCAGATTTCTGGTCAGATCCAAATCATTGAACAAGATTTTGAAGGCAATAAATTGGCACAGCCAAACTTTCGTTTCGCTGTGACTCCACAAATGGTCAATGAAGTAGGAACGATTTCTTTTGGTGTGCTCAGTGAAGTGATCGCCAATGCTGCCAAACGAACGATGCAAGTCAATCAGCGGCGAAACAGCTGGATCGAACAAGTGAATCTACACTATTTCCGCTTGATCCAATTAGAAAGTGAGATCATTATTCAGCCCAAAATTTTGGAGCTGGGGCGCCGATCTGCTAAGATCGATATTGAAGTCTATATCGAAAATTCCATGGTAGCTAAAGCAATTGTCGTCTGCCAAGTAATGGAGCGCCCTTAATTCGAACAGCAGTCATCAGATAAATGCTTAGAAAATGGAGATATGCAATGAACGTACAAGAGGAAATATTGACAGCAATTAAGGAATATCAGACAATTATTATTCACCGCCATCAGCGACCTGATCCGGATGCACTAGGGTCACAAGTTGGATTGGCAGAAATTTTACGAGCTAGTTTTCCTGAAAAAGCGATCTATCAAGTGGGAGGGCCTGTTGAAGGGCTAGACTACTTAGCAGAAATGCAGGAGATTTCGGATGAAGTCTACAAAAATGCCTTAGTGATCGTGACCGATACCGCCAATTCACCAAGAGTCAGTGATCAGCGCTATGCCAATGGTGCAAAATTGATCAAAATCGATCACCATCCTAATGACGAACCTTATGGAGATTTGGTCTGGGTGGATACTACTGCTAGCAGCTGCAGTGAAATGATTACGGCATTCTGGAAAATGTTCGCTGAAGAACTTACTATGTCGCAAGAAGCTGCGCGCCTGCTTTATGCCGGAATCGTAGGGGATACGGGTCGTTTCCTGTACCCAGCAACGACCTCCGCGACATTGCGTTACGCAGCTGATTTGTTGGATTATGGTTTTGATGCACCAAAAATCAATCGTGAGATTGATCAGGTTTCGAGAGCAGTGGCTCGTCTTTCCGGCTATGTCTTTGAAAATTTAGAAGTTGATTCACTAGGAGCTGGCAAAGTGATTCTGACAAATGAGATTCAACAGCGTTTTGGCGTTGTTGATTCAGAAACATCTGCTATCGTGTCCTTACCAGGGAAGATTGAAGATGTCTTAGCATGGGCAATTTTTGTTGAGCAGCCAGAAGGCTATTATCGGGTCCGGATGCGTTCGAAAGGACCTGTGATCAATGAGATCGCCAAACGTCATCATGGTGGCGGACATCCGCTTGCCAGCGGAGCGAATGCAGCGGATCTGGAAGAAGTGGCAGCCATCTATCAAGAAATCCAGACCGCAGTTTCAGCTTTTCGAGAACAAGCATAGACTTTATTCGTCGTGATCAGTGTTCTTTTGCAGAAGAAAAAACCAACAGCGAGGAATCTTAGGACTTGCTAGGGGAATGATCGGTGAGTTTTTGATTGTAGTAAATAACTGTAGTAAAAAATTACGCAAATAAAAAAAGCGTATGACTCGCGGGTCATACGCTTTTTTGCAAGTTGCAACAGGCGAGATCAGCCCCGCAAGTCGTCAAGAAACTCGGTTTTACTAGCCGTCTTTTCATCTTTCATCTTGATGACTTTAGCCGGGGAACCAGCAACTACAGCCCCTGCCGGTACATCTTCTGTGACTACAGATCCAGCAGCAACCACAGCACCTTCACCGACACGAACACCTTCAAGGACTACGGCATTGGCGCCGATCAACACATGATCTTCGATAATCACTGGGCTAGCTGAAGGTGGCTCTAAGACACCAGCTAAAACAGCCCCAGCTCCGATATGGGCTTTTTTACCGACAGTAGCCCGGGCGCCTAAAATCGCCCCCATATCGATCATTGTTTCTTCGCCGACAACGGCACCAATATTGATGACCGCTCCCATCATGATGACCGCATTCTTCTCAATGATTGCTTGATCACGAATGAAAGCCCCTGGTTCGATCCGAGCATCGACTGTTGTTAAGTCCAACAGAGGGATCGCAGAATTCCGACGGTCATTTTCTAAATAGAAATCAGTGATTTTATCTTGATTGGCCGTTAGAAAATCAGCTACTTCTTGACTGTCTCCAACAATAAAGTAAAAGGAGCCAGCCCCAAAAATTTTCAGTGTCTCGGAAGAACAGGTAGATAGATCACCATTCAAATAGACTTTGACTGGGGTCTGCTTATTGGCTTCTTTGATGTATTTGGCTAATTGATAAGGATCAGAAAATTGTAATTCAGTCATACGTTACCACCTTTACTTGTCAAGTAGATTTTCCATGTCATATAGTCCAGCAGGTTGTTGTGCAAGATATTCGGCAGCCTTCAACGCACCATTGGCAAAAATATCCCGTGATAATGCGGTATGTTTCAGCTCAATGATCTCGTCTGCTCCTGCATAGATCACCGTGTGTTCGCCCGGGATCGTGCCACCGCGAACAGCGTGAATACCTAATTGTTTTCGATCATTGGTCAGATCGTTGCCAGAACGGCCATAAAGATATTCTTTTGGTTCTTGACAACTTTCATTGATGCTGTCTGCCAGTAACAATGCAGTTCCGCTTGGCGCATCGATTTTTTGATTGTGATGTTTTTCAATGATTTCAATATCGAAATCTGCTTCCAAAGGTGGGGTGATCGCTTTTAGGGCTTTGATCAATACATTGATCCCCACGGACATATTCGCAGAATAAAAAACAGGAATCTTTTGAGCAGCGGCGACCATTTTTTCTTGGGTTGCTTGACTTAAACCAGTCGTAGCCACAACGATGGGCAGTTGGTTGGCAACACAGAAGTCAAGGAGGCCTGCTACATTGCTATGATGTGAAAAATCGATCACCAAATCAACAGGTTCTTTGACTGCTTCTGGTGCAGAATAGATTGGAAAGTCGCCAGTTGCTTCCGTGTGACGGTCTAATCCAGCACTGATCACAAATTCAGCATGTCCAGCAATCATGTGCTGCAAAACTTTTCCCATTCGACCATTGGCACCGCTCAATAAAATATGTCTCACTTGATTGCCTCCTTATAAAAGCCCATAAGCGGACATTTCTTTTTTTAGACGGTTGATTGTTTCTTTCTCAGGCGGTCCTAATGGCAACCGATAGTGCAAGTCAGACTTTCCTAATAAGGAAACTGCCGCTTTGATGGGCACTGGATTGACTTCACTAAAAATCGCATCGATCAAAGGTTTTTGTCGTAACTGCTCCTGAATCGCTGCTTGAATATTTCCAGAAAGAAAATCTGCCACCAAAGTCGCTGTTTGTTTAGGGGCAATATTACCGATCGTCGAAATCACACCAGAACCGCCTAATGCTAAGATTGGTGTGACTTGATCATCATTGCCGGAATAGAGAGAAAATTCATCATCCACTAGTTGCGCGATAGACGCAATTTGTGAGATATCTCCACTGGCCTCTTTGATTCCTTTGACATTCGGAATCTCTTTTAATTCAGCAACCATGTCGTAAGTCAAGTTCATTCCTGTTCTTGATGCGACCGAATATAAGATGACAGGCAGTTCAACGCTTTGACAAATTGCCTTGTAATGAGTAACCAAACTCTTTTTTGTTGCTTTGTTGTAATAAGGGGTTACAACCAATAATGCGTCGGCACCGACACGCTCTGCTTCTTGGGAAAGATGGATCCCATGTTGCGTATTGTTTGAACCAGTGCCACCGATCACAGGAATGCGGCCCGCAGCCTGCTTGACAACCGCCTCGATAACAGCAATGTGTTCTTCATCGTTCAATGTTGAGGCTTCACCGGTCGTTCCACAAGCGATCAATGCATCGCTACCTTGCTGGATATGCCACTCAACCAGTGACTTCAACTTGTCGAAATCCACCGAACCATCATGAAACATCGGGGTGATCAATGCAACGCCAGAACCTTTAAAAATCGTCAAACTACTCCACATCCTTTCAACCTTTTTATTCTTTCTCTAATTGTACTAAAAATCAAAAAATTTTGATTATTTATACTATAGATTATTCGAATTATATACTATAATATTATCCAATATCAATGAAAATGTGGATATCCATACATTTTCAGCCGATATTGCTGATCAAATGAAAGAAAGGTGCCCACGAATGCAATTATCTCAAGCAGTAATGAAATTAACCGAAGACGTGGTTCGTTTTCGACGGGAACTACATAAGATTCCCGAGTTAGGATTAGAAGAATTCAAAACGAAGGAATATTTGCTTAAACAGTTGCAGTCTTTCGGGATCAAAGAAATTTATCCGGTTCTGGATACCGGATTGATCGCTGTTTTTCGCAGTGAAAAACCAGGGAAGACGTTAGCATTCCGCACGGATATCGATGCATTGCCTATCAAGGAAGAAACGAATGCTCCTTTTGCCTCGCAACATCTCGGCAAAATGCATGCTTGTGGACATGATGGACATATGGCGACGCTTTTAGGTTTTGCAAAGTACTTATCCGATTACCCGGAAGCTGTTCGCGGGACCATTGTGTTGATTTTTCAGCCAGCAGAAGAAGGCCCTGGTGGTGCGCAGCTAATGATTGATGAAGGAATCTTAACCGATTTTGCGATTGATCAGATTATCGGTCTGCATGTTTTTCCAGACTATCCTGAAGGTGTGATTGCTTGCCGCAAGGGACCAATGATGGCTCGAAATGGCGAGATCACGATTCGAGTCCTGGGAGAAAGTGCTCACGGGGCCCAACCTCATCAAGGCAGCGATGCGATCTTAGCGGCAGCTGCGGTCATTCAAGGTCTCCATGCAATCGTTTCTCGCAACATTAGTCCATTGTCTTCGGCCGTCATTACATTCGGCAAGATTCGCGGAGGAGATGCAGAAAATATTATTCCCGGAGAAGTCGTGTTGAACGGAACGATGCGGGCTTTTGAAGATGGGGTCTATGAAACATTGACGCAACGAGTAAAATTGGCGGCTGAAGAGATTGCTAAAGGGTATGGCTGTTCAGCAGAAGTTTCTTTCGAACACTTGTATCGGGTGGTAGACAATGATCCAGACATGGTAGATGCTGTTCGGGATGTTGCTGGCGACAGTTATATCGAGACACCGCCGTACATGTTAGCGGAAGATTTCTCCATGTACCAAAAAGAGATCCCTGGTGTCTTTTTCTTTGTCGGGACTCGGGATGAAGAAAAAGGGTATACCTATCCGCTGCACAGCAGCAAGATGAATTTTGATGAGAAAGTCTTATTAGGAGGCATTGAGTGCTACCTGCGATTGATTGAAAGATTGAATCAGAGTCAGGTACTAAGAGAGGAGCGCAGTAATGATCAAAGAGATTAAAGACAATCACCTGTTTTGGGATGGATGCGATACAGTGGCATTAGCAAAAGAATTTGGCACACCCTTGTACGTTTTTTCGGTGACCGAGATTCGCACTCAATGTCGTGCTATTCGCGAGGAATTTCTGTCTCGCTATGAAAACACCCGAGCTGCCTATGCTTCGAAAGCCTTCAATACACTAGCCATGCTGCGGTTGATTGATGAGGAAGGCCTGTCTTTGGATGTTGTTAGTGGCGGTGAACTATACACAGCCATCCAAGCAGGATTTCCAGCGGAACAAATCGAATTCAATGGCAACAATAAATCTATTGATGAATTGGCATTAGCGATCGATTATGGTGTAGGTCGGATCATTGTCGATGGCAGTCAGGAGATCGGTTTGATTCGAGCGCTATGTCAAGAGAAACAGCGGAAAGCAAAAGTGATGTTCCGAATCACACCAGAAGTGAATGTCCAGACCCATGCGTTTATTTCAACTGGACAGAAAGATTCGAAATTTGGGATCCCATTGGATGAAGAGATTTTATTTCCTTTGATTGAAGAAGTGATTGACGCACCGGAAATCGATTTTTATGGGTTGCATTTCCACATCGGAAGTCAATTGTCTGACAATCATTCCCATATTGCTGCGACAGAGGCTGCGCTAGCATTAGTTCTAGAAATCCATCATCGATTTGACTATACTGTTAAAGAGTTGAATGTTGGCGGCGGATTTGGTGTCCGCTATACGGAAAAGGATATTCGTCAACCCTATTCTTACTTTTTGGACCCGGTGATGGCGACGATTGAAACGTTTTGCCAAGCGCATCAGCTCCAACGTCCGACTGTGGTGATCGAGCCTGGGCGTAGTATTGTAGCGGAAGCAGGTATCAGTCTGCATACTATTGGTACGATCAAGACATTGCCACAGATTCGAACCTATGCCAGTATTGATGGCGGCATGACAGATAACATTCGTCCCGGTCTTTATCAAGCTGAATATACGGGGATTCTAGCCAATCGGGCAGCAGAAGCTGCCACAGAGACAGTTACGATTTCTGGCAAGGCTTGTGAAAGCACGGATATCTTAGTCAAAGATCTGCAATTACCCAAAGTAGAGACGGGAGATCTTTTTGCGACTTTTGCGACGGGAGCATATGGTTATTCAATGGCTAGCAATTACAATAAACTTGCGATTCCAGCGGTAGTTTTTGTTGAAAAGGGGCACGCGGAATTGGTGGTTGAACGTCAGACTTTCCAGCAGTTGATTCAAAATGAACGTATCCCTTCGTTTTTGATGAAAGAATAAAAAAAAGCAGGTGAAATCATGGAAATCGTTTATACCAAGATGCAAGGTGCCGGAAATGATTTTATTGTGATCGACAATCGTCGCTATAATTTTTCTTCGAAACAGTTGGCTAAGTTAGCGGCTCAAGTTTGTCAGCGGAAATTTTCAATCGGCGCAGATGCGTTGATGGCTGTCGATCATCCCGAAGGAACGGGAGATTTCCGCATGCGTTTTTATAATGCGGATGGTACGGAAGCGGAAATGTGTGGCAATGGTGCACGCTGTATCGCTCGCTATGCTTATGAAAATAAGGTTGCTTCAGAAGCAATGGTGATCGAGACTGTTGCAGGACCTGTTCCTGCTTGGCGATTGGATCGGCAACAGTACAAAGTGACGTTAAATCCCCCCACCGTTGCGAAGTTTGACCAACCTTTCGCTGACAGAGAGGTTCCTGTCGTTGATTATATCGAGTTAGGTGATCCAGGAATCCCTCATGCGGTGGTGAAGTATCCCGGTCTGCAAGAAACATCCCTCGATGCATTGACAGATTTAGCACAACGGATTCGCTATTGGTCAGCATTTCCTAAAGGCGCCAATGTGAATTTCTACGATGCCGATTCAGCTGGGGAGCTCGTTGTCCGCACCTATGAACGGGGAGTCGAGGGCTTTACGTATGCTTGTGGGACCGGCTCTGGGGCAACTGCTTATGCGGTGGCGCGACGCCGGGAACAAACGCAAGCCAATCTTGTGCTGCATGTTTTAGGCGGAGAGCTGCGAGTCGAAGTTGCATCAGAGGAGCTCCAACTGATTGGGGATGCGATTTTTGTTTCTGAAGGGCGTATTTTAGACGAAAATCTATTTTTAGACTGAGGGTGGTCTTGCGACGGAATTATCCTGTTCATAGAATCATTTAGGCGACAGTTCTTATGGAAGCCTTATTCTTAGAAGCCATCTTTAGCTAGAACTGAGAAGATCATCAAATGCAATCGATAGAACTTAGTTTGTTCTATCGATTGCATTTTTTTGTGCAGGATATTGCAGGATAGTCAGAAATTTTGTATGCTACAGTTATATTTATTTTTTCACGATCGTGCTCGATCGTTGAATAAACACAGAATACATCACTATGAGGAGTAAGAATATGTCTCAAATTCCAAATTGTCCAGTTTGTCAATCCGCCTATGCATATGAGGATCGCGGCTTGTTTGTCTGCCCTGAATGTGGCAATGAATGGCAGGAAACAGAAGAAACTGCTGCTGTCGTCAAAGATGCCAACGGAAATGTTCTTCAGGATGGCGATGCCGTGACGGTCATCAAAGATTTGAAAGTCAAAGGTGCTTCTGGTGCCATCAAACAAGGAACCAAAGTCAAAAACATTCGTCTGGTAGAAGGGGATCACAATATCGACTGTAAAGTCGATGGTTTCGGTGCCATGAAATTGAAGGCAGAATTTGTAAAAAAACTTTAAAAACAGAATCTTCCATACCTCTTCATAATATTTTCATCCATTTAATGGTAAAATAAGGTCAAAGACGAAAGGGAGGGATTTCATCGTGTATGGAATCGGTGGATACGGTTTTGGTTGGTTTTATGATCCAACATTCATTTTAGTCATTATCGGGATGGTGATCTCGATGGCGGCTTCAGCATACGTTAAAAGCACGTTTAGCAAATACGATAAAATAAGCAGTAGAAACAATATCACCGGGACCAAGGCGGCTCAGTATATTTTGGAAAGCCAAGGCATCAACAATGTCGGCGTCCAAGCTATCGCAGGAGATTTGACTGATAATTATAATTCCGGCAACAAGATGCTAAGTCTATCTCAAGCAACTGCACAATCAACTTCTGTGGCAGCAATCGGAGTGGCAGCCCATGAATGCGGGCATGCTGTGCAAGATGCTAAAGGGTATCTCCCATTGCGTATCCGGCATGCGATCGTCCCAGTAGCTAATATTGGTTCCGCGGTGTCGATCCCGTTGATTTTGATCGGGGTTCTTTTGAGAGGGTCCTTCCTAATCAATCTGGGGATATTAGCATTCTCGTTAGCATTTATTTTCCAATTGGTGACGTTGCCAGTCGAATTTGATGCTTCAAGACGAGCGTTACGGATTTTAGCCGATGGCGGTCTCTTAACGGAAGAAGAAGTACCGCAGGCCCGTAAAGTATTGTTTGCTGCAGCCTTGACTTATGTGGCAGCTGCAGTTGCGACATTGCTGCAATTACTACGTTTGATTATTTTATTCGGCAATAACAATCGCCGCGACTAATGAAAAGAAGGAGACTTGAGAATGCTCAAGTTTCCTTTTTTTGAAATTGTCGTTATAATAAAAAGAAAAAGGTGGGGAATAAATGAAAAAAGAAACATGGCTGCGGTCGCTTTTTGCGTTGATCGGGGTAGCTATCATCGGTTTTGGCGCCTCCTTGCTTCGCGTAGGTGGCGTCGGGCTGGATCCGTATACAGCTGCCAATATTGGAACAGGTGAACGGTTAGGTCTTTCATTAGGTGTTTATCAATTAATGATCAATCTCGTTTTGTTGATCTTGATTTTCTTTTTTGGTCGTCGGCATATTGGGATCGGCACAGTGATCAATATGGTCTTGACGGGCTTTTTTATTGATTTTTATACGAAAATCTTTGAACTTTTCGCAGTTTCTCCGGAAGGTTGGCTGCAAAAAGGGCTCTTTTTAGTGATCGGTATTCTGTTCTTTACCTTTGGTGCTTCCTTCTATATGTCAGCAAAAGTGGGAAGTGCGCCTTATGATGCGATCGCACCGACAATCGTTGATCGAACGAAAGCGAATTATCGGGTCGTCAGAGTGATCCAAGATGTGGCTTTTGCGACACTCGGCTGGATCACAGGTGGACCGATCGGGATTGGGACATTTATCAGTGCCTTTCTAGTTGGTCCGCTGATCAAGTTCTGGGATGATTACGCCTCAGTGCCGTTCATCGAAAAGACCATCAAGAAATCTTTATTTAAATGAGCGCGGACCTATCGAAACAACAATGATAAGTAGCAGATGATAGATACCAGCAGTACAAAAAAACACTGTAGATATGCTATTGATCGATTTCAACGATACCTACAGCAATAACGAAAGACTGTGACAAAATCAGCAGTGAATGGGCAATGGATAGCGTAAATCGTTTTCGAACGAACGATCCTTTGCTGACCTATTTTAGGTTTGATTTCCTTCTGTTGATTTTTGTCACATTTTTTTCAAAATTGCCTGACGCTACTTGCACAATCGCTGAGCACTCGCTATGATAAGAGAGCTTAGGAGGGATCATCTTGAAATTACCAGCAGCATTCATTACCAAATATCAGCAGTTACTAGGAGCCGAAGCGGCGGCCTTTTTTACTGCTTTAGAAACAGGGCATCCAGTAAAAGGATTTCGCTTGAATCCGTTGAAGCCACAAGCCGTCTCGATGCTGGAAATGTTTGGACCGGATAAAAGTCCAGCACCATACGCAATGAACGCCTATATTGGAGAAGTCAAAGGGAAATCACTGCTTCATCAAGCGGGGTATGTCTACAGTCAGGAACCAAGCGCGATGATCGTTGCGACGATCGCAGATGCACAACCAGGAGAAAAAGTGCTCGATCTTTGTGCAGCGCCTGGAGGGAAAACCACGCAATTAGCAAGTCAGATGCAAGGCAAAGGTTTATTGGTTTCCAATGAGATTTTTACTAAACGCGCAAAAATCTTATCGGAAAACGTTGAACGATGGGGGATCAGTAATGTGGTGGTGACGAACCATGCGCCGCAAGAACTGACGCCGCATTTTCCACAATTTTTTGACAAAATCGTGGTGGATGCTCCTTGCTCAGGAGAAGGAATGTTCCGCAAAGATCCTGTGGCCATCGCGGAATGGCAAGCTGATTCGCCACTGCAGTGCGCTCAGCGCCAGAAGGAGATTTTGGCTGAAGCGGTTGCGATGTTAAAGCCTGGCGGACAGTTGATCTACTCTACTTGCACGTTTGCACCTGAAGAAAATGAAGCCATCATTGAATGGCTGGTCTCAGCATATCCTTTTTCCATTGAACCGATTGAATTGGAAAATGTGTCTCATGGACGCCACGATTGGGCACCGATGAACGACATTGAAAAGACGATTCGGTTATGGCCTCACAAAAATCAAGGGGAAGGTCATTTTGCCGCAAAGCTGACCTATCTTGGATCGGAGAACATAGCCAAACCAAAGAAAACCAAAAAAACCAAAAAAGCTTCTGGGATTGATTCTGTCACGCGATCACTTTGGCAATCTTTCCAAGAAAACTATCCATTTTTAAAAGAGACTGCTGCCGATATCCAGCTTTTTGGGGATCATCTGTGGTTAGTACCTAGTGAATTACCATCACTAAAAGGGGTTCGCGTATTACGTCCAGGGCTTCACGTAGGGACTGTGAAAAAGAATCGTATCGAACCGAGTTTTGCATTGGCAATGGCGATCAAAGAAAATGATGAAGCACCTTTCTTGTCAATTGAGTTAGCTCAGTGGCAGAAGTACGTGGCTGGTGAAACGATTACGGTACCTGGAAATGAAGGCTGGGTCGTCTTGAAGGTGGCTGAGGTCCCGATTGGCTTCGGCAAACAAGTGCAAGGTGTGGTGAAAAACTTCTTCCCGAAAGGATTGCGGTTCACTCTGGAATAAACGAAATAGTATTTTTATTTGATCGGTCGTGCTATCATAGAAGTAGCAAATAAAGGGAGCTGATCGATATGAAAACATCAACAAAAGTAACGATTGGATTAAGTATTGCGGCAATTGCTGGCATCTCAACAGCAGTCGTTGTCTCAGACAAAGTCGTGAACAAAGTACGCTTCGCTTGCAACCGTCACAAAGTGAAAAAGTTTGTTGACGACAAATTTAATGGCAACGAAAAATTATTAGGTGTCGTCGATGATTTGACGGATAAAGATTTAGATGCATTGCTCGGCGTCATGAAGAAAGTCAAAGACAGCCGTCATAAAGTCTCGGTTTATGGAGATAACGTCAAAGATGCAACAGAGAATGTCAAAGACAAGTTGACTAGCTTTATTGATGCAGTCTTTTAAGCTAATATCTCCTTGGAGAAAATGCTGTTAGAAGCGGCCAGAAGATCGTTGAAAGAACCTGCCAGTGGTTGTCCTGCCATAGCAGTTGTTTGACTAGGCTTCATTTGGCGCTTCTTTTTTGTTCAGAGAAAAGGAAAATAGGAATTGGGAGCCATAGCAACTGGAACAGGTACGGCTACTGAATGACTGCGTTAAAAAATTGCCAGAGCTTTTCTATAGAGTCAGTGTCAGCTTTCCATGTTTATCCCAATTGAGAATTGAAAGGAATCATTTTGAAGAAAGAAAGTACCCTCACACAAAGTGAAAAAGAATATTTTATGCGTGAAGCACTGAAAGAAGCGCAAAAAGCGGAAGCAATCGCCGAAGTCCCCATCGGGGCAGTTGTCGTCTTAGAGGGGCAAATTATTGGCCGAGGACACAACTTGCGGGAAAAACAGCAAGAGGCAACAGCTCATGCCGAAATGTTTGCCATCCAACAAGCCTGCCAAGCCATCGAAAGCTGGCGCTTAGAACAAGCGCAGCTATTTGTTACATTGGAGCCTTGTCCTATGTGTAGTGGTGCAATGATGCTGGCTCGTGTCGAAGAAGTTTACTTTGGCGCCTACGATCCAAAAGGCGGTGCTGCCGGTTCTTTGCTGAATCTGTTGGAAGATGAGCGTTTCAACCATTGGTCCTACGTAGAAGGCGGGATCTTGGAAGAAGCGTGCGGGCAAGTGCTAAAAGATTTTTTTCGGGCATTGCGCCAAAAGAAAAAACAAAAAAAGTCTGGTAATCTATAGAAAAATACGTTATACTAAATTTTGCCGAAAGGCTAGGACAATGGAGGTCTTGTGAAGCGTGTCAGATCCGGAAGGAAGCAGCACTAAGCAGGAGTCTCCATGTGTCTGATTTTTTTTAATTAACTATTAGCTGATGAAAATCAGCTTTTTTTGTTGCCAAAAAGCAGAACTGCGACTTCTCTAAGTGAGTTCTTCTGAGGGGGTAGACAAACGCCCTTTTTTTATATCCTTCATTCAATAATAAATAAAAAAAGGGGCTGTGCCATAAGTCTCCTACAAGTGAAATCCGAACATGATATAGTATTGCTCTTGCGGTGCAGGGGTTCCTCGTCGCAAAAGTCAGAGGAATCTATCGCAATAGAATATGATACGGTTTCACTTGTTGGATGATGACTTATGGCATAACCTCTTGCTAAAAAGTAACTACTGGAATAGTTATCTGTCTAATCTCATATAAATTAGTGGATATGGATTGCCTTGTTCGTCAAACGCTGTTTTTTTATAAACTTCAAATCCCATGTGTTCATAAAAATCTTTTGCAAGCGGGTTTTGTTCATTCACTGCTAAATCATTAACCAAATATTTTTCTATGCCGTATGTAAGCAATTCTTTGCCTAACCCTTTTCCTCTTTCTTCGTTAGCAATAAAAAGCATTTCAAGATGTTGCTCCACGATCCCCATAAAGCCAACAGGTGCTTGATTTTCGTTTTCTATGAGAATTAAATAGGGGATTTCTTTTAATGCTTGTGGTACATACGTCTTGATTTCTTCTATTTCATGATCTGATAGAAAGAGATGCGTTGCTCTTACAGCACTTTCCCAAATGGTTAATAGCTGTTCTATCAATGGTGCCGTTCTTTCTTTTACCTCTATAATTTTCAAGTTCTTGACCTCCAAAACCTCCGATTTTTTTAATTATATCAAAGAAAAAAGATAAAAACGAAGTGCTGTATATCCAACAGATATACAGCACTTCATGACACGAATGAAGTTAGTTGCAGTCTGAGAACCACTACACCTATAAGCGAGGGGTTCTATTATTGTTTGTAGCAGATCGAATTAGATATAGTCTTCATGCCGAGGGCCATTCCTGCGGATCTCTTCTTGTTCTTCAGCGGATAATTCAGTGAAGATATCACTACCGTCTAAAAACGTGTTCCAATCTGTCCCCATCATCTCATGAAGTGTCTCTGGATCCTCGTCGGATAAACGATGGGAGGTCTCTCCATCCACCGTTTGTTGTTTCTCAGAGGAAGAAGTGTACTTGTGGCCAAAAAGTTTTTCCCACTCTGCTCGTAACTGTTCTAACATCGAAATCCCTCCTTTTTTTTTATTGTAGCACAAGGTCTTTAGAAAGGCGGTCCAAACGCTGGAAACAAAACCTGAATCGAAAAGCATCCCTCTGGTACCTCGCAAAAATTGTGCTATTCTAATAGTAGTTGGAACATTAAGCTGAAGACTTATCAAATAGCCGACAGCAAATGGGTGAGAAGAGGGATAAGATGGAAAAAATCACGCTAGTACACACGAATGATTTGCATTCACATCTGGAGCATTGGCCTAAGATCCGCCGTTATCTTAATCAACGGAAGCAAGAAGCAGATTCGAGTCAAGAAACAGTGATTTCTTTGGATCTAGGAGATTTTGTGGATCGGTGGCATCCATTGACTGAAGCAACGAACGGACAAGCCAATATTGAGCTGATGAACCAAGGACACTATGATGCAGTGACTATTGGCAACAATGAAGGTGTGGGAAATTCCAAAGAAGAGCTTCAGCATCTTTATGATCAAGCGGAGTTTCCTATCTTATTGGCGAACCTTTTCGATAAGAATGATTTGAAACCACCAAAATGGCGGCAGGATTACCAGATCATCGAAACGAATCAAGGGACGAAAGTCGGGCTGATTGCTTTTACGGCACCCTTTCCTTTGACCTATTCACCAAACGGCTGGGATATTCGTGAACCCTTGGAATTGCTGCCTTTATTGATCAATCATTTGCAGCCCCAAGTCGATATTTTAGTCTTGATGAGTCATTTGGGAATCAATGCAGATCGAGCGATCGCGGCTGAGTTTCCTCAGTTGGATGTGATTTTAGGCTCTCATACGCATCACTTATTCGAGACCGGCGAAATCGTCAATGGCGTACAATTGGCAGCAGCGGGGAAATTTGGCTTTTATATTGGTGAAGTAACGATTAAGTTAGATGATCAAGGGCAAACTATCGAGCGTTCTGCCCGAGTGATCCCTACAGAGCAGCTTTTAGCTTTTCCGCAAGATGAAGAAGAGATTGCTGGTTATCTTTCTATTGGTCATCGTTTGCTGAAAACGAAACAAGTCGCACAACTTCCGTGGGCGCTTCGTTGTGAAGGGAACGAAGATTCGATTATCCAAGAAGCATTGGCGGCGCTTTGTGTTAGAGGACAAACGGAAGCTGCTGTGTTGAATAGCGGTTTGTTTTTAGGTGATTTACCGGCAGGGCGCATCGACCAGGATCAACTGCATACCATCTTGCCTCATCCGATGCACTTGATTCGAGTGACATTGAAGGGAGCAGATGTGATCCGTTTTGTTTTAGAAATGGAAAAAAATCGGCGCTTTTTACGGAACTATCCAATTGTTGGGATGGGATTTCGTGGGAAAATATTTGGTGAACTGGTTTATAAGGGGATCTCTTATGATGCCATCAATCACCAAGTATTGTGGCAAAACAAAGTAATCAATCCGGTGGAAGAATACCAGATCACATTAGTGGATCATTATTTGTTTATTCCTTTTTTTCCCACGATCGAGATAGCCGGACGCTGTGAATTTTTATTTCCAGAATTTATTCGTACGGTTTTTGGCAGCTACTTAGCACATAAATATCCGATCCAGTAATGAAAAAGTCGGAGGGGAATCTGATACAAGCACGACTATCATTACGTATTAAAACAAGGTATAATAGACAACAGGTGGTGAAAAGATGACCGAAAAACAAACAATTACAGACGAGATCACTTCGGTACTCGAGGAGATCATCGAAGAACCAGAGAAACAGCCGCAAAAAGGCGAACTGGTTACGCTTGTTAATGAAGATGAATTATTGATCGGTACACGCCAATACAAATTGGTGGTAGATTATCGCGAAGGATTTGATCCCCAAAAATTGGGCGAACGGTACAGTGAAGTATTGGCTCGCTACGATTACATCGTAGGGGATTGGGGTTATGAACAGTTGCGTCTAAAAGGTTTTTTTGACAAAGACAATCGCAAAGCATTACCGGATCAGCGGATCGACATGCTAGAGGATTATTTATATGAATACTGTAATTTCGGTTGCGCTTATTTTGTAATTCAACGAGTTGGCGGCAAGAAAGAAAAGAGTACGACCCGACGCCGTAAAAAGAAACCAGCAGCTCAAAGCAATCAAACACGTCCGGCACACATCGATGAGAAACAAGAAGTTGTTTCTCAAAAACAGGTGAAGCCAACGATTAAAAATCGAAAACCAAAAGAAAAAAAGGCGCGATCGACAGAAACGACAGTGAAAAAAACAAATAAAAAAGAATTCACGATCCGTCAACGGGAAGAGTAATTTATGAAATATAAGGGATATTTGATTGATTTAGATGGCACGATCTATTTAGGGAAAGAGCCGATACCAGCAGGCAAACGCTTCGTTGAAGCTTTGCAGAAAAAGGAATTGCCTTTCCTTTTTGTCACAAATAATACGACCCGCAGTCCAGAAACAGTCGCACAACGATTAGCGGATGAATTCGCCATTCATGTGGCGCCTGCAACAATTTATACGGCAAGTTTGGCGACGATCGACTTTATGAAAGACCACGGTCGCGGCAATAAAGTCTTTGTGATCGGCGAAGCAGGATTGATCGACTTGATTTTAGCGGCCGGTTTTGAATGGGATGACCAAAATCCGGATTATGTCGTCGTTGGTTTAGACAATGATGTCACCTACGAAAAGTTTGTCTTAGCCACATTAGCGATTCAAAAAGGGGCTACCTTTATCGGCACCAATCCAGATAAAAATATCCCTACCGAACGGGGATTGTTACCTGGAGCCGGTTCTTTGATCGCAATGGTGGAGACTGCGACACAGACACCGCCGATTTTCATCGGTAAACCGGAAGCAATTATTATGGACAAAGCCGTGGCACACCTTGGTTTACCAAAAGAGGAAGTCATTATGGTGGGAGATAACTATGAGACGGATATTTGCTCGGGGATTCGGAATGGCATTGATTCC
This sequence comes from Enterococcus sp. ARL09-542, assembly GCF_005234805.1. Classification (NCBI taxonomy): domain Bacteria; kingdom Bacillati; phylum Bacillota; class Bacilli; order Lactobacillales; family Enterococcaceae; genus Enterococcus; species Enterococcus sp. ARL09-542. The sequence goes on from NZ_QPQX01000004.1 coordinate 296,432, forward strand.
CTATTGGTACTATCCGGTTTTACACCGAAATCTGCTGTGCCTCGTTTACCGGAACCCCCAACTTATGTCATTGATTCCTTAGATGAATGGGATTTTGACCAATGAGAAAACAAGTATGGATCGAGCGGCTAGGGATGCTGTGTTTGTTTTTATTTCTGATCAGCTTAGCAATTACGGTAACGATCAATTTTCGCTGGCTATATCATTTTGATATTCAACAGTTGAATATTTTAGATTATACCGACATTTCAAAAGAAGAATTGATAAAAAATTATGGGTTGTTGCTGGATTTCTTGAACAATCCATTGAATACGACATTAGCTTTGCCAGATTTTCCGATGTCAGCGGCAGGAGCTGGACATTTCTATGATGTGAAGAAACTATTTTTATTAAACTATGGTGTACTGCTCGTAACGTTGATCCCCAGTTTCATGCTTCTTAGATCTTTTTGGAAAAATGATCAGCGCTGGCGGTTGTTGCGACCATTGCAGTGGGGGATGCTGCTGCCGATTTTCTTTGGTTTCTTGATGGCAATCGGGTTTGATCGATTTTTTGTGACGTTTCATGAGATTTTCTTCAATAATGACGATTGGCTTTTTGATCCAGTAACGGATCCCATCATCAATGTTCTGCCGGAGACGTTCTTCATGCACTGTTTTATTTTATTTTTTGTACTGATTGAACTGTTTTTCTTTGTGATTTACTGGTGGGCAAAACAAAGTCAAAAAAAGACTATTTCATAAGTGAGAAAAGACCTAGAGGATAGCGGGAACGTCAGTCATACTGGCGTTCCTTGCTAGTATCGCGTAACGATTTACACGGTAGTCCCTTCAGGTGTTTCAGACTTGTGGGATAGTCTTTTTTCGATAGTAGCTGATTTTTACAAGTTTATTGAGTGATGTAATGAGACTTGCTTGGATGCTGGTGCGCCAAACGACTAGCTGCCGAAGCTGCGATTGCACCTACAATATCATCTAAGAATGTATGGACCCGGGGGCCTTCATGACTGTTTAATTCTTTTAAAATACCTGGCTTCACTTTATCGATGTAGCCATAGTTGGTGAAACCGATCGAACCGTAGACATTGACAATGGAAAGTGCCAAAATCTCATCAATACCATACAACCCTTCATCATCTTTGACGATTTCCTGCAATGGATGCAAAAGGCTGTTTTCTTCTGCCAATATATCTAACTGGATACCAGTCAAAATCGTGTTGTGAACCTCACGTTTACTGAGGACTGCGTTCACACTTTCAATGCACATATCTAATGTAATACCTTCGATATAATCTTTTTGTAAAAATAAAACAAGTTCGCCGATATCCTGAAGTGATACGCCGCGCTCTGAAAGTAGTTCTCTTGCCTTATCTTCAAGTGTTTTATTCTCTAATACCATGTGATTCCCTCCAATTCTTTTTTCTTACTTCTATCCTATCTTATCTTGCCCGTGGAATCAAAAAATACCGACGAACAGCAACGTAGTCGTTTCTGAACTGTATGAAAAAAAGTCGCAGAGAAATCCTGCGACCGTTCTTTTTATAGCTTTTTTCCTTTTTTATACTAGCTCTTTTTTAAGCTGTTTTTTAATATAGTAGTTTTTGCTTTTTTGGTAAGTAGCTTTTTTTGCAATTGTTGTTTTGCGGCAACTGCCCAAGGGTGGGCCACTAGCAAATCACCAGCAAACAGCCAGTCAAGATAACATAATGCTGCCGCTTCTAAAGAGTTATCAAGTGCAGCCAGTAGCTCCTCTAAAAAAGGTGCCGCATCTGCGCGATCCCATTCGATTTTATCTGCTAGGAAAACAATGAGATCCAGCTTTGAAAAATTTTCCTTAAGTGTCGTGTGGCAGGTAATGGCAGACAAAATCTCAGGGTCAGTGATCCCAAAGAGCTCTTTTGCCAAAGTAGCCGATTGTTTTTGATGCAGCAATAATGGTACTTTTCTTTCTTCCGGCACTATCTCCAAACCGTAATATTCTTGAAATGCGAGACGTTCATCATTGGGAATGACCACGCTGATATCATGAAACAATCCAGCAATCGTTGCTTTCTGGCAGTCGCCACCGAAACGTTTGGCAAGTTGCTCAGCGGCATTGGCTACTTCGAGATGATGTTGGACAGTCGATACTTGGTCAAAGGCTTCTAAGTAAACACGCATTTGGTTTGCAAGGGACGCATCAGGTAAATCAATTTTATACCGACTCAGCATGGTCTACTCCTTGAACAAACTAGTGCTGTGGGCAGGTTGTGTCCGGTTTTTAGGATCAATGTAATGAAGCGCATTGTTGACGGCAGTGGGGGCTTCCCCGAAACCAGTAGCAATCAAATCTACTTTGCCATCGTATAAGACCACATCCCCGCAAGCGTAGATTCCTGGAATGGATGTCCGCATATCTGATGTAACGAATACGCCTTGTCGAGTGCTTTTTAGTCCCCACTCTTTAATGTTCAAAGTCGAAGAAAAACCGTAATTAACGATCAAAGAGTCCACTTGCAAGGAAACAGATTCATCTCCTTTGACTTGCTGCAAAGCAATTTCAGTTAGACGTTTTTCTCCACTGATATCCTGGATAACATAGGGAGTTAGAATGTTGACAGAAGAAGCGCGCAGTTTGTTGACACTATGTTCATGCGCTCGAAATTCTGGGCGACGATGGATCAAATAAACTTCACTAGCGATTGGTTCAAGCATGAGCGCCCAGTCAATCGCTGAATCGCCACCCCCAGCGATAGCAACTTTGCGGCCCGCATACTTCATCAAGTCAGTTACGAAATAGTCGAGTCCATTGCCTTCAAAACGTTCACTGTCGGGTATAGACAGTTTTCTTGGCTGGAAGGAACCATTGCCTAAGGCTAAAATCACTGCTTTGGAATAGTGATTGCCTTTATCTGTGATCAGTTCTAGGTAGTCTTCGTGCTTTTCGATCTGTAAGACGGTTTCCTCCAAACAGTATTGATGATTGAAGGTAGTCAGTTGCTTTTCAAGATTTTGAACCAATTCACCGGCTTTGATCTTTGGATAACCCGGAATATCATATATATATTTCTCAGGATAGAGCGTGGCCAATTGGCCGCCTAGCTGAGGCAGACTGTCGATCAGTTTGGTTTTTGCGTTGCGCATACCGGCGTAGAAGGCAGAGAACATGCCGCTCGGCCCAGCACCAACGATGGTAATATCATATATCTCCATAGTGCATCTCCCTCTGTTGATTGATTATTCTACAGTATCACCTGGACGAATAGCTTCATTATAGCAAAAATTGTCTTAACTAGCATTTTTTCATTTTTCTGCTATCATTGTTTTAGTATTTAGTATAAACAAGGAGGCGTTAAGTGTGTCTGAATTTCCACAGCTACATTTAAAAGAAACAGGTCATAAAGCAGTTATCAAAACGAATCGGGGAGATATCACAGTAGTGCTCTTTCCAGAATTGGCCCCAAAAACCGTGAAAAACTTCGTCGAACTTGCCCAAAAAGGATATTACGACGGTATCATTTTCCACCGCGTTATTCCTGATTTTATGATTCAAGGCGGCGATCCTACCGGTACTGGTATGGGTGGCGAAAGTATTTACGGGGGCAGCTTCGAAGATGAGTTTTCAAAAGAGCTCTTCAATCTTCGCGGAGCATTATCAATGGCTAATGCCGGCCCAAATACAAACGGCAGCCAATTCTTTATTGTCAACAATCAAAACGTACCAGCGAATATGCTTGGTCAATTAGAGGGAGCAGGTTATCCTTCCGAAGTGATCGAAGCATATCAACAAGGTGGAACGCCATGGTTAGACTTCCGTCACACTGTTTTTGGTCATGTTGTAGATGGCATGGATGTAGTGGACGAAATCGCAAACGTTCAACGAGGACCGCAAGACCGTCCTGTTCATGATGTTGTGATCGAAACAATTGAAATCAGTGCATAAAAAAGAACCCCGCGGGGTTCTTTTTTATTGTTTCAGTTCTGTGAATGCAGCAGCAATTTGCAGGAGACCTTTTTGCAGCGTTTCTCGAGGACAAGCCAAGTTGATCCGCATATGTTGCGTTCCAGATGGGCCAAAGTTGATACCTGGATTCAAGACCACTTTTGCTTCTTTGATCAATTTGCGTTGTAACTCTCGGTCAGAAAGACCGTAGGCAGAGAAGTCTAGCCACATAAGATAGGTGCCTTCTGGCTTTTGAAACTTGATTTCAGGTAATTTTTCTACCAAAAACTCACAGGTCCATTCGATATTGGCTGAAAGATAGTTAAGCAATTCATCCAGCCATGCTTCTGACTCTCGATAGGCTGCTTCTGTTGCTACAATACCGAATGTATTGATTTCACTTTGAACATTTTTTTCTTGAACAGTTATGAATTGTTTTTTCAAATCCGGATTTTTGATAAAGATCATTGAATTTTTGATGCCGGCCAAGTTGAATGTTTTGGTTGCTGAAGTTAAAACAATGGAGAAATCAGCAAAAACAGGATCAACTGTCTGAAATGAAACAAATGTATTCGGAGCAAAAACGATGTCTTGATGGATTTCATCGCTGACCACGAGAACATGATGTTTTTGACAGATCGACCCAATTGTTTGCAGCTCCTCTTTTGTCCACACACGACCACCAGGATTGTGTGGATTACACAAAATCATCAGTTTGACATGGTTATCTACAATAGCAGATTCCATTGCAACGGAATCGATTTCGAAATGCCCGTTTTTTTCGATCAACGGGTTGCGCACAAGTTGACGCTGATTTTTTTCAACAACGTCAGCAAATGGTGGGTACACTGGATCATGAATCATTACACTGTCGCCTTCATTGGTATAGCTCTGCACAGCTAATGCGAGACTAGGGACAACACCACTGTTGAACAAAATCTCCTCTTTTTGTAGCGAGTAGTTGTGTTTTCGTTCTTGCCAAGAAATGATTGCTTCGTACAAACTTTCAGGGAAAACAGTATAGCCGTAAATTCCTTGATCAATCACTTGCTGCAGGGCATTCTTGACCGGCTTAGGTGCCAAAAAATCCATGTCGGCTACCCATAACGGCAGTAAACCTTCTTCCTTATAGGTCGTAGCAATACTGTCCCACTTTACACTATTGGTATTTAACCGTGAATGGACATTGTCAAAATTCGTCATATGTACCCCTCCTAGATCGTTTTTTTCTACTACTTCAAATCTAACACTAGTTCAAGTATAATAAAAGATGAAAAGAGAGGAAATCATATGGACTATCAAATCGGAACTATTATTGACGGAACGGTCACAGGTATACAACCATACGGCGCCTTTGTGTCGCTCGATAAAGAAACACAAGGCTTGATCCATGTTTCTGAGATCCAGTCTGGATACACGAAGAATATTCATGATGTTTTGCAAGTGGGCCAGGAGGTGCGCGTACAGATTATCGATATCGATGAATATAGCCAAAAAATCAGTCTGTCCCGCAGAACATTAGAACAAAAATTTGTTCAGCTTCCTTATAAGCGCAAAAGGTATTTTACGAATAAAAACAAACGAATCGGTTTTCGGACGATTGCTGAAGCCTTACCAAAGTGGACAGCAGAAGCCAAAGAGATGCTGGAAAAAGAAAACGGAAAGAGATAATCGTGCATATTTTCTGAAAATGTGCTAAAATTGATTTACAATCAGTTGAATAACCGAGGTGGGTATTTTGGGATCCAAAAAAGTGGCAGGAACAGTTATGATGCACTTGGCAAATGGCTCGAAAAAGTTTTTGATGCAGACGCACGAAGGTACCGCAGAACTGGCATCTACAGACTTCTCTGAAGATAAGACCGGTCTAGCAAATATTTTACAATTGTTTAAAGACAGTATTCATTTAGACGTGACAGCGATCGATCTTGTTGAATTAACCAATGGATCGATTGATGCTGAGAATATTCCACTTTTTGTTTTTGAAACCCAAGAATCAGGACAAGACAAACAACTACCTGATGGTTATGCGTGGGAAGAACCGAATGTTTTCAGACAAATTATTGAAGATTACAAAATAGAAGGTATGCCATTCTTCTAATCAAATGGATAGAAGACAACTACATAAAAAAGGGCTCTTCGTCAAATCGTGTTGGTGAAGACAAATTTGAATAAAACTTAGTCCGATATGCGGCGCGTTCTGTGCGCCG